>JAICLL010000286.1 GCA_025927475.1 Pirellulales bacterium
AAAATGACTTCGACATACACATCCCTCTCCCTCCGGGAGAGGTCAGGTGAGGGCCAAGACAATTGCCGAAGTTATTTTTCGTCCGCTCCTTACTCTGTAGGGAACGCCCTCTGTGGCGTTCCGCGCGGGGCGGCGCGACGTCGATCCGCAGCACACGGAACGCCACACAGGGCGCTGCCTACAGACGTCCATTGTAAACCCGTTCCTACGCCCGCGAGGGAAAACCGGTGCAATTCCTCGCTGACGCGTCGGGCTTCCATCTGGACCAAATCCGCGAATCGCAGATTCTTGGGATCGCCTATCGGATGATGGGGCTGCGCGGCAGGTTCTGCTCAAAGGCACTAGCACCGGCAAACGTCACGCCCGTCTTGCCAAGGTGAAGTATGCGCAGCTCGGTAAGCGGCCTAAGATGCGCCAGCCCTGAGTCGGTGAGCCGAGTATCGAAAAAGTATCGGTCGAGTCGCCGGTGGAGAATCCACTTGTCTGCCGAGTCGTTCTCAATCTCCTGACCATTGATTCGGATGCCAAATGTAGCGGTTCCTTGTTGCGCGAAAAAAAGGGTGACGCGGCGGTCGAAGTCGACAGCCACCACATCGCCCGCGGTGGCTTCTTCGACGACCTGAGCCAAAAAATTGCCGGAGCGCTGCTGCGAATCGACGGAATTACGTTGTATCGCAGGGTCCGGCCGCCGCCAGCCGTTACTCCGACTGCTGGTGGAACTGCCTTCGGCGTGCCGAGATACCAGATATTGCCGCCCGCATTGTCGATGGCGACGACCGCGCGGCGTTGCCGGCGGGTGCGCTCGCGTTTCATCGTCAGCCACGCCAAAGGAATGCAGGCCGCGATCATCACCACCAGCAGCGTGCGCAGCCTGAACTGCAGCCAACGTCGACCAGGCCGAGCAGCGGAAATGTTTTCTTGCGGCATGATGGCCGCAGTTTACCGCAGTTGCGATGCGGCGACCATGAGGGCGGCGGTAATCGTAAGACCGAGTGCGACTCGCAATTTTGGTGCTGCGCGTTTCGGACCCCATCCGCCTTGTGCGGATCGGTGAACGAGATGGCAAGCTAGCAATAGCCGGAAAGGCGCGGCGAAAGACCCCATCCAGCTTGCCTGGATGGTGAACCAGATTTGGGCTGGATGGCGTCGACGGTTAAATCTTCTTCACCATCCCGGCAAGCTGGATGGGGCCGCAAAAAAAGCACTGCTTTCCGGGCTAGCAGACCGTCTCGTTCACCATTGAGACAAGCTCAATGGGGTCGAAAGCGCAGCATCAAAAGCAAACGAGGCAATGCCCCAGATTCCGCCTCGCTCACGCTTTTTGATGTTGCGCACTTCACTGCCACGGAGTGGCAACGGAGTTTAGCCGCGGGCGCCAGCCCGCGGAAAGCCAGCATAGATTTGCGGACGCCGCGGAGCGGCGGCGGAGGCACCACGCCACGCTCCGTCGCCGCTCCGCGGCTATGCGAGGTTCGCATCGTGTCACCCGCGGGCTAGCGCCCACGGCTAAATTCCGCGCACCGCTCCGCGGTGGAACGTCGAAAAGCGCAACACCAAAATTTATGCTTCCGGTTGGTGTCTTTCGGCATGCGGCAACACGCCTTTGTCACGACCCCGGCCAACGACCTGCGCGTTTCACTGAATGCTGGCCTCATCGAGCGGCTCTGCGCGCAAATACTGGTAATTGTTGGCTGGGCCGGGGGGCGCCAATTCGACTTCGCCGGGCGTGTTGGCTTCGGTCCCGTGCGGCGTCATCAGCAGGCACCACACGCCATAGTCGATGTCTTGGCTGATGAAGCGCGTATGCCCGTCGCAAAAGGCGGCATTGACGCCGGTGGGATGATTGCTTGTCGGTCGAGCGTTGTTGATGGGCATCACGTCGTTCGGGCCGTTGATGCGCTGCGAGGGACGCGGCGGGGCGAACGGCGGCTGAGCGCTGGCGCTGGGCCACCAGACGAAGCCCAAGTTCGCCTCGGCGTCGAGCGCCTGGCCCGGCGGAAACGAATACGTGGCGGCGTCGATCCGCTCGGAAAGCATCACGGTGAGCGACGTGCCGTCGTGCGCGGTAATGAAGTCCTGGCTGATGGAAACCAGCGGGGCGTCGGCGGGCAGCGCCACGCCATCGCGGTAATGATTCAAGAACACGCCGTTGGCACGCCAGTCGTTCGGATAGGGCGCGTGATCGTCATCTCCCGCCGAGGCGTAAACGTCGGCCCGGCCCGTGTTGACGATATAATTGCACGGCGGGCGGATCGCTTTACTTTGACCATCCACGACGGCTGACGGGCAGATGAGGATTGGCAGGTAGACCCGACGCGGGTCCCACTCGGCCCGCGCACCGGGCATCAGATAATCGCCCGAGCGATAGAGATCGTAAATGTCGGTTCGCTCGATATACGGCAACAGCGGCACGAGCCAGGTGACGCGCGAGGCTCGGCCATCGCCAACCTCGCGGTCGCGATCGGTGGGCAGCGGTTCGAGATAGCCAGGATATTCGCCCTTGAAGCTAACGTAGTTCGTGACTGCCAATCCCAAATTATAGAGATTGTTGTTGCAGATGTTGCGGCGGCTGCCACCACTTCGGCTTTGCTGAACCGCCGGCAGCAACATCGCCATCAGCAGCGCCAGCACGCAGACAATCACGGCCAGCTCGACCCACGTGAACCCGCTACGTCGATGCATTAGCATGGCTCATCCTCCGCGCCCCAAAAAGAAGTGCAGCCGCAAGGGCCAGGCGCCGCCCAGCGTGGTGGCCCGGATAACGAACTCGATTGTATCACATTCGCGCCGCGATTTCTTGGTTCGCGTTAGGGCTGACTCGCGTCTTTCAGCCATTCTTCGCGCAGCTCGACCCGGTGACGTGCGTTCATCACGATTATACCATTCGCAGATGCCGATGCCAGTCCGGCAGCCGCATAGAGTATAATGCGTGACGGCCCTTGCCATGACCCAATGACTCCCGAACACGACCCCATTCCCGGCGTTACCGATGATCCCGCCCTGGTCACTCGAGTGGCATCCACTCATGCGGTTGATCGCCGCCCACGGCATGCGCGGGTGGGAGGATTCCTTACTTTGAGCATCGACCAAGGGCTAGCGGAAGTCGTCGCCGCGCTCGACCCGCGCGATCCGCAATACGCCACGCGGGCGGTCGAGCGCTTGCTCGACATCAGCCGCCAGGCGCAGGCCAGCGATCTGCACCTGCAACCCACCGCCGACGCACTCGAAGTGCGGTGGCGCGTCGATGGCGTGTTGCAGCCGCTGGCCACGTTGCCGGTGCAGTTGGCGGGCAATGTGATCGCCCGGCTGAAGGTGCTGGCCGGTCTGCTTACCTACCGCACCGACGTGCCGCAAGAAGGTCGCATCCGCGCCGCCGCGGGCGAAATGGAAGTGCGCGTCAGCACGTTCCCCACGCTCTACGGCGAAAAGGCCGTGGTGCGCATGTTCGCCGACCGCGGACGCTACGACTCGCTCGATGCGCTCGGCCTGCGGCCCGAAATCATCGCCGAGCTGAGCCGGCTGTTGCACGAAACCTCCGGCGCCATGCTGGTCACCGGCCCGGCGGGCAGCGGCAAGACCACCACGCTCTATGCTTGCCTGCGGCAGATCGCCGCCCACTCGCAGGGCAGCCGCAGCCTGGCCTCGCTCGAGGATCCGATCGAAGTGGCCGTGCCCGGCGTCGCCCAGACGCAGGTGAACGCCGCCGCGGGTTTCGACCTGGCCGCCGGGCTGCGGTTTCTGCTGCGGCAAGACCCCGAAGTGATCATGGTCGGCGAAATTCGCGACCGCGCCACCGCCGAAACGGTGTTTCAAGCCTCGCTCACCGGGCATCTGGTGCTGAGCACGTTTCACGCGCCCAGCGCCGCCGGCGCCATCAGCCGGCTGTCGGAGATGGACATCGCGCCGTATCTATTGCGCAGCGGCATTTTGGCCATCGTCTCGCAACGATTGGTGCGCCGGTTGTGCGAGTGCGCGCAGCCCGCCAACGATGACGACGCCCGGCTGGGTCTGGCGGTCAATTGCGCGCGGCTGCCGGTGGGCTGTGCCGACTGCGGCGGCAGCGGCTATCGCGGGCGGATTGCCTTGGCCGAAATGCTCACGCTGCAACACAACGCGCTGGCCGGCGCCATCTTGGCCCGCGACGATCAGGCCCGGCTGGAGCGACTGGCGATCGAGTCGGGCATGACGCCGCTCATCCGCCGCGCCTGCGAAGCCATCGAGGCCGGCATCACCAGCCCCGCCGAGGTCCGCCGCGTGCTGGGATTTGCCGAAAACACCGCCGGCAATCCGTGACGAGACGCTTTCGGAATTGGGGGCGCGGGCGTGGGAGGAGATAGGGAGATGACAGAGAGATAGGGAGATGAAGTTGTAGGGTGGGCCGAGCGCAGCGAGTCCCACCTTTCTGCTGGCGATGGCGTTAAG
>JAICLL010000179.1 GCA_025927475.1 Pirellulales bacterium
ACGAACTTGCCAAGTACATTGCGGGCCTCCTTCAGATGCTCTTGTTCTAAAGGCATTCTTCGGGAGGCTCGCTCTTTAACCAAGGGGCCCGTGCCAGCTACCCTGCTGCTAGCAAAAACTGCGAAACTTGAAGTAAGCGGATACGCCCCAATCTTGTCGGATTTGCCGATCACCTGACCGCCCTGCACGCCGGCCCCGGCAAACAAGCCGGTGAAACACGGTCCCCAGTGGTCGCGGCCCGGCGGGGCGCCAGGGCGCTGCCGGCTGATTTTCGGCGTGCGGCCAAATTCGCCCAGCATCAATACCAACGTCTCGTCAAGCAGACCGAGATCGGAAAGATCGTCGAGCAAAGCGGCAACGGCCTGATCGAGCGGCGGCAACATCCGGTTCTTCAGCGTCGGAAAGATATCGCCGTGATGGTCCCAGTTCTGTACGCGCCCCATATTGGCCTGCACCAGCGGCACGCCCACTTGCACCAGCCGCCGGGCGAGCAACAGCGACTGCCCGAACAGGTGCCGCCCGTAACGGTCGCGCACCGCGTCCGGCTCGTGCGTTAGATCGAACGCCTGCGCGAGCCTGCTGGAGGTCAGCACCGAAAAGGCCAGCCGCTGCTCGTCCGATAAGCGGCGGCACTCGGCGGCTTCCGTCAGTTGCCGCTGCTGCCGATTGAGCTGGTCGAGCAGCGATTGCCGGTTTTCGAGCCGGCCCATTTCGACGCCGGTCGCAAGCGTCAAGCTATCGACGCGGAAGTCGGGCTTGTTCGGATCGCCGGTGATTTGCCACGGGTCGTGCTTGGCGCCCAGAAAGCCGGCGTGCTGGCCCGGCCAGGTGAGCGGTCCTTCCAAGAGAAACGTCGGCAGGTTCACGCCGGTGGGAATGCCGTCGTGGCGCGGGCGGAAATGATCGCAGGCCGACGAATAGCACGGCCAATCGTCGCGCGAGGCCACTTTGTCGAAGAACGCACCGGGCTGAATGTGCCCGGTCAGCACATGGTGCGTCGACATCAAGTGGTTGTTGTCGCGGTGCGAGAGCGAACGGACCAAGGCATATTGATGCGCCCGCTCGGCCAGCCGCGGCAGATGCTCGCAAATCTGAATGCCCGGCACCGAGGTGGCGATCGGTTGAAACTCGCCGCGGATTCCGTCCGGGGCATCGGGCTTCATGTCGAACGTGTCGTGATGGCTGGCCGCGCCGGTGAGAAACACCAGCACCACCGACTTGGCCCGCGGAACTCCGCCCGATTCGCTCGCCTGCGCCTGGCGCCGAAGCAGGTCGGGCAGCGTCAGTCCCAGCAGTCCGGAACCGCCCACGTGCAGCCATTGCCGCCGCGAGAGGGCGGGCGAGTGCGGGGTGATTTGATCGTTGCCGTGCATCGCCAGCGTTCCTTGGTGTAGATTTCGATGGTCGTCTTCCCCCGGCCAGTTTAACAACCTTGGACGGAAAACGAAACCTTTGCTTGACAGCGCTTCGCGCACGAGCCTAGCCTGGCAGGTCGGCGGCGGCGCGTGCTCCAAGCTGGCAAATGCGGCTGTTTGACAGTTGCCAATTGCCAGATTGCGGGATGCAATGTGCGGGCTGGCGCGCACCCACTTTCACGGCGCTAAGTCGGTGTTTGCGATGCCCTCGGAGCCGGGAGGAAAGAGGTTGTTGGAGAAGTGAAGTCGGCGAGGAGCATTGGCTTCTTTTTCGATGATGACGGCGAAACGGTAGCGGGGCGCTTCGGTGGCATCGAGGAGATTGCCTTGCACAAGGACGTCGGAGAGCGGTGGATCGTCAGGTTCCTGCCCGCGATCGAATCGGAACGGAGAACGTTCAGTCCCCCAGATCCAATGTGCGTCGCCATAGCCGAAGTCGGAAATGATGTTGTTGGCGATGATCGAGCCGCCGTCGGTGTTGCCGGTGTGAGAGGCTACGCCTGGCATGAGCCCGATGGCCCATAGGCTGTTCTTCACAAACTGGTTGCCTGTGATGAGGATATTGCGCGAACCATGCATGGCCTTCATGCCCATGAACGAATTCACAACCAGGTTGCTCGACACGATCACGTGGTCGCAATGCAGGTCGATCCCTTGCGCCGCATTTTCGATGTGGTTGCCCAGGATGCGAGTGAGGTCGCTTTCTTCAGGCGAGGTGACGATGATGGCGGAGCCTTGCTGCCAGTTTTCGGTAAACTCGGCATCCCACACCTGCTGTTGCACCAGCCGCCCTTTGACCGGATTCTTTTTCACCCAGTCACCCAGCCTATATTGAGTCTTGATTTCGGGGGTGGGGCGCAGGTTGTCTTCAAGGATGCGATTTGCGTCGATGAGCGTGCCCGTCGAGCTGCGGACGCTGATCCCCGTTCCATCGGTGCAATTGAAGGCGTATCCCCAGTTAGAATCGGCGGTGCGGTCATCCACCGTGACACGCATGTAGTTTCGCACCAGACACCGGCTAATGCGCGCTCCGGTACAATTTCGCAAGGCGATCGCGGCAGAGCGACTTCGGTTGTCCGTGATGCGGACATTCTCGATGACCAGATTCCGCGCCTTCATGGCCAACACGCCTTCATGGAATGTCTCTTGTTCACCCTCGGCACGCGTTAACGTCAAGTCGCGCACTTCCACTGCCGAGGCTTGCTCGATTTCGATGATCGGCTCCCGCGCATTCTGCTGAATGATGCGACCTGGGCCATAAAGGCCCGACCCATCCGTCCGAAGGCGGATTTTCGCAGAGATCGGATAATCGCCGGAGGGAACGTAAATCATCCGCCCGGGGTTGGCATCGAGGGCAGCCTGAATTGAGGAATGGCCTGCCACCGACAGATCCGATCGCTGTGGCGGATCGGCGCTTGCCGATTCACGAAGGGCCGTTAGCGCGAGAAGCAGAGCCAAGCTCCCACATCGTGAACGGTGGCCCATGTTTACCTCCGGAATGGAAAATTGAGAACCAAGAATACCCAAGCCACTCGCCCGGTACAAAACAGGGAGTGGGTCGAAAGGCGCCCAGCCGCCGCTATAGCCTGATGCCGCACCGCGGCGTTCGCAAGCCAGGGGTCTTGGCATCCCGCCTCACAGCGGGAGACCGGTTATCGAAACAATCGCTTGACGCGAATCCGCATCGTACCGTCGCACGGTTTGATTTGCGGGATCGACCACGTAAACGACCAGTACGCCGGCTTCAAGGTTACAAGAAGCAGGAGACCACGAAGGCGATGGCCAGGGCGGAAAGCGGATAGGGATCGCAGTATCGCCCCTTTGCTGCCGGGCGGGGGCGGCGACCGACCTCTTTGCACAAGGCCGAACGGCTGCGGTACAATTCCTCAATGACCTTGACGCAAAGTGAATTCAGTTATCGATTGCCATGATCTCGGTCGCCGATTTGTGGAAGCTGATTGCCGAAAGCCGGCTGTTGACGGCGGAACAATGCCGTCAACTCGCTCAGCAGGCGGGCCAGGCCCAGCCCGACACCGCCGGCGACGCGCAGCGGCTGGCCAAGTGGCTGGTGCAAGCGAACAAGCTCAGCCGCTATCAGGCGCGGGTGCTGCTGGCGGGCAGGCCGGGGCCGTTTTTTTACGGGGATTATGGGGTTTATGACCGGCTGGAGGCCGGGCGGCTGGCGAGCATGTTTCGCGCCCGGCATTTGCCCACCCGGCAACCGGTGGTGTTGCGGTTTCTGACCGGGCCGGCATTGCAAGATCCCGAGGCGATGCGGCGGTTGGCGGTGCGTGTCCACTCGGCACGCCAGGCCGGGCGACAGCAGCCGCGGCTCGCGCAATGCTATCACCTGGCCGATCTGGGCGCTTTCAAGTTTATTGTCGTCGAAGACCTGCGGGGCGAGTCTGTCGCCGAACGGCTGGCCCGCGGCAAAGCGGGGCTGCCCGCGGCCGAAGCCTGCCGCATCGTGCGGCATGCCGCGCTGGCGTTGGCCGCTTTGCATGCCCAGGGCCAAGCACACGGGCAGATTCGGCCCGACAACGTCTGGCTCGAAACCGAAGGAGCAAAGCTGCTGCAATTCCCGCTGCTCGACGATCCGCTGGCGACAGCAGCCGCGCCGGCCAGCATCGACGCCCAGGCCGATTACTTGGCGCCCGAACTGGCTGAAAACGCCGCGGCCACCGAGTCGGGCGATGTTTACAGCCTGGGGTGCCTGCTGTACCAGTTGCTGTCGGGTGAAGCGCCGTTTGCCGGCGGCGCGGCGGCGCAGAAGCGAACCAGGCATGCCCAGGAGACGCCGACGCCGATCAACAAACGAAACCCGGCGGTGCCCGCCCCGTTGGGCCAGGCTCTCGCCTACCTGCTGGAAAAAGCGCCCGAACGGCGGTATCCGAGCGCGGCGGCGGTGGCCGAAGCGTTGGCGCCTTATGCGGCCAAAGACACCAGCAGCGGCGCGGTGTTGCTGCCGGCCTACGAGACGTGGCTGGAGCAGACCGAGCGTGGCAGACCGGCGCCGGTGCCCGCCGCGGCGTCGGTGATGCCGGCCGGCGCCATCGCTGCGCCGGTCGCGGCGCGGGCGGCGCCGTTGGCAGCGAGCCATCCGCCCGGCGGCGCAGGCGTTGCGGCGCCGATGCCTGCACTGGCATCGCCCGCGGCAGTTGCGCAGCCTCTGCAAGGCGCGGGACCGGCGCCGCCCGCGGTGCCGTTGGTGACGCCGCCGTTGGTGACGCCGCTGGTCACGACTGCCGGCGCTTCTCCGCTGGCAGCGCGCCGGGCCAAGCGCGGCAAATCGTCGGCCACGTTCGGCGCGTTGGCGTTGGGCGCGCTGGTGGTCGGTGGCACGGCGCTGTTTTTGTGGTGGAGCGACCAGCCCGCCCGTGAAACCGCATCGGCGGCCAATCAAAACGGCGCTGCCCAAGCGTCGATGAACGAAAAGCCGGCCGCGCCGAACCTGGCGACGCCCAATGTCGCCGAGCCAACTGCGTTGGCCTCTGGGCATCAAGAGGGAATTCGCAGCATCGATGACACCATCTGGCAGTCGCCGACCGAGGGCGAACCGCTCGATCTGGCCTATCTGGCCGCGGGATGCCAGGCGATTATCGCCCTGCGGCCCGCCGAATTGCTCGAACAGCCGGAATGGGAAAAGCTGGTCGATCCGCGCACGTTGGGCGCGGCCAGCGGTTGGCTGACCGGCGAACTGCCAAAGCTGACGGGCAAGACGCTCGATCAGCTCGAATCGGTGATCGTCGGGCTGCTCGATGCCAGTCCCGCCCCTCCGCGCGTGGCCTTGGTGGCTCGTGCCAGCGAACCGTTTGTTGCCGAAGAGATGCTGTCGGCCTGGGGCGACGCCAAGGCCGAAGAGGCCGAGGGCCAGACCATCTATGTCTCGCGCGACCGCGGTTTTTTTGTGCCCGAGCGGGGCGAAGGCAAGATTCTGGTGATGGCGCCGCCCGCCGAGCTGCGTGAGGCGGTGAAGCTGGGCGACCAGCCGCCGCCCTTGCGGCGTGAGCTGGAGGTGTTGGCCGAAGCGAGCGACGCCGAGCGGCAGTTGACCGTGTTGGTGGCGCCGAATTTTTTGTTCAGCGGCGGCAAGGCGCTGGTCGCCGATCCGCTCGCCGATCCGCTGCGCGGTTTTTTCGAAATTCAAGACAGCGATCAAAAACTGGAGCTGCCCAAGGGCGCGATGCTGAGCGCCTATCTGGGCGATGGCAATTTGTTTTTGGAATTGCGGATTCACGATAGTTTCGGCGGCGGCTCGGCGGCGGTGGCCAAGCAATATCGCCGCCGCATCGCGCGCTTGCCGAAGCAAGTGAGCGCGTACGTGCGCGATCTACGGTTGTCGGACTACAGCGAGCCGATTCTTTGGGACTATCGCGACCAGTTGGAAGTGGTCGACCGTTACACGCGGCTGGGCTTCGAGGGCAAGCAGATTGTGTTGCGGGCGTACTTGCCCGAGATCGCCGCGCACAACCTGGCGTTGGGCGCGCACCTGGCGTTGCTGGAAACCGCCGGCGGACCGGCGGCGGGGCCGGCCAAGGCGGCGCCCGCCGAGGCCGAAACGATCGCCGATAAACTGAAGAAGCCATTTACGCTCAGCGTGCCGAATAATCCGCTCGACATGACGCTGGAGCAGCTTGGCAGCGATCTGGGCATTCCAATCATCATTCTTGGCACCGACCTTCAGCAGGAGGGCATTACCAAGAACCAACGGCTGTCGTTCGACGAGCGCGATAAGCCGGTGAGCGAGATTTTGCAGAAAATCATGCTTCAGGCCAATAAGGAAGGTAAATTGGTTTATATCATTAAGCCCAAGGAAGGGACCGACCAAGAGGCGCTGTTTATCACCACGCGAGCGGCCGTCGAGAAGCGTGGCGACAAGCTGCCGCCGGAACTGGAAACCAAGAAATAAGCTGTCGTGGAACTGTTTGCGATCCACTGCCCGACCTGCAACGCGCGGCTCAAGGTGCGCGACATGGCGGCGATCGGGATGATCTTGAATTGCCCGAAGTGCGGCAGCATGGTGCAGGTGGCGGCTCCGCCGGGCTGGCAACCGCCGCCCGAAGCGCTGGCTCCGAAAATCCCGCGCTGGCAAGACGAGGTGCCGCGCGGCGACTTGCCCGCCGGCGTCGGGGCTGCTTCAACGCCGGTAATCCCCGGCAGTGCTTCGGTAGTCCCGGGCCTTGTGCCCGGACATTCTGATATCGACGGTCCCGGCGGCGCCCCCGTCGGCAGTGCCGGCCACAAGGGCCGGGCCCACCCCGCATCATCGTCATCATCGGGGCTGCCGTCGGACGAGATTGCCGCCGACGCGCCCGCCGCGGGCGCGGGGGGTTGGCGGCAGTGGTCGTTGGCGGCGGGAGTGCCGGCCGCCGTGCTGCTGGCCTCGATTGGCGTGTGGCGATGGTCGCGAGTGCCCGAGCCGCCCTTTGACGAGCCTCCGGTGGCCGTTGTGCCTGCGGCGCCTGAGCAAGTTGACCAGGTTGAGCCGAAGTCGGAGCCTGTCGCTGCTGAGGCACCCGCGCCCGAAGCCGAGCCGGCGGCCATCGGCGTGCCGCGCCGCTGGTTGCCGACTGAGGCCGAAGCGATTGTCAGTCTCTTGCCGGGCGAGCTGTTGCGCCAGCCGGCCGCGGCCGCGGTGCTGGGGCGAACCGCGTCGCTCTGGCAGGCGCAGGTCGAGCGGCTGTTGGGCGCGCTGGCCATTGAGCCGGGGCGCGTCGAACGCGTCACTTGGTCGGCGACCGATCTTGGACAACTTTCTTCCGACGAATGGCTGGCGTCGAGCGTCATGGTCATTCAGCTTGCCAAGCCGCAGGGCCCCGATGCCGGCTGGCTGAAGCACACCGACACGCTCGATTGGAAATTGGATGAGGCGCCGGTCCACCGCTTCCGGGGCGACGCCTGGCCGAATCCGCTGGCGGTCGTCGACCGGCAGACGCTGATCACCGGTCCCGAGCCGCTGTTGAAGGAGCTGGCAAGTCGCGACGACGCGGCTCTCACGAAAGCCGGTCTCGAAACCTTGGTGGCGGGCTGGGACGCTCGCGATCAGGTGCTGTGCGCCGTCGATCTGTCTTCACTGCGGCGGGCCGAAGCCATGCCTACCTGGCTGCCCTTGGTGGATATCTGGCATGCCGAACACGACGATTGGCAGTTGGTGTGTGCCATGCCGCAGTCGTTGGGGCTGAGTGTGCGGCTCGACGAGCAATGCCGGGCAGAACTCGACCTGGCCTGCGACGGCCCCTCGAGCGCCGAACAATTGCAGGCCGCGCTCGACCGCATCTTTGCCGCCATGCAGGCCACGATTGTCGACGAGTCGGACGGATTGACGCAAAAGCTGCTGGCCGGGCAAATCGACACCGCCGGCGCCGCCGAACTCAATCGACTGCTCACCAGCAGCGCCGCCGCGCTGGAAGCGCGGCAATCGGGCGTGCGCGAGGCGCTGGTATGGTTTCGCATGCAGTGGCAGGGAGACCTGCCGCGGTTGTCCGGCGCGCTGATGGCCAGCATTCCGCAGATTGAGGCCAGCCGACTGGCCGCGGCGCGCACGGTCGACGAAGAGCACCACCGCATGTTGCTGCTCGGGCTGCAGGGATACGAGAAATCGACCGGCGCGCCGCCGGCGGGCGCCGCCGGAGCACAACTGTTGCCGCCCGACACGCGGCTGAGTTGGCTGGCCACGCTGCTGCCCTATTACGATCATCTCGACTGGCACGAGCAGTTGAACTTCGGCCGGGCCTGGAACGACGCCGCCAATCAACGGGTCACGCGCCGCCCGCTCGAACTGGTGGTGAACCCCGCGCTGGGTCAGGCCACCACCAAAGCCGGCTTCCCGGCGACGCATTACGTGGGCGTGGCCGGCCTGGGCGACGATGCCGGCAATCTGGAAGCCACCGATCCGCGGGCGGGCGTGTTTGGCTTTCGACCGCGCGTGCGTCGCGGGCAGATTCCCGATGGCGCGTCGCATACCATTGCCTTGGCCGGCGTCGAACAGCAGCTTGGACCTTGGGCGGCGGGTGGAGCCGCCACCGTCCGCGGCTTCACGCAACCGCCCTACATCAACGGACCCGACGGCTTCGGCAGCGGACAGCCCGACGGCATGATGGTGGGCATGGCCGACGGCTCGGTGCGCTTTTTGTCGAAAGACATCGATCCGGCGGTGTTGGCCGCGCTGGTGACCATCAACGGCGGCGATCGGATCGCCGATCAAGATTTGGTCGCACCCGCGCCGCGGCCCGAACCCGATCAGCTTGCCGATGAGCCGCGGCCGCCGGCCGACGAAGCGGGCGAGATGCCCGACGAAGCGCCTTCGGAAGACGAGCCCGCCTTGCCCGACGCCGGGGCCGAGGCCGAGGTGGCCGAGCGGCTCGCTTTCCGTATCCCGCAGATCGACTACAAGCGGACGACTCTGTCGGGCCTGATTGAGCTGCTTTCGCAGATCAGCACGGTGCCGATCACGCTCGACATCGAGGCGCTTTCCGCCGCGGGCGTCAAACCCGACGCGAAAGTCGCGGTGACGCTCGACAATGCCACGATCGGCGAGATTCTCTCGCTGGCCATCGCGCCGTATGATTTGCGGTATGTGATTGTTGGCGAGCACGTGGTGGTGACCGACCGCCGCCGCGGCGAAGAGGAACGCTCGACGGTTCGTTATGACGTCGCCGATTTGGCGACGGGCGGTTCCGACGGTCTCGCCGATCTGGAGGCGCTGGTCACACGCTTTGTCGCGCCAACCTCTTGGCAAGAGGCGGGCGGCACCGGCGTCATCGAACCGAAAGAGCAGACGTTGGTGGTCGAGCAAACCGCGTCGGCGCAGCGGCAAGTGGCCGACTTTCTCGCTCGGCTGCGGCTGGCTCGCAGTTTGCCCGTTGGGCGCGGCGGCCAACCTGCCGCGACGCTGGCGACGCGCTTTGCCCAGGCCAAAGACAAATTGGCCGCGCCGGTCACGGCCACCTTTCGCGATCCGACCGCGCTGAAGCAGATCGCTTCGCAGTTGGGCGCCGGGGCCGACGTGAAGATCGTCTTCGATGGCCTGGCGCTGGCGACGACGGAAATTTCGCCGGCGACGCAGGCCACCCTGGTGGCCGATCAGCAGCCGTTGGGGGCGGCGCTCGATCAACTGTTGAAGCCGCTGCGCCTGACCTATCGCGTGGTGGATGGCAAGACGCTCGAAATCACTACTGCCCGCGATGCGCGCGACGATTTGGAGCTTGAGTTTTATGCCGTGAAAAAGCTGCTGGCCGCCGACGGCTCGGCGGAGGAATTCATGGAGCGGTTGCGTAGCGAAGTCGCCCCCGAATCTTGGGATGACGTGGGCGGCGGGGCCGTGCTAGCCATTGACGCGCCGTCGTCTTATCTGATGGTGTTGCAATCGCAGCCCGTGCAACGCGAGCTGGAAGCCTGGCTGGCGAAGCAAAAATGATGCAAGTGGGCGCCGATGAATCATCCGCGCTCGTTCGGATTATTCACCAGCCCTCGTAGTATGCCTCCCGCGGCGGTAATGCACAAACCCGAAGCGGTAAGCGAGGTAAGTTCACTGACGGGCCTCGCATGCGCTTCGAGTTAGTGTGGGCTGATGAATAATCCGGGCTGGTTCGGCAGTGACTTGCCCGACCCGCTACAATTGTAGTGGCCAACCTTGGAACGGATGGGGCATCCGGACCGCACAGCAACTTGGGTCCAGCGGTTCCGGATCCCCGCCGCCGCGTGGTCGGGGTCAAGGTCTCAGGACGCCCACGCCCTCCAACCGTGGGCGACCCCGGCCGGCGGGCTTTTCCCATCAATTCACGTCGGATCGGTTTTGACCATCCAAGAACGGGTAGTCCTCCTGCCGGGCGCAGATTGGCGGCGGCCACGTGCAAGGGGCCGCTGTCGATGCCCACCATCAGGCACGACTGGGCGATGAGCGCGGCAAGCGTTTCGGCGTCGCCCGTACCGGTGCCGCCCCACAACGACGAGGCCGCGCCGGGGTTGGCCACGCCCGCGGCGATCAGCGGCCATTGTCAAACGAGCTGCGTCCCTCTTTTCCTCCCCCGGCAGCTTTTCTAGACGTGCGCGACCAAACGATTCACCTACCTTCAGTCGTCGGCTCGTTATTCGCGCCCAAATCTTGCTCGGCTGCGCGCTTCTCCCAAACCGCTGCCTTTTTAGGATCAGCAGCAACGCCCAAACCTCTGCGATAGCATTCGGCAATCTCCGCCTGTGCCAGAGGATGCCCTCCATTCGCGGCACGTTCATACCAATGCGCTGCTATACTGCGATCAATCGCTACATGACGCCCCTCTGACAGCAGCTTCCCTACTTTGTACTGGTTGAGGACATCTCCCGCTCGCGCCAATTGAAGGCGACTCGCGAGTTCACGACCAAACCAGTATCTTGCCTTCTCCTCATCCTCGCCCTCAATGTAGTCCACACCGTCATATAAAAGCCCCATACAATGCTCGGCGTCGGGGTCATGGACATCAGCTGCCTTCGTTGCAAGCGCCCGCGCCAGAATCCGACAGCACTGTATTCGCTCGTCCGTATCCTTGAATAGCCCAGGGAGGTGACCGTAGCATGTTTCAAGCAGCAGGATCAGCGGTCCATCACCACGCGCATAGACTCTATCAAGGTAATCGGAGAGTGCGGGGTTGGAAGGGCTGAATTCTATATAGTAGGCAGCCAGCTTGAAACTTGTGCTTACGTCGCCTTTGGCCGATGCTAGGCGATACCAAGCAATCGCATGCATCGGCAGACGTCGCGATGGAGCTTTCATTCCCCAATCCACTTCGAGCATAAATCGCTTCCGGTCGTCACCCTCTTGCGTCAGAATCGCCAACCACGACGCAAGCAACGCACCTTTTTGCCGATCGGTCAAGACGTCCGTTGCGTCGAGTAGCCCATACTCGTAACACCAGCTTAAGCAGGTACGCAAGAATTTTGTCACAGTACGGATTTGAGCCAGAATCGTTGGGAGCGGATGCCTGATGCCGTGAGAGCTTCCTCGGGGGTGAGCGTCAATAGGTATTCAAGGAATGTTAGCACGTGTTCGTCGATCGTGGGGTACTGCATGTTCGCGCTGACAACTCCCTTGGCATGTCCCCAAAGGCGGTCCATGGGATTGAGCTCGGGTGAACGCTTCGGTAGCCGGAGGAGCTTCACATGGTAGTCGGCGGCAAGTTGTTGCGAGCGGCCCGCGGTATGGCTCGAATCTTCATCCAGCAGCATCGCGACGCGCCAGCCGCGATAATGCTGATTCAAGGCGGTCAAAAACGCCCGGAAGTCGTCCTGCGTCTGACGGTGACGCACCAAAAACAAACGCGTTCCCGTACGGAGATTCATCGCCCCGAAAACGACTCGGCGAGCATTCCGACCGGAGAGCAAAACGCGGCTTGGTTCTCCTCGTCGGCTCCAGTTGGCACGCAACGGAGGGAACAGCAGCAAATCGGTCTCGTCCTCCGCCAACAGGACGGTTCGCGGCGGCAAACTGCGGATTTCCCGACGAATTCGGCGTTTTTTTCTCGCGCTCCGGGTCGGGCTGCAAAACATACCGGGCTCGCTTCCATGCATATCCCAGCCGCCACAGCGCGCGTCGGATGGTGTGGTTGGAAAACCGCTCGGCAGTGCATGCCGCCAACGGGTCGCGAAGCAATGGCACATTCCAGTTCGCGGCATAATAACCCAGTTCGGCCGGACCACGGGCCAAGAGCGCTTCCAGCCACTCCGAGCATTCCTCTGTCCAGCGCGTCGGACGACCTGAACGATCATCGTCCACCAGGGAGTTCGGGTCGAGCGATTCGCGGTACGCCTCAATCCAGCGATGAATACTTCGGCGACTCATCCGTAGCATCCGAGCGATTTCTGCAAGCGGCTTCCCCCGATGGCACTCCAGCACGGTCAACGTCCGCCGGTACACTCGCACATCATGCGTCCGCTTCAACTGCCGCTCGAGCCGATGGAGCCAGAATAAAAGGAACAAAGACATTCATCCTTTCCGGGTGAGGTCTTATTGTCGCGCGAGGCGTGGTCGGGAGCAAGTGCAATCAGTCGGAAAGCGCCGTTAGGGGCACCGCGCGAGCCGGTCCAACCACCAGATCGCCCGAATCTCGCGCCTGATGCGCAAGGCGATCATCGTGAGACGCGCTGGGCGATCGCTTGAAGTGAGCGGCGGCTAAGAGAAAGCCAATCGGCTGGCCGAGACGCCGCGCAACCAGCGCTTGCCGGAGCCGGCGGCCCGTGCCGCCAAACTGGGGACACTCCCGATGGCACGGTGGAAGCGACGCCCGAGGTGCGTCACGGTGTCAACCCAAGCGTCGGCGTTGATGCGCAGGCGGTCCAGGATTGGTTGC
>JAICLL010000237.1 GCA_025927475.1 Pirellulales bacterium
CCCGCCGGCGGCGCCCCCCCGGCCCGCCCTGATTGGCGCCCCCCCCCCCCGTCCCCCCCTTCGGGTGCGCCGCGCCGCCCCCCGCCCACCCTACAGACGTCATCCAAAGTCAACTAGTTTTGATGATCAAGCTCAGTCACAACCATACCGCAGACAGAATGAACCGATGACCCAAGAGAAACGCCGCGCAGACAGCGCGCACGGCTCGGTGCTGACGATCAATGGCGGATCGTCGAGCATCAAGTTCGCGCTGTTCGATTCGCTCGATCCGCCGCGGAAGCGGTTGAAGGGCGGCATCGAACGCATCGGGCTGAGCGATCCGGCCATGAAAGTCAGCCAGGGCGACCAGCCCGCCGCCAGTCAGGCCATTGCCGCCAAGGATCATCAGGAGGCGGTCGGCGCGTTGCTCGACTGGCTCGATCAGCAGGGCAGCCTGGCCGATGTGGGTGGCGTGGGACATCGCGTGGTGCACGGCGGCGACAAGCTGTTTGAACCGCAATGGATCTCTGCCGACACGCTGGCCGAGTTAAAACGGATCGCGCCGTTCGATCCCGAGCACTTGCCCGGCGAGATCGCCCTGATCGAAGCGTTTCAAAAGCGCTTGCCGCAACTTCCGCAGGCGGCCTGCTTCGATACGGCGTTTCATCGCGACCTGCCGCGCGTCTCGCGGCTGCTGCCGCTGCCGCGCCGCTACGAGGCCAAAGGCATTCGCCGTTATGGGTTTCATGGAATTTCGTATGCCTATCTCATGGAAGAGCTGGCTCGGCTCGATGCGCGGCTGGCGCGGGGCCGGCTGGTGCTGGCCCACCTGGGCAACGGCGCCAGCATGGCCGCCGTCAGCGACGGAAAGTGCATCGACACCTCGATGAGCTTCACGCCCACCGCCGGACTGGTGATGAGTACGCGGTCGGGCGATCTCGATCCGGGGCTGGTGCGATATTTTCTCTCGACCGAAGGCATGACCGCCGACCAGTTCCACGACATGGTCAATCACCATTCGGGGCTGTTGGGCGTGTCGGAAACGAGTTCGGACATGCGCGATCTTTTGCAGCGACAGGCGAAGGATACGCGGGCCCGCGAGGCGGTGGAGATATTTTGTTACCAGGCCCGCAAGTGGATCGGCTCGTTCGCCGCGGCGCTGGGCGGCATCGACGGCTTGATCTTTGCCGGTGGCATCGGTGAGAATGCGGCGGAGATTCGGGCAGGCGTTTGCCAGGGACTTGAGTTTCTGGGAATCCAGCTTGACGATGCCCGCAATGCCGCGGGCGAGCCGTTGATCTCCAATGACGCCAGCCGTGCGGCGGTGCGCATGATTCGCACCGACGAAGAGGTGATGATCGCCAAGGCGGTGGCGGGGCTGATGCAGTCGTAAGGTAGGTCGAGCGCCGCGAGTTGCGCCGTAAGCCAACCATTTTGCATTTTGACTTTTGCATTTTGACTTCGTGCGGCCCCCGATAGGGCAGCGCCGGGCGGCGATGCCCCGCGTTGGAAAAGTCAAAATGCAAAATGCAAAACGCAAAAGTCAACACCGGGAAAAACAACTCTATCCTCCAGCGAACAACATCATGAGCCTTCCCTCCGACCTGCTGCAAAAGATCGACGCTTACTGGCGAGCGGCCAACTATCTTTCGGTCGGGCAGATCTATCTGTATGAAAACCCGTTGCTCAAAGAACCGTTGCGGCACGAGCATATCAAGCCGCGGCTGCTGGGGCATTGGGGCACCGTGCCCGGCCAAAACCTGGTCTATGTGCATCTCAATCGCGTCATCAAACAATACGATCTGAACATGATCTACATCGCCGGTCCCGGTCACGGCGGGCCGGCGCTGGTGGCCAACACGTATCTGGAAGGCACCTACAGCGAAATGTATCCAAACGTCTCGCAAGACGAACATGGGCTGAAGCGGTTGTTCCGACAGTTTTCCTTTCCCGGTGGCATACCCAGCCACGTGGCGCCTGAGACGCCCGGCTCGATCCACGAAGGAGGCGAGCTGGGCTACTCGCTGGCGCATGCCGCGGGCGCGGTTTTCGACAACCCCGAGCTGATTGTGGCCTGCGTCATTGGCGACGGCGAGGCCGAAACCGGGCCGCTGGCCACAAGCTGGCACGGCAACAAGTTTCTCAACCCCGCGCAAGACGGCGCCGTGCTGCCCATTCTGCACCTCAATGGCTACAAGATCGCCAACCCGACCATTCTGGCCCGCATCGGCCGCGAAGAGCTGGAGTCGCTGTTGCGCGGCTATGGTTATCGGCCGTATTTTGTCGAAGGCGACGATCCGCCCACGATGCATCAGCTCATGGCCGAAACGCTCGATCGGGTGATCGGCGAGATTCGGCAGATTCAGGCCGACACGCGCCAATCGCCGTCCGGCGGCGCTGGCAAACGGCCAACCTGGCCGATGATCGTGCTGCGGACACCCAAGGGCTGGACGGGACCAAAGGAAGTCGATGGATTGCGGACCGAAGGCACTTGGCGATCGCACCAGGTGCCGATGGGCGATATGTCGCGGCCCGAACACATTCGGCTGCTCGAAACCTGGATGCGCAGCTACAAGCCCGAAGAACTGTTCGACTCCACCGGGCGGTTGCGGCCCGAGCTGGCCGAGCTGGCGCCGTCCGGCGAGCGGCGGATGGGAAAGAATCCGCACGCCAACGGCGGCATTTTGTTGCGCGACTTGCGGATGCCCGACTTCCGGCAGTACGCCGTCGACGTCCAAGCGCCGGGCGACATCGAGGCCGAAGACACGCGCGTGCTCGGCCGCTTCTTGCGCGACGTGATCGCGGAGAATGCGCACAACTTTCGCTTGTTCGGGCCGGATGAGACGAACTCGAATCGCCTGAACACCGTCTTCGAGGCCACCAATCGGCAATGGGAAGCCGAGATGATCGAGGGCGACGATCACCTGGCGCCCGCCGGCCGGGTAATCGAAGTGCTCAGCGAGCATCTCTGCCAGGGCTGGCTGGAGGGTTATCTGCTCACCGGGCGGCATGGGTTGTTCAACTCTTACGAGGCGTTTGTCCATATCATCGATTCGATGTTCAACCAGCACGCCAAGTGGCTGAAGGTGACGCGCGAAATCGAATGGCGGCGGCCCATCGCCTCGCTCAATTATCTGCTGGCCTCGCACGTCTGGCGGCAAGACCACAACGGTTTCACGCACCAAGACCCCGGCTTCATCGACCACGTGGCCAACAAGAAGGCCGACATCATTCGCATCTATCTGCCGCCCGACGCCAACACGCTCTTGTCGGTCATGGACCACTGCCTGCGCAGCCGGCACTATGTGAACGTGGTGATCGCCGGCAAACACCCCGCCCCGCAGTGGCTGAACATGGAAGACGCGGTCAAGCACTGCACGGCGGGCATCGGCATCTGGGAATGGGCCAGCAACGACCGCGGCTACGAACCCGACGTCGTGATGGCCTGCGCCGGCGACGTGCCCACGCTCGAAACCCTGGCGGCGGTCTCGATGCTGAGGCGGTTTTTGCCCGAACTGAAGATTCGCGTCATCAATATCGTCGATCTCATGAAGATTCAGCCGGCCAGCGAGCATCCGCACGGGCTGAGCGACAAAGAATTCGACGTGCTGTTCACCAAGGACAAACCGATCATCTTTGCATTTCACGGGTATCCGTGGCTCATTCACCGACTGGCGTATCGCCGCACGAACCACCGCAACCTGCACGTGCGCGGTTACAAGGAAGAAGGCACCATCACTACGCCGTTCGACATGGCGGTGCTGAACGAGCTGGATCGATTTCACCTGGTGAGCGACGTGATCGACCGGTTGCCGCAGCTTGGCGCCAAGGCGGCGTATACCTTGCAGGCCATCCGCAACAAGTTGACCGAGCATCGCGAGTACATTCGCACCTACGGGCAGGACATGCCCGAGGTGCGCGACTGGAAGTGGTCTGCCTAAGTCTTTGTCAACAGCGGCGAGGCATGCGATTTGCTCGCTGGTCCTCGACTTTACGGCCCGCTTCGCCGACAATTCGAGGATTCCGCAGCCCACGCACGATGCACAGTTCCAACGGCCAACCCGTGACGCTTCCCCCCGATCCGCTTTGGTATAAAGACGCGATCCTCTACGAACTGCACGTGCGCGCGTTTAACGATGCCGACGGCGATGGCATCGGCGATTTTCAGGGGCTGACCCAGAAGCTCGACTATCTGCAAGACCTGGGCGTGACCGCCCTGTGGCTGTTGCCGTTTTACCCATCGCCGCTGCGCGACGATGGCTATGACACCGCCGACTACACCGAAATCAACCCCATCTATGGCAGCCTGCGCGATTTTCGCATTTTTCTGCGCGAAGCGCACGAGCGCGGCCTGCGGGTGATCACGGAGTTGGTCATCAATCACACCTCCGATCAGCACCATTGGTTTCAGCGTTCGCGGCGGGCGAGGCCGGGCAGCTCGTGGCGCGATTTTTATGTCTGGAGCGACACGCCCAACAAATACCAGGACGCCCGGATCATCTTTAAGGACTTCGAGCCGTCGAACTGGACGTTCGACCGCGAGGCTCAGGCGTATTACTGGCACCGGTTTTACAGCCATCAGCCTGATTTGAATTTCGACAACCCGCGCGTGCGGCGGGCGGTGTTTCAGGTGATGGACCGCTGGCTCGACATGGGCGTCGATGGCTTTCGGCTCGACGCGATTCCGTATTTGTTCGAGCGCGAAGGCACCAACTGCGAAAACCTGCCCGAAACGCACGCTTTTCTGCGCGAGCTGCGGCGGCACATCGACGAACGTTTTTCCGACCGGCTGCTGCTGGCCGAGGCCAACCAATGGCCGGAAGACGCCATCGCCTATTTCGGGGAGGGGAACGAATGCCACACGGCGTTTCATTTTCCGCTGATGCCGCGGCTGTTCATGGCCACGCAAATGGAAGACCGCTTCCCGATTGTCGACATTTTGCAGCAGACGCCGGCCATTCCGGCCAACTGCCAGTGGGCGTTGTTCTTGCGCAATCACGATGAATTGACGCTGGAAATGGTCACCGACGAAGAACGCGATTATATGTATCGCGTTTATGCCCACGACCGGCAGGCACGCATCAACTTGGGCATTCGCCGGCGGCTGGCTCCACTGCTGGGCAACAACCGCCGCAAGATCGAGCTGATGCACGGGCTGCTGTTTTCGCTGCCCGGCACGCCGGTGCTCTACTATGGCGACGAGATCGGCATGGGCGACAACATTTACCTGGGCGACCGCAATGGCGTGCGCACGCCGATGCAGTGGAGTCCCGACCGCAACGCCGGTTTTTCGCGGGCGAACTCGCAGCGGCTCTATTTGCCGCCGATCATCGACGCCGAATATCACTTTCAGAGTGTGAACGTCGAGACGCAACGGCTGAACCCCGAATCGCTCTGGTGGTGGACCAAGCGGCTGATTGCCCTGCGGCAGCGGCACCCGGTGTTTGGCCGCGGCACGCTGGAATTCTTGTTTCCCGAGAATCCCAAGGTGCTGGCCTTCATCCGTTCCGACGGCAAAGAAGATGTGCTGGTGGTGGCCAACCTGTCGCGGTTTGCGCAGTGTACGGCGATCGATCTGTCGCGGTTTGACGGGCAATTGCCGATCGAGATGTTCGGGCGCACGCCCTTTGCGCCGATCACAAAGGCGCCGTATTTCTTGACGCTCTCGCCGCACGCCTTCTATTGGTTTGCCTTGGAAAAGCAAACCACCGGCGACGGCGCGGTGATTGCCCCCGCGGTCGAGCTGCCGCTGCTGCGGACCGAGCGTGAATGGACCGATGTGTTTCGTGGCCGGGCCAAGACGCGCCTCGAAGCCGTGCTACGCGAATCGATCCGCTCGCGCCGCTGGTTTGGCGGCAAGGCCCGGCCGATCCAAAACGTGTCGATGGTCGATTCGATTGAAATCGATCCGCCCAATGGGCAAAGCCGTCTTCCGCACCGCGAAGGTGTGCCGCAGGAGAGCGCTCCGCCCAGCAGTCCGCCGGCTCTCGAAGCGAAGGACGACCAGCGCTACTTTCGCGGAGCGAAAGGCGACAAAAGCGGCGCTGCGACCATTTTGGCGGTGCTCCGGGTAGATTATGTAGCGGGAGAGCCGGAAACCTACATTCTGCCCATCGGATATGCCGCCGGCGATGCCGCGGCCGACGTGAGCAGCAAATCGCCGCAAGCGCCGCTCTGCCGGCTGCAGGTGGCCGACCAGCCTGAGCCGGGCATGCTCTTCGATGCCCTCTGGCAAAATGACTTCACCGCCAGCCTGCTCGACGCCATGCAGCGGCGGCGAAGGTTCAAGGGACACAGCGGCGAACTGATTGCCCGCTCGACGAAGATTTTGCGCAAGCTCTCGGGCGTACTCTCGCCGCCCCCGCCCGCCACGGTTCTCAAAGGCGAGCAGAGCAATAGCTCGCTGGCCTATGGCGACCAGTTGATTTTCAAGCTTTTCCGGCGGGTCGAGGCGGGCATCAATCCCGACCTGGAGGTGGGCCGCTTTCTCACCGACGAAACCTCGTTTATGCACGTGCCGCCGGTGGCGGGGTCGTTGGAATACCGCGTCGGCCACGAAGAGCCGCTGATCCTGGGCATTCTCAGCGGCTTTGTGCCCAACCAAGGCACCGCCTGGCAATACACGCTGGAAACCTTGGCTCGCTATTTTGAGCGGGCCACCGTCGAGCCGGTGGACGACGACGCGGACGAGAGCCAGTTGAGCCAGTCGCTGCTCGATCTGGCCGGACAAGAGATACCGCAGAGCGCCACCGAGCGACTGGGCGCCTATCGCCAGTCTGCCGAGCTGCTGGGCCAGCGCACCGCCGAACTGCACCTGGCGCTGGGCGGAAACACCAGCTTGCCCGACTTCGCCCCCGAGCCGTTCAGCCAGCTCTATCAGCGATCGCTTTATCAGTCGATGCGCAAGTTGATGAGTCAAACGATGGCACTGCTGCGCCGGCGCGTATCGTCGCTGAGCGAGTCGATGCAGGCCGAGGCCAAATCGCTGCTCAATCGCGAGGCCGACCTGGGCCGTTGCCTGCATTCGATCATGAGCCGGCGGATTCACTCGCGCCGGCAGCGAATTCACGGCGATTATCACTTAGGCCAGGTGCTTTACACGGGCAATGACTTTGTGATTATCGACTTCGAGGGCGAGCCGGCCCGGTCGCTGGGCGAGCGGCGGATGAAGCGCTCGCCGATTCGCGACGTGGCGGGCATGATTCGCTCGTTTCACTACGCCGCCTACTCGGCTTATTTCCGCCACCTGGAAGAAATGCCCGAGCGCCGCCAGCCGCTGCGTGACGCCGCCCGGCATTGGTATCTATGGGCCAGCGTGGCGTTTTTGAAGCGGTATCTGGAGGTGGCGGGCGGCGCCGCTTTCATGCCGCCGACGAGTGAGGAACTAAAAGTGCTGCTGAATGCGATGCTTTTGGAAAAATCGGTATACGAATTGAGCTATGAGTTGAACAACCGGCCCGACTGGGTCGAGGTGCCGCTGTTGGGCATTCACGAGTTGCTGGATGCCACGCAGTGCGCAGCCGGCAAGCCGGAAACGAAGCAAGAGGCAACCAGCCCGTAAGGCGGGCCGAGCGTAAGCGAGTCCCACCCTACCGGCTTAGTAGTATTACTACTAAACGCGGTGGCTGGGGCAGAGCC
>JAICLL010000079.1 GCA_025927475.1 Pirellulales bacterium
CCTCCGATTCCGCGTTGCATCCGCCGCCGAAGGCAGCGGATGCAACGCGGAATCGGAATAGGGAGTGCCCCTAGTTCCGTCTCTAGCGTCCAATCATTGCCCCGCCGGGACAAGCCCGGACGGTGGCGGCATGGGGCCGTTTTACTTCTTCTTTCTCGAAACTCCAAACTTTCTGCCAACAGGTTAAACCGCAGAAACAAGCCGGTGGGCGGAATCACGTGGCCGGCCTCGGCAAAGTACGCGATCTCTGCCGCCACGTCACTGAGCACTTTGCGCGAGTTATACAGGCCGGGCATGCCCAACAACCGCCAATACAATTGTCCTTCGACCCACGCGCCGGCCGGCGGGCGCACCGCCCAGGTGGCCCGCTGCAAGCGCCCGGCGTAGCTCACATAAGAGCCGTCGCGTTCGGCGAACGACCCGCCCGACACTTGATAGGTCGCCCGGTCCCACAGCGGCGAGGCGAAAAGGTCTTGCACCACCACCAGCGGCACACTTTGAAACTGCCCCGCCACATCATCGCCGAACTGCGGCGTAGGATAACCGCTGGTCACCCACACACCGCCAAATTCGCCTTGCGCGACGCGCGGCAGCAAGTCGCCGAAGGTTAGGCAGTCGCCCGTAAAATGGCGAATCACCGCTTCGACTCCGCGGCGATTGGGGCATTTCTCGGCATGAATCACAAACCCGCTTTTGAAATGCTCGTCTTCGCCCACAACCGGCACGGGACCGAGCGCCAGCACGGCATCAGGATCGAAGCCGCGCAAGTACTTTGCCAGCAGATACGCTTCTTCCACCGTCAAGTGCGGCGAGAGCACGCCGGCCAGCCGGCCGGCTGCGGAAAGCTTGGTTTTCAATTCATCGGCCAAGTCCGCCCATTCCATCTCGGTGTAGCCCGTCTCACCGCGCCGCCGCAGGCCGACCTGTCGATGCTCGCTGTGTACGTAATGAAAACCATAGCGGCCCTCGTCGCACATCCACCAGTGATTGACCTCGGGGTTCTCGCGCGGCTTCAGCCGATAGACGTGGTCCTGGTTCTCTTCGGTAAAGATGGAGCAGCCGGTCGAGCAGCCGGTGCAAACGCCCGGATGCTTTTTCATGAACCAGACGCGCTGCTGATACAGAAAATCCTTGTCGCCCAAGGCTCCCACCGGACAAAGATCGACCACATTGCCCGACAACTTGTTCGCCAGCGGGAAGCCGGGCACCGTGTCGATTTCTTCATGGCTGCCGCGGTTGATGACCATTAGCTCGCTGGTGCCGGAAATCTCGCGCGCGAACCGCACGCAGCGGGTGCACATCACGCAGCGATCGACAAACAGCGTGACGGTCGGCCCCACGTCGCGCCGCCGGCTGGTGAAGGGGCGGATGTCTGCCCGCCGCTGCGCCTGGCCGTGCTCGAAATGGTAATCTTGCAGATAGCATTCGCCCGCTTTGTCGCAAATGGGACAATCGACCGGGTGACGCAAGAGCAGGTCTTCTTCGACGCGAGCGCGGGCCTCGTGTACCTTCTGGCTATTGGTGACAAACACCGTGCCGTCTTTGGCGGGCGTCTGGCAGGCGGGCACCAGCTTGGGCATCATGTCGATCTTGCCGGTCTCGGCGTTGCGCGTGCCGCTCTCGACCAGGCACATGCGGCAGCTTGCCACCACAGCCAGCCCTGGGTGCCAGCAATAGCGCGGGATGTCGATCCCCACGCGCGCCGCCGCCTGAATGCCGTTGAGGCGTTCGTGGTCGCCAAGTTCGATTTCGTTGCCGTCGACGTAGACCTTGGGCATGGGAGTACTTTATAGGTGCAATCTGCTAACGGTCTGTAGGGAACGGACTCCGTGCCGTTCCGTGAACTGCGAGCGGACATGGTCCTGCTTCTCTGTCGAATGCCACCGAGGGCGTACATTGATAAACTCTCGGCCCGTGATCTGTGGTGGACTTCGCTTGGTAGCGCACGGAACGGCACGGAGTCCGTCCCCTACAGAGATTGAATCAGTTATCACTTATTTTCCTCAATGTGCGTGCGCACCCGGCCACCACGGCGCGGCAGCAATGATGTCCTCGCCCGCATGCCGCCGCGGATCGAGCGATAACACCGCCGATGTTTCGTTGTAGCCGTTCGGGTTCGTGCGGCGAATGTAATCTTCAAATTCCTGGCGAAACTTGCGAATGGCATTTTTGATCGGCCACGCCGCGCCGTCGGCCAAACCGCAAATCGTGGTGCCGGGAATGATGCCGATCGTGTCGCCGATCTCCAGCAGCAAGTCGAGATCGCGCAGTCGGCCCTTGCCAGCTTTGATGCGTTCGAGCATCTCAACGCTCCACCGCGTTCCCTCTCGGCAGGGCGTGCATTGGCCGCAGCTTTCGTGCATGAAGAACCGGCAGCTATTATGGAGGAAATCGACCATGCTCACCGTTTCGTCGAGCACCACCACCGCCGCCGTGCCCAGCCCCAGGCAGCCGACTTTGCCGGGACCGCTAAAGTCGAGCGGAGTGTCGAACTCGGCCTCGGTCAACAGCCCCATGCTGATGCCGCCGGGAATAGCCGCCTTGCCTTTGCGGCCCTTCCACACGCCGCCGCCGAAGCGATCGATCAAGTCGCGGCAGGTCAGACCCAGCGGCGCTTCATAGCAGCCCGGCTTGTTCACATGCCCGCTCAGGCAATAGAGCTTGGGACCATAGCTGCCGGGATCGCGCGGGTTGTTGGGGTCGGACGGCACGCCCATCGACTTGAACCAATCGGCGCCGCGATTCACGATGTGCGTGACGCAGGCCACCGTCTCGATGTTGTTCACTACGGTGGGCTTGCGAAACACGCCCTCGACCGCCGGGAACGGCGGCTTGATGCGCGGCCAGGCCCGCTTGCCTTCCAGGCTTTCGATCAGGCCAGTCTCTTCGCCACAGATATAGGCCGCGGCGCCGCGGTGCAGATAAATATCGAGCGAGAACGGGCTGCCCAGAATTTTTTGGCCCAGATAGCCCGCCGCATAGCATTCGTCGATTGCCTGCTGCAAGCGCTCGAGGCTGAGCGGATATTCGTAGCGCAGATAGATGTAAGCCGTGGTGGCCCGCGTGGCGTAGCAACTGAGGATGGTGCCTTCGATCACCTGGTGCGGATCGAGTTCCATCAGAATGCGGTTATTGAACGTGCCCGGCTCGCTCTCGTCGGCGTTGATGCACATGTAAATCGGGCCGGGGTGGTCCTTGGGCAGAAAGGTCCACTTCAGCCCAGTCGGAAAGCCTGCCCCGCCGCGTCCGCGCAAGTTGCTGCTCTTGACCAGGTCAATCAGCTTGGCCGGCTCCATTTCTTGGAGCACCTTTTTAAGGGCTGTATAGCCTCCACTCGACTCATACACGCGCAGCGTATGGCTGTCGGGTTTGTTGATGTTGGCCAGCAGTACAGGCTCAAAATCGGGCATAATCCGGGAGCTAGGTTTCCAATTTCCGGTGGCTGGGGCAGAGCCTAGGCGATGCCCCGGCGGTTTTCTGTGATCGGTCTAAATCATCAAAACCGGCGGCGTTCGGCCAAAGAACGCTGCAGTCTAGCAATCTGCAGGCGATCAAGAAAGATGCCTAAAGAGAAAGTAACCCGAGCGGATCCACCGCCGCGGCTGCCACACTGCCCGGCGCCCGTGAATGGCGGCTACTCGCGTCGTCGCGGTTTTTTCTTTTTCTGTGCCAACGCCACTTGCCCTGGCTCGCTGTCCGCCTCAGGTTCTACCTCGCCGCCGCTCAGAGATATCGTCTTACGCGTTGACAATACCGCGAATACTCCGCGCCGTAATGACTCTTCAAATACTCTTCTTCACGCAGCACTTGGCGGTGGATGAGCCACGCTGCCGCCGCGGTGTAGACCAGAAATATCCAATTGGGACAGACCAACAACTCGCCGATCAAGACCATTGCAAACGCGACATAAATCGGATTGCGGCTGAGCGCGAAGACGCCCGTCGTCACCAGCTTGTCAGGATGGTCTACGTCGATGCCCACGCGAAAGCTCCGTCCAAACGAAATAACACTCCCGAAGAGCAGCAGAATACCAGAAACACAAAGCACCGCCCCGATCCATGCGCTGGCTTCGGAATCAAAAAACTCTTGGCTGCTGATGCGTGGCAAGTCGAATGTGGCGGCAAGCACGAGATAAACATAGAAAATGGCGAACGGAGGAATCAAAAAATCCGTTTTGTCGATGTTGCCGAAATGCACGGCTTTGATGCCTTGCCGTCTCATCAGCCAAACTCGGGTCAGTACAATTCCCAACAACAGAAGGATTGCCAGCGCTGCGATATACCTCGGCACCGCGCGGCTTCCGGAACTGTTGATGTTGCCCAGCAGTACGGGCTCGAAATCGAGCATGGTCCAAACGAATTCTTGCACGTCTGGCGGCCGCGCTTGGGCCTGGGCGATGCCCAGGCTGGCGGCCCAAAAGAGGGTGCAGCTTAACAAGCGGCCACCGATCAGGAAAGACGCCCACAGAGAGATAATCTGGGCGAAAGCAGAGCGGCGCGCGGCACGCGCCGGCCCAACTGACGGGCGGCTACCGTCGTCGCGGCTTTTTCTTTTTCTGCGCCAACGCCACTTGCCCTGGCTCGCTGTCCGCCTCAGGTTCTGCCTCCCCACCGAGCAAGCGAGTGACTTCGCCCTGACGGTTGATCCAACCAAGCTTTACCAACCGTTCGAAATGCTCATGCGATGATTCCCGCGACTCGCGCAAGGCCCTCATGGCATCTGCGGCGAGCTCGGCGGTAGTTCGAAAACGCGTCATAGCGTCAAGTTTGGGCGAAAAACACCCAGGATGCAAGCCGGATTACGGACGACCACCTGGATGTGTGATTCGCGAGCGAATCCCGCGCCGGGATAGATCGGGTCGCCTTCCCAAAAGGCGGCTCGCACGGTGTCGTAGACTTGGCCGCGAGTCGCCAAGCGGCCTAAGCAATCGTTTACCACCGGGCAATCCAGGGTGCGCAACTTGCTTTCGCGGCCTCGGTTTGCGGGCAGTGTGCGACACCAGAGGAGGAACACGGCGTAGACCACAAGCCCATAGAGCGGCTGGCCGCTCGATAGGCTGAGATAGACAAACAACCCCGTACAAAGAGCATATTGAGCCGACAGGCGGATTTGTCGCCGTAGGTCACCCGCCGCCGGGGAACGATAAGCAGCGAGCACGTTACGTTCGATGGGCGTAAGCTCGTCGTCAATGACCGATGTCCACGTAGGCGTATCAGCGGATTGCATGGATATTGGGATGCGTGGTTTACCGAAGAACGGGAACCACGCGACAGCCCCGCGCGAGATCATGGCCCGGCGATCGTTGCCAGAAACTCGTCGGCCTTCTCATTCGTCAAATCTTTGTGCAGTGTTTTATCGACCAGCATGCAAGGCGCGAAGTCGCAGGCCCCCAGGCACTCGGCGAATTCCAGCGTCAGCTTGCCGTCGGGCGTCGTCTGACCTGGATGAATTCCGAGCTTCTTGGCCATGTGATCCAAGACTTCCTCACCGCCCCGCAAGGCGCACGAGATCGAGCGGCAAACCCACGCCCGATGCTCGCCGTGCGGCTCGTCTTGCTTGAAGAAGCCGTAGAAGCTCAGCGTGTCTTGCACTTCGGCCGGTGCGAGGCCCAGCAACTGAGCAATCTCGATCACCGCTTGAATGGGCACGTAGCGCAGGCGCTCGTTGACCACGTGGAGCGCCGGCAGCGTCACCGCCTGGCGGTTCGGATAGCGAGGAAAGTACGACCGAATCGCTTCGATCATTTCGTCGGTTAAGATGCGCTCGGCCATCGGCTATCGATCCAACTCCGCGGCGATGATGTTCAAACTGCCTAACACGGCCACAATATCAGAGAGCATGTGACCGCGGATCAAGGGCGGAAACAAGGCAAAGTGAATGTACGACGGCGGCCGGCAGCGCGCCCGATACGCCACGTCGCTGCCGTCGCCGACCACGTAAAACCCAAGCTCGCCGTTGGGGCTTTCGATGGCCGCGTACGATTCTTCGTGCGGCACTTCAAAGCCCCGGTTGCTCATCACCAGCTCGAAGTGCGAGATCAGGCCTTCGATGGTCGAATACACCTGGCGCTTGGTCGGCAAAGCCTTGCGCTGGTCGATGCCCACATCGACCGGCCCGGACGGAAGATTCTCGATCGCCTGCTCGACAATCCGCAAACTTTCGCGCATTTCGGCCATCCGCACCAAATATCGGGCGTAGCAATCGCCGGTCGTCATGCAGCAAACCTTGAAATCGAAATCACCGTAGGCCAGATACGGCTCGTCCTTGCGCAGGTCGCGCGTCACGCCGCTGGCCCGGGCGATGGGGCCGGTGGCGCTGCGATTGGTGGCTTCTTGTTTCGAGAGCACGCCCACGCCCTTGGTGCGGTCGACGAAGATGCGATTGCGGTTGAGCAGCTTCTCCATGTCGTCGAGCGTGCGCGGGAAGGTACGCACGAACGCCCGCACTTTTTCGATGAACAGTGGCGTGGCGTCGTACATCAACCCGCCGACGCGGGTATAGCTGTTGGTGAAGCGGGCGCCGCAGACCGTCTCGAAGATGTCGTAGATGTCTTCCCGCCGGTTGAAGGCATAGAGAAAGAACGTGAACGCACCGGTGTCGAGTCCCGCGGCCCCGTTGCACAACAGATGGTCGCTGATCCGGGCCAGCTCGGCCACGATCACCCGCAGATACTTGCAGCGCGGGGTCAGCTCGATTCCCGCCAGCTTTTCGACCGCACCGTGCCAGGCCACGTTGTTGGCCATCGGCGAGATGTAGTTCATCCGGTCGGTGATGGTCACATACTGGTTGTAGTCGAGATGCTCGCCCAGCTTTTCAAAACCCGAGTGCAAATAGCCGATGTCGGGAATGGCGTCGACCACTCGCTCGCCTTCGAGCTTCAGCACGATGCGCAGCGTGGTGTGCGTGGCCGGATGCTGCGGTCCGAAATTCAGGGTCCACAGGTAATCCTGTGCTTCGTCCTGCGCGATGTTATGCCCGTCGCCCGAGGGCAAGGCGGAAATCGGCAGCGTGGAAGAAGTCAGCGGCATATTAGCTCCGGCTTCGCGTCAGGACCGGGAACGTGTGAGGACCGGAAAATTATGCCGCTCGCCGCGGCCTTGCAGCGGGTAGTCTTTCCGCAAAGGATGAGCGACAAACTCTTCGGGCAGCAGGATGCGCCGCAAATCGGGATGCCCGTCGAATCGGATGCCGAACATGTCCCACACTTCGCGTTCCATCCAATCGGCGCCTTTCCAGAACGGCATGGCAGAGGGCACCGTCAGCTCCGGCTCGTTCAAAAACACTCGCACCGTCAACCGTTCGTTGGTCTCCGTCGAAGCAAACAGGTAGACCAGCCCGAAGCGATCGACGGCGTCGCGATAGTTCAAATAGTCGACACAGGTAATATCGACGAGCAGGTCGAACCCGCATTGCTTCTTCAACGCTTTGAACGCCTGGCCGAGCGATTCACGGGCGACGGCGGCCCGCGTCTGTCCGCGAAATTCACTCGTCAGCAGTTCGGGCACCGCGGCCTTGAGTCGGTTGAGCGTTTCAGGATGGATCATTGCCAGGGGTTTTTGATCGCGTTTCGTTGGTTTCGGCCTCGAAGGTGGGACTCGCAAGCTCGTCCCACCCTACCGACGGGCATAAATTCGACTTTCGCGGAGCGAAAGACGACATTGTGTCTAATGTCCGCTGAGCCGCAGCGCTCCTTCGGTCGCCGCGGCGCCGCCTTGCCCGGCAACGGTGACCACCGGCAACTCAATCAACGCCCGCTTCCGCCGCTGCCGCGAGGCGACGTCGAACTCTTTGCCGCTGATCGTGCCTTCGGCTTGAATCTTGTCTTGTAAATCGATGATCGACTGGATCAACTGCTCGGGTCGCGGCGGGCAGCCGGGCACATACATGTCGACCGGCAAAAACCGGTCGATGCCTTGCACCACGCAATAGGTGTCAAACACGCCACCGGTCGAGGCACAGGCGCCCATCGAAATGCACCACTTCGGCTCGAGCATCTGTTGCCAGATGCGCTGCAACACCGGCAGCATCTTCATCACCACGCGGCCCGCCACGATCATCAGGTCGCATTGACGCGGGCTGAAGCGAAACACTTCGGCGCCGAACCGCGCCAGGTCGTGCCGGCTGGCGCCGGTGGCCATCAGCTCGATGCCGCAGCAGGCCGTGGCAAAAGGCATCGGCCAGAGACTGTTTTTGCGGCACCAACTCGCTAGTTCGTCGAGCTTGCCCACAAACACGTTTTCGGGCAGTTCTACCGCCATTGAAACACCCCTTTTCGCCAGGCATAAACATAGCCCAAGGCCAACAGCGCGATAAAGATCATCGCCTCGGCAAACACCAGGCCGCGATTGGCAACCAAACCTGCGCTGACCGCGGCGTCGATGCCCTCGGCATTACGGCTAGCCACCGCCCAGGGATAGAGAAACAGCAACTCGACGTCGAACATCAAAAAAGCGATCGCCACCAGGTGAAACCGCACATCGAAGCGCCGCCGCGTGTCGTGCGTGGGGTCCATGCCGCTTTCATACGGCATGGTTTTGACCGGCGTGTCGCGGTGCGGCCCAATCGCCCGCGCGACCGCCAATAAGCCCAGCCCCAAGGCGGTTGAGCAAACCACGAAAAGCAGGACGGGCACTAACTCGATTTGCATAAGTCCCTGCGAACCGCTGGGTTGCCGCGTGCCAAACCCGACTTTGTGAATGGTTTCACAAAGTCGGCCCAAAAAACTGCTCGACGTATCGAGCGCCCGCATACTATCGGCTCGGGCAGGGGTGGTCAAGACGCCGCTCGTCTGGAACCTTCGGCTTCCGTCGCTAAAACGGTACAATGCAAGATTGTACACCGTCACTCGGAACCATCCGTGAGAGAAATGTCATGCCATCAAGCGACCACTTCTTGGAGATCAGCTTCTTGGAGATCAGCGACCAAGCTCACTTCGGTTCGGTGAACGTCGCGGGATCGACTTGATCGAGCAGCTTGAACTCGGTCGTTTCCGATTCGACGAATCGCTGCCCGTCGCGCTTGGCCTCAACCTTGGTGGCCTTTTTGATGCCGCCAAGTTCTTTGTACTGGCTGTAAAACGTCTCTTGGGTGAACTCCTCGCCGCCAAAACCGACGACCTTGGCCGACAGCTTTAGCGGCAAGCCGCTGCTCTTGTCAAAGTAAATCGTAAAGTCTTTGCCGTCCGCTCCGGTGGCTTTGACTCCAAGGGCATCGGCGTCGCCAACCTTTTGCTCGCCGGCGGCTTCGAGCTTGAACTCGTCGCTTTTCAGCGGCACCAAGAACGTCGGAATCAGTTGCATACGCACCGATCGTTTCTCGTTGGCCACGGCCTGCGCGTCCATTTCGAGGCTGTTCTCGCCAAACTTCCGCCAGCCTTTGTCGCCGGCCAACACGGTGACGCCCTGCACTTTATTGCCGCCGAAATCGCCCTCGAACTCCTGGCGAAAATGGTCGAGACCCGACGAGGTCGCCGTGCCGGTGAACTCACTCTCGTTGTCGCCGAAGACGATTTTGCCTTTCGTTTTCCAGGTTGCTCCTTTGGCCGCCTTGAGCTTTGCTTCGCCGCCGACCGCTTGAATGGCTTTGTCGACAATCGCCGCCGCGCCGCTGTCATCGGCCGATCGCACCGGATGAACCATGCCAAACATCGCCGGCACCACCCACGCCACAATCAGAAACCTACGCATGAAATGTCTCGCTTTCTCACCAGATGGGGACTACGATCCACGCGCCAGGGCCTCACATTGGGCGTCGCGTGCCGGTAGCGTGCGATTATTGTGGCTTGCCCTGCGCCGCTTGGCAAGCAAATGCCATCTTTTTTCGATCGTTATGTGCGGAATGACCGCTCGATCACTGCGGGCAAAACGCGGCCAAAGCGGTAGGAGCGACCGGAGTCCAGATTGCAAAGCGTAATCTCCGCAGGACTGAAAAGCTGCGGATCGATCTGATAAAAGTCGCGACCGTATCGTTCGAAGATGCTGGCGAACGGCTCGCCGTGGTCGGGCGAGGCACTGCTGGGAATACTGGGACCGACGGACTCCAGGCTGGCGTCGTCGCCGCGCACCCAGAGCGTTACGCGAGCGCCATACAGAATGGCGTCGTTGGTGCGGCCGATGCCGGCCAAATCGTCGGCGGCCGGCGGCGGCAGCGGCGCCACGCCCCACCCGCTTTCGATCCGCCTCAGATCGAATTTCAGCTCGTGCAATTTGTGCAGAGCTGTTTCAATGCTGCGGGCCACCACTTGCAGCGTGCCCGCTTGGCTGGCGGTGCGGGCAGCCAGCAGCATCAACTGCGACGGCGCGATGCCGCATTCCGCCGCGATAAACTCCACGACTTCTTCCGTTGGCAGCTTGGCGGTTTCGAGCACGCCGACGGCCACGTCGGGCCGCTCGCGCACGCCGATCTCGTCGAACAGGGCTTCTCTGCCCGCCGCCGCGCGCATGGGCCCAGAACCCATCGCAAAGTATTCGCCCTGCGCGATCTGCCAACCGGCATACTGCGAAGCCAAGCACGCGGCCACCGGCCGATCGGTAGAAACCACCACGGCCGGGCCGGGCCAAACTGCGGGATCGCCCGGCATAAGATTCACTCGTCCCAGCCCCGCCAGGCAAATTTCAGCCAGCGCCAACCCCGCTTCCAGCCCGCCGCGGGCATTCACACCCAGATCGACCACCACGGCGCCCCCAATTTGGTGAACTTCCGCGCGCAGCGTCTCCGCTCGGTCGATGAGCGATTGGCATAGGGCTGCGGCTTGTTGATTGAGTTTCACGACACGTGCACAAGGCGTTGCGACGGCAATGTGCCTATCATGTCGCGAGAGCCGTCGCTGTGCAATCGCTGGTCGCTGGCGATTTCAGTCCGGGCAGATGGGTTGATTAAGCCGCCAGGGGCGGTTCGCTGCGCGGGGTGGTATAGCGCAACATCTCGTGGTGCCGGCGATGGTGATGATAGGCCAAGCCGAGAAAAGCGATGCCCAACCCAATGCCCGCCCCAATCAACAGAACAATCATCATCAACATCAAGGACGGGGCGCCCCAAATCTGATCGGTGTATTCATGCCGGGCGTTGCCGAACGATTGGAACCGCAAGCCGACGCCGATCGCCGTTAGTCCCAAACCGATCATGGCTCCGGCCGCGATGATGGCGCCGCAGAGGGCTCGCATGTCTATTCTCCTTGCCAAAGGTGGTTGTTGCCGCTTGCCAATTGCTATTGGCCGATCATCCGTAAGCAGCCACCCATCACCAATAAAATGCCCGCCAGAATCATAAAGATGCTGCTACAGCCACACCCGGCCCAGGGTCCATACGGCCCGGCGGGATGATACCAGCCGCCCCCGCCGCCCCACATTGGTCCGCCCATGCTCATGCCACGGTCTCCTTGAAGAACTGTGCATTCCGTGAAGAGCACCGCCGCTGGTGGCTCGACCGGGTGCGCCAAAAACTGCCAGCGTGGTCGAACCATGCCCGGCGCAACCCAACGTTTCGCCGGGTCGCGCCGCCTCCGCAGTGCGAAGCCGGTGGGGACGCAAAGGGCGTACCACGGCAAAGTGGTACTAACGCGGACGCCGAGGGCCTATTCCTGGCCCTGCTCGTAGTGGTGCAGCAGCTCTTTCAGTTCTTTCACCACGCCTGCCTGCTTCGGGTCGCCCGCCAGATTTACCAGCTCGCCGGGATCGGCTTGCATGTCGAACAGTTGCTCGCCGCCTTTACCGCCGGTCCAAACGGTGTAGCGCCAGCGGTCGGTGCGGATGCTATAGCCAGACACCTTCGGTCCGCGGCGAATCTGCGTGAACGCGGCCTTCTTCACCGACCGCGAAGGGTCGTCGAGCGCCGGACGCTGGCTTACGCCGTCGAGATAATCGGGCGCCTTCAGGCCGCACAGGTCCGCCAAGGTCGGATAGAGATCGACTAGTTCAGCAAGTCCGGCGGCCGATTGGCCGTTGCCGGCGGCTCGCGGGGCGGCCATGATCAGCGGCACGTGAGCGGAGTTCTCAAACAGGCTCATCTTTTGCCATAATCCGTGCTGGTACATGTGATAGCCGTGGTCGCTGGTGAAGACGATCACGGTGTTTTCGGCCAGCCCCAGCCGGTCGAGCGCATCGACCACGCGGCCCACTTGCGCGTCCATAAACGAGATCGACGCCCAATAAGCCTGAATGGCTTCGCGCCGCTGATCGTCGCTCATCTTTTCCTGCTCGGCCTTCGCGCTGCGATAAGCCGGCGCGGGCGTGCGGCGGCGATCGTCATCCGACAGTTCGGGCAGTTGGATTTTCTCAGGCGGATAAAGCTCGAAATATTTTTTAGGGCTAACATAGGGCGTATGCGGCCGAAAGAAGCCGACGGCGAGAAAAAATGGCTCACTGCGATGTTCTTCAAGCAGTTTCACGGCCTCGTCGGCGCCGATGCCGTCGGTTTGTTCGCGGTCGCTGCCGTCGGCGGCGAGCCAACTGAGCGTGCCGCCGAATTTGCCCGGCTCGAGCGAAAAGATTTTGCTTTCTTCGTCTTTATCGCGCCCGCGGGGATTGACCACGTGTTGCCAGCTCGGCGGATCGTCGAGGCCGTCGGTGCCAATCTGGCGGGGCACGCCATAGTGATAGAGCTTGCCGACGCGGGCCACATAATAGCCCGACTGAAGGAAAAGCTGCGGCAGGGTCACAGTGTCGGGAAGATAGTCGCGGAAGTGCGGATGGTTCGGTCCCAAGTCTCCGCCGGTGTTCGTGAGAATCTTGGTGACGTTCGGGCGGCGTCCGGTGAGAAACGAGCTGCGGCTGGGACTGCACAAAGGAAATTGGCAATACGTCCGCTCGAAGCGCACGCCGCGCGCCGCCAGCTTGTCAATGTTTGGCGAGTGTACGTGGCGATGTCCGTAGCAACCCAGATCGCAATTCAGGTCGTCGGCGATCAGAAACAACACGTTGGTTTTGTTTTTCGCATCCGCCGCCTTCGCGGCGCCAGGCACACACAAACTTGCCAGGGCGACAAACAGCAGGAAGCATCGCATGGTCGTAGATCTCTTTGACTGGGTTGGCAGCCCACACGGTCTGAGTATGACACAAAAATTCCTGACCGAAAGACGGCCGGTCGGGAATTACCGACGGCTGCCCGATGCGGTAAAATGCGTTTGCCGACCGGACCCTTTTCCACACGACCGCTACCGCGCCCGCTTCATGTTTTCCGCAGCTACCAGCCTGGCCGACCGTCTGCGCAAGGTCGTGGGCGTCGACGGTGTGTTGGCCGCGCATGGCGAGCTGCTGGTCTACGAATGCGACGGCTTCACGATCGAGAAAAACTCGCCCGACGTGGTGGTCTTCCCACGCACCGCCGCCGACGTGCAGCAAATCGTGCGGTTGGCCAATGAATATCGAGTGCCGTTTTTGCCGCGCGGGGCGGGCACCAGCCTGGCGGGTGGATGCCTGCCGGTGGGCGGCGGCCTGATGATCGTGCTCACACGGATGAAGCAGATTCTGGAGATCAACCTGCGCGACCGTTACGCCGTGGTGCAGCCGGGCGTGGTCAACGTCTGGCTGACGCAAGCGCTCAAGGGCACCGGCTACCACTACGCCCCCGACCCCTCGAGCCAGGGGGCCTGCACCATCGGCGGCAATGTGGCCACGAATTCGGGCGGGCCGCATACACTCAAGTACGGCGTGACCGTAAACCACGTGCTGGGCGTCGAAGCGGTGATGGCCGATGGCTCGCTGGTCGAGTTTGGCGGGCCGGCCGAAGACTACCCGGGTCTCGATCTGACCGGCGCCCTCGTCGGCAGCGAGGGCACGCTGGCCGTCGTCACCAAAATCTGGGTGCGGCTCACCCGCGATCCGCAAGGCGTGCGCACCATGCTCGGCATCTTCGAGTCGTGCGACGACGCCACCAACGCCATCACTGCGATCATCGCGTCGGGCATTGTGCCCGCCGCCTTGGAGATGATGGATCAGGGCATTTTGCAGGCGGTCGAAGCGGCGTTTCATTTCGGTTTCCCGCTCGACGCCCAGGCAATTCTGCTGATCGAGGTCGACGGGCTGGAGGCAGGGCTTGACGAGCAGCGCGAGGAGATCATCGCGGTGTGCCGGCAATGCGGGGCGCGCGAGGTGCGCCAGGCCAATAGCCCCGCCGAGCGGCAGTTGCTTTGGAAATCGCGCAAGCAGGCGTTCGGGGCGGTGGGGCGGCTCAGCCCCAGCTATTGCACCCAAGACGGCGTCGTGCCGCGCACCAAGTTGCCGCACATGCTTCGGCGGATTCAAGAGATCGCGGCCAGGCACGATCTGCGGGCGGTGAATGTGTTCCACGCCGGCGACGGCAACCTGCACCCGATCTTATTGTTCGACGAGCGCGACGCCGCACAGGTGCGCCGCGTGTTGGCGGCCAGCGGCGAAATCTTAGAAGAGTGCCTGGCCTGCGGCGGCAGCGTGACCGGCGAACACGGCATCGGCGTCGAGAAGCTCAGCTTCATGTCCAAGATGTTCACCGCCGATGATCTCGAAGCGATGGACCGGTTGCGCCGGGCTTTCAACCCGCGGGGAAATCTTAGTCCCGGCAAGATGTTGCCCATGGCGGGCGCTTGCGGCATCGAGCAGCATCACCCCGGCCGGCGAGCGGCGCTCTAAGCGATCCGCAAAGCGGCCATCGGGTGGGCCGAGCGCAGCGAGTCCCACCTTTGGCCGCATTATCGTTGGTCACACCGCGATGCCGCAATTGGCGGGACTCGCTTCGCTCGGCCCACCCAACGACGGCGACTATCTCGGGCGTGTTACGGCAGGGCGACGCATTCCAGGTCGACCGCGCCGGGGCCGGCCTGCACCAAGATCATCGCCTGCTCGCCGTTCAGCTTGTCCAATTGCTGCACGCCGTTGAGCCCTTCGACCGTCTCGTAGCCCACGCCGGCGGTGTCTTTGACCGGCGAGTTGATGCCCTCGGCGTCGCCAAGCTGGGCGGCGTCGATCTTCATGATGCCGCGGGCGTTGTTGGCAATGAGCAGATACTCCTTGCCGCCCTTTTCATAGACGATGATGTCGAGCGGCCGGTTGTGGTTGCCCAGCTCGGCCACGGTGGTGCCGCGTACCTTTTTGCCCGGCTTCAGCTCGACCAACGGCAGCTTCACCAGCGGCGTGCAAGTATAGGCCGCCAAGAGCTGCGGCTGATCGTTGATCGTGTAGGAAACAAAGGTTCGCACGGGGGCGTGCGTTTCGAGCTGACCATGCGAGCCGTGGAAGATTTCCACACTGGTGCCGGCGTCGGCCTCACTGAAGGGGAACGGAATCGTGCGCAAGTTCGAGGCGAACTCTTCGTTCGACAAGCCGGCCACGACGACGCGTCCATCGACAAATGCCAGGTCGGTGATCGACTCTTGCCGCTTGCTATTGCCGCGGCGGTCTTTGGCGTTGGCGTCGGGGGCATTGGGCAGCGGCGCCTTGGCATAGCGAACATCGTCCAGTTCCAATACCGACAGCTTGCCTTGCTGGTCGACGCGCACGATCACCGCCGCGGCATCAGGCCCGCGCCCGCGCGAGACGCTCAGATAGGCGGTGCCCGTCCGCGGATTGACCGCCAGATCGTTCAGCAGAATCTGGTCTGCCGAAGCGCCCAGCAACGCGGCCACCTTCTTGTCGATCTGCGGCACCTTGATCGGCCCGATCGTCTTGGCCGGGGCTTTCTCCGCGGTATCGATGGCAAAGATGGCCGCGCCTTGCGGATCGCCGATGAACAGAATTCCCTCGGGACCAAAGGCCATCGGCCCGGCCGATTTCAGATCGGGCGAACCTTTTTGATCGAGCCCGCGCAACTCCGCCGCCGCCGACACGCTCACCACCGACAGCACGGCCAGGGCAACCAACGATTTCATGAAACTCAGCGACTTCAACATGGAACGGTCCTTTCGTAGAACGGCACTGCTTCCGTTTGCAGGGGCAAAACTTCGCACCGCCCGGCAGAACGGATCAAACGGATGAAACGTCGCGTTCCGCGCCGACAGTATACTGCCGTCCGTACCAGAATCACAGCCGGGGGGGAAAATATCACGGCGGTTCTCTGGGAAGGTTTACTGCTAGCGAGGCCATCGTTCGAGTTCCCACGATCAGTGCACGCTCATCGACGATCCCCATGACGATGGCGCCGCAAGCGCCAGTTTCTGTCATCAGGTCCATCGGCAGCGCGCTGCCGATCACCCCCCAGGTGGCGACAGGCACAGTGCGGCCGGCACGCCGGGGCATCGGTCAAGATACCAGGCAGGGACGAACGCAGAATGACAGAAAGATTACTGGCAGAAAAATGAGGAGCATAGGCTCGGCGCTGATGGTTTTGCGCCACTCGCGGCTTTTTCTGTCATCAATTTTTCTGTCACCCCATCGGCTAACCACAGCGGGCATGACAGCCTCCTGGAACGGAAAACCCGCCATCAGTATACATATGGTCATGTATCTGTCAATCGCTTTGGTTGCGTCATTTTTGGCCGCAGCTCAGCCAAAAGGCTGGGTGTCTTCGTTTGCCTCTTGAAGATTGAAGGACTGGGTTTTTGTAGCGATGGCCGCGTCCGAATCGCTCGCTGGAGAGCGGTCGACGGAGTCATCCGCGAAGCGCCGCGCGTGTCATGACTTGCCTCGCTCCTGGGGCAACGGGAACCGCGGACTGTGAAAAACCGCGGATCTGCGCTTTTTGGCACATCCGCTTTGGGATTGGCGGCGCGGCAAACGGCGTGGACATGCGCACGATCGAATCGGCGCAAAAAAAGGGGCGGCGATCGCGCTGGAACAAGGCGTGAACCGCCCGGCACAAGGCCGGGAGCTAACCGGCGTGGCCGGCGCGCAAAGAGAGCGCGGAAGCGCAGGGTTCATCAGGCAGAATTCGCCGCGATCGCCGGCGGATGCCCCGGGCACGCCACTTTACGCGCCACGCCGAGCGGCCCGGCGGCGGTCGTGCTCGCTGAGCAGCATCTTGCGCAAGCGAATATGAGAGGGCGTGACTTCGACCAGTTCATCGTCTTCGATGTATTCCAACGCCATCTCCAACGTCATTTCACGCGGCGGCTTCAGCAGAATATTGCGGTCACTGCCCGAGGCCCGCATGTTGGTCAGCTTCTTTTCCTTGGTTGGGTTGACCGTCATGTCGCCCGAGCGGCTATTCTCGCCGACGATCATTCCCTCATAGACTTCGTCGCCAGGGCCGATGAACAGTTCGGCCCGTTCTTGCAATCCGTCCAGGCCGAAAGCCACCGCCTTGCCCGACACGATCGACACCAGCACGCCATTAGGCCGCCCCGTGATGTCGCCTTCGAGCGGCCGATAGCCTTCAAACCGGTGGTGCATGACCGCGGTGCCCTGGGTAGCGTTCAACAGCCGCGTGCGCAGCCCGATCAGTCCACGGGCGGGAATTGAAAACGTCACATGGACATAGTCGCCGCGGGTGTGCATGCCAAGCAATTGGCCGCGGCGCGCCCCGGTAAGTTCCATGACCGCGCCGAGCCGGTCGGGTGGCACCTCGACCAGCAAGGTCTCGAACGGCTCTTCCACAATGCCTTCCTGTTCACGGGTAATCACCCGCGGTTTGCCGACCGACAGCTCGAAACCCTCGCGGCGCATGGTTTCGATCAGCACCGATAAGTGCAGCAAACCCCGGCCCGAAACGGCGAACGCATCCGAGCCCTCGACCGGCTGCACGCGCAAGGCGACGTTTCGCTCCAACTCTTTCATCAGGCGGTCGCGCAGATTGCGGGTGGTGACATATTTTCCCACCCGTCCGGCCAGCGGCGAGGTGTTGATGCTGAAGATCATTTCCAAGGTCGGCTGGTCGATGTCCAGCCGCGGCAGGGCACGGCGGACCTCAAAATAGCTGATCGTGTCGCCGATTTCGACGTCTTCCAGCCCGACCACGGCCACAATCTCACCCGCCGTCGCTTCTTCGACCTCGGTGCGGCCAAGCTTGTCAAACACAAACAGGTTCGCCACCTTCGAGGCCACGGCTGCGTCGGCCTGCAGCAGGGCGACGCGCTGACCGCGGCTGATACGGCCCGACTGAATCCGCCCGATCGCAATCCGCCCAACATATTCCGACCAGTCGAGCGTGGTCACCAGAAGCTGCAGCGGCGAATCGGCGTCGATCTCGGGGCCGGGCACCGATTCGAGCACCAGATCGAGCAGCGGGCGCATCGAGTCGGTCGGCTGATTCAGGTCGTGCGTGGCAAATCCCTGCCGAGAACTGGAAAAGATGTAAGGAAAGTCCGCCAGGGCATCGCCCGCCCCCAATTCGACGAACAACTCAAACGTCTCGTCGAGCACTTCATTGGGCCGGGCGTCGGACCGATCGATCTTGTTGATGATCACCACCGGCTTCAGCCCAAATTCCAACGCCTTGCTCAGCACGAAGCGAGTCTGCGGCATCGGTCCTTCGGCGGCATCGACCAGCACCAGCGCCCCATCGGCCATCCGCAGCACGCGCTCGACCTCACCGCCGAAATCGGCGTGGCCGGGCGTGTCGATCAGGTTGATTTTCACGCCGCGATAGGGAATGGCGATGTTCTTGGCCAGAATGGTGATGCCGCGCTCGCGCTCCAAGTCGTTCGAATCCAGAATCTGTTCGCCCACGAGCTGGCTGGCGCGGAATTCGCCGCTTTGCCGCAGCAGGCAATCGACCAGCGTGGTCTTGCCATGATCGACATGGGCAATGATGGCGATGTTCCGCAGATCCGTCCGACGTTGAACGCAAACCGTTTGTGACATGCTCAATTCGATCTTGGTCTCAAAAAACTCTATGCCAATGACGCCCGGCATCGCCCCCGGCGACTCGGGCAAACGCGGGAATCGTGCCTCCGGATAATGACAGACGCGTGCCTGTGTAGGCACGACCGCTGAAGTCCGCCGTGAGGCGGACTATGATCCGACGCGTGAGTTCCGGTCTCGATCTATCCGCCCGCAAGCGCGTGCAAACAAACCGGCACCTTGTCCGGGGGGTATGACGACTGGGCGTCGGCGACAAGATGACTTGGTATTGTAGGCAGTCGGGTGCCAGCAAGTGAATGGCGCTTTTCACGGATTTTTGCCGGTACTGCCCACTTGGCAAAGGCGCCCACCCGCCGACAGCGGACATGCGTACATCAGTTCAACGAGAGGACTACCGCCGTAGCATCCGCCAACAGCGGTGAATGCGGCGATTGCGAAAATCTTCGGGCACGGTCTGACGGCTGATTTCGCGAATCGTCAGTTGCGGCAAGGCCGCTTCGTCGAGCTTGAAGCGGCGGAAGTTCGTCGAGAAATAAATCACGCCGCCGGGCGACATCAGTTCGGTCAGTCCGGCCAGCAGTTCCAGATAGTCCCGCTGCACGTCCCAGACGTGCTCTGTTTTTTTGCTGTTGGAAAAGGTGGGCGGATCGACCACTGCCAGGTCATAGGCCGCCCCCGCACGATGGAACTTCAAAAAACTCAAGGCGTCGTCGCGTAGAAAGCGGTGTGCCCCGCCGGCCAACTCGTTCAACCTCAGATTGTCTTCGGCCCACTGCAAATAGGTGTTCGACAGGTCGACGGTGGTCGTCGCTGTTGCGCCGCCAGCAGCCGCATAGACCGTGAACGAACCGGTGTAACCAAAGAGATTCAAGAACCGCTTGCCGAGAGCCGCTTCGCGGACCATGGCCCGCGTTTGACGATGGTCGAGAAACAGCCCGGTATCCAGGTAATCTGATAGGTTGACCCGGAACTTCAGCCCGCCTTCGTGAACCACAAACATTCGCCCCTGCTCGGCGAAGCGTTCATATTGCGCCGGCCCGGGCTGCCGCTGGCGGCGCTTCATAAAAACATTGCCGCGGGGAACGTCGAGCACGTCGCCCGCCGTCTTGGCCATCAGGTCGAGCCAATCGGCGTGTTCGGCGGGGCCGCGGTCGTGCGGGCGATCGTACTCGGCCAGGTGCAGACACTCTTCGTAGCGATCGACCACCAGTGGAATTTCGGGCACATCGCGGTCGTAGAGCCGATAGCAAGTGATGCCGCGTTTCGTCGGCCAGCGCCGCAAATGCCTGGACCGGGCCGCCAGACGGCGACCGAAGAGAGCGGCCTGGTGGCGGGCCTTGGCGGTCAAGCCGCCGAAAGCCTGCCGGTTTTGGATTTTGGGTTTTCGATTTTCGATTTGTGGAGCGGCGAGCGGTGGTGATGATTCTTGTGTGGGTTCGCCGTCACCAACTACCGCGCCGGGGCGGGGACCGTGGAACTGGAAATAGGTGCATTCGATCCGGGCGTTGTACAGCTTGCGGCGACGATCGGCCGCGCGCCCCACGAGTTTTTCAAAATCGGGATACGCCGTCAGGATGTAATGCGACCAGGTTTTCAGCCGCCGCAGCACGAGCGGCATGGAGGCATAGAGCTGCTCCAATTCGTCGGTTTGGCCCATGCGCTCGCCGTAGGGCGGATTGCCGATCAGACAGCCATATTCCTTACTGCTGGCCAGATCGCGAAAGTCACGTTGTTGAAAATGGATTTGTTCGGCAACGCCCGCCTGCGTCGCGTGGTAGCGAGCGAGGCTCAAGGCTCCTTCGTCCTGGTCAGTGCCGATGATCCTCGCCGGCAGATCGGGCTTGGCCAGATCGCGGGCTTCCTGCCGAGCGTCTTGCCAGGCTTTTTGCGAAATGGCCGGCCAGGCTTCGGCGGCGAAAGAGCGATTCAATCCGGGCGCCAGGTTGCGGCCGATCAGGGCGGCTTCGATGGGAATGGTGCCTGATCCGCAAAAGGGATCCATCAGCGGCCGGTCGGGCTGCCAAAAGCTGAGCATCACCAGCGCGGCGGCCATCGTTTCTTTAAGCTGGGCCTCGCCGACCAGCCGGCGATAACCGCGTTTGTGCAAGCTGGGGCCGCTGGTGTCGAGCGTCAGCGTGGCGCGGTCTTCCAACAGCGCCACTTCGATACCATATTGCGGTCCCGTCTCCGGCAGCGTCGCCGTGTGGTGGGCCTTTTTGAGCTTTTCGACAATCGCCTTTTTGACGATCTTCTGGCAAGCTGGCACGCTGGAAAGCTGCGACTTGACCGATCGCCCGTTGACCGGAAACGCCGCGTCGGGCGGCAACCACTCCTGCCAGGGCAGGGCAAAAGTTTGATCGAAAAGTTGGCCGAAATCGGTGGCCTCGAACGAACCAAGCTGCAGCAATATACGGTCGGCCGAGCGCAGCCAGAGGTTCGCGCGGCAGAGGGCGGCTTCATCGCCCGAAAACGCGATCCGCCCGGTTTGCACGATGCGCGGTCCGTAGCCCAGCGCTTTCAGCTCGCGGGCCACGACCGCTTCCAGCCCCACGGCCGAAGTGGCGAGTAATTCAACGCGAGACATTAGCGTATGCCGAAGGTGAGCGGAGATACCGAGAACACAATGAGATACGGGGGATGTCTGTTAAGGCGGCAAATGGCGTATGCAGCGACGCACGATTATATTGGCGCAGTTATATTGGCGCGGTGTCACAACCCCAGCATCATCGAGGGATCCATGAATTGCTCGAAAATGTTACGCCAATGAACGATTGCCGTCTAGTTTCTAAGCTGCAGGGGCCCTTGTGGCCAAGATGGTGGGACTCGCTGCGCTCGGCCCACTCTACGGCAACACAAGGCTAACACGATATGCACGTCCTGTTCGTCCACCAGAATTTTCCGGCGCAGTTTGGGCATATCGCCGCCTATCTGGTGCAGCGAAAGGGCTTTCGCGCGACGTTCGTCTCACAGCAGCCGCCGGGAGTCGACGGCGGCGTCGAACGCATTCAATACCAGATTCGCGGCGGAGCCACCCAGCAAACGCACTATTGCAGCCGCAGTTTTGAGAACGCCATCTGGCATTCGCACGCGGTGTACGAGGCGCTGCAGGCCCGCCCCGACATCAAGCCCGACTTGGTGGTGGGGCACTCGGGCTTTCTCTCGACCGCCTTCCTGCGAGAGCTGTACGACTGCCCGATCGTCAATTATTTCGAATACTACTATCACACCCGCGGGACCGACATGGACTATCGGCCCGATTTTCCCTACCCGGCGTTGAACCATCTGCGGGCACGGGCACGCAATGCGAGTTTGCTGATGGACCTGGAAGAGTGCGACGCCGGCTACAGCCCCACTCGCTGGCAACGAGGGCTGATGCCGCGCACCTACCGCCACAAGCTGCGCACCGTTTTCGACGGCATTGATACGAACCTTTGGCGGCCGCAGCCGGGCTTGCCGCGGCGCGTGGGCGACCGCGTCATTCCCAACGACGTGCGGATTGTCACCTATGTTTCGCGCGGCATGGAGAGCATCCGCGGCTTCGATATCTTTATGAAGGCCGCCCGGCTGCTCTGCCAGCGAAGACGCGATGTGGTGTTTGTCGTGGTCGGTGAAGACCGAGTCTGCTATGGCGGCGACTTGGATTTCATCGGCGGGCAGTCGTTCAAAGATTGGGTGCTCGCCCGAGACGATTACGATCTGTCGCGGTTTATCTTCACCGGACTGATGCCGACTCCGGCGCTCTCGCAACTGTTCTCGATGAGCGATCTGCACATCTATCTGACCGTGCCTTTTGTGCTTTCCTGGTCGCTGATGGACGCCTTGGCCTGCGGGGCCACGGTGCTGGCCTCTGACACGGCGCCGGTGCGTGAGATGATTGAGCACGACCGCAACGGCCTGCTGGTCGATTTTTTCGATGTCGAGGGCCTGGCCGACGCCGCCGAGCATGTGCTCAATGCGCCGGGCGATTATCGACGGCTTGGCCAGGCTGGGGCCGACATGATCCGACAGCGGTATAGTCTGGAAGTATGCCTGCCCCGGATGCTCGATTTATACGAAGAAGCCTGTCACGCCCGCCGCGGCGGGTGATCGTGGTGCAACCACCCGCCACCATCTTTACTCGCCGCGTCCGGCGCACGATAATTACCCTTCAATCGAGGGGCATGGCAATGACCGCGGGAGGGCGCCATGAGCGAGTCGCTCGAGCGAGGCGGTGGAACAATGGGTTGGTCGCCAGCCAACAAAGTCGCGCAGGTTCGAGAACGCTTCGTGGCTGCTTGGGAACAAGCCGCCGAGGGCGGGCCTCCACCCGACTTGAGCGATTATCTGACTGCGCCTTCGGAGCCCGACAGCGCCGAGCTGCGCCGCGAGTTGGAATCGCTCGACCAGTTTTTCAGGCAGCATTTAAGCGCGGCGGGCGGCTCAGCGGCATCGCGCGTCGAGGCCACGTCGCCCGCAACCGTTGAATTGCCCGGCCAGCGCGCGATCGGCACGCGCGGTGATGCCGCCCCAAGTCCCCAGGGCGGCGAGGGCAATCAACCAGGCGGCGGCGACGGCTCGATGTACATCGAGGTGCAATCGCCCGACGACACCGAAGTGCCCATCCACACGCCGCAGATGCAGCAGCCGGCCGATGGCGCCACGCGCACCTTTCATCCGGGGGCAAGCGATCGCCCGGGCGACGTGCAGTTTTTGGCGTCGCGAGCGCCGGCCAGCGTGCCGACGACCGTGGCCGGCTATGAGATTCTCGGCGTGCTGGGCCGCGGCGGTATGGGCGTTGTCTATAAGGCCCGGCAGCCGGGGCTGAAGCGCGTGGTGGCCTTGAAGATGATTCTGTCGGGCGGCCACGCCGGCGAGGACGATCTGGGCCGCTTCCGTAGCGAAGCCCAGGCGGTCGCTCGGTTGCAGCATCCCAACATCGTGCAGATTTACGAGGTCGGCGAAGACGACGGGCGCCCCTACTTCTCGCTGGAATACGTTGACGGCGGCTGCCTGAGCAAGCAACTTCATGGCCAACCGCAACCGCCCCACCTGGCCGCCGAAATGGCGTTGGTGCTCACCAAGGCCATCGCGCATGCGCATGCGCATGGCATCGTGCACCGCGATCTGAAGCCCGCTAATGTGCTGCTGGCCAAAGACGGCACGCCCAAGGTCACCGATTTTGGTTTGGCCAAGCGGCTGGAAGAAGACGAAGGGCAGACGCGCTCTGGCTCGATTCTGGGCACGCCTGACTATATGTCGCCCGAGCAAGCGTCGGGGCAGATTCGCGAGATTGGCCCGCGGTCGGACATTTATGCTCTGGGGGCGATGCTGTATGAATTCACCACGGGCCGAGTTCCGCTGCGCGGGGCCAGCGTGCTCGAAACCTTGCAGCAGGTGGTGACGAAGGAGCCAGTGGCGCCCACGCTGTTACAGCCCAAGCTGCCGCGCGATCTGGAAACGATCTGCCTGAAGTGCCTGCACAACGACCCGGCCAAGCGGTATGCGACGGCCGACGACCTGGCTGAAGACTTGCGGCGGTTTTTGGCCAGCGAGCCGATTCTGGCGCGGCCCATCGGCACCGTCGAGCGCGCGTGGCGCGCGTGCCGGCGCAACCCGCGCGTCGCGGCGCTGACGTCGATCTTAGTGGTGATTGTGGCCGCCTGGGCGGCGACAGCTTCGGCCTTGGCGTTGCGGCTGAAGGTCGAAAAAGACGCCACCGATCAAGCGCTCGTCTACGCGACAACGGAAAGGCGCCGCGCCAACGAGAACGCGGAACTAGCGAAGAAAACCGCCGAAGAAGCACAACGGCGGGAACAGATCGCCCGGAAGTCCGCGGCGCAAGCCATTGAGAGTGCTTCGGTGGCCAAAAAACAGCATGACGACTCGGTCAACCTGCTGCTGAGCTTGGGTGATGCTCTGCAGCAAAAACTGCGCAGCCGGCGTGAACTGCTCGAAGCCCCGGAGTTGCGGGCGCTGCAAGGCGACGTGCTCGACCTGGTGCGCCGCAGCATGACCGCACTGGCCAAAGACATTGAGGCGAGCAACGTTTCTGAATTTGCGATGGCCGGCACCTGCGACAAGCTCGGCGAGTTGTTATGGAAGCTTGGCCATACCGACGACGCACTGAGGCAGTTTGAACATGGTTACGAGCTTGTTCGGCCTGTCGCCGCGGCACGACCCGATGAGGATCTGCCGCGGGCAAATCTGGCCCTGCTGGCGATGAAAAAAGGGAGAACGTTGTTGGCGCTCAACAACGCCGCAGCCGCACAGGCCTGTTTCCGCGAAGCCTGTTCCCTGCGGCAAGAGATCGTAGACCATCCGCGCGATCACCATTACACCGATGCCGAAAACCACGAGCAACTATCGCACTTTCATTTCCATCTGGGCGAGGCTGAGTTGGCGCTCGGCCGGCCCGCCGAAGCACATCGCGAATTCCTCGCTTCGTTGGCCGACCGTGGGGCCTGGCTAGCCGCGAAGCCCGGCGATGTGCAGGCGACCAGCTTTTTATCGCAGGCCTATCTCTACGTGGGCGTCGTCGGCTGGCATCTTGGTGAGGCTGACGATTGCCAGAACAATTTCCGGAAGTCGCTGGGCATTTGCCACGACCTGGCTCAGCGGTTTCCCCGCGACTTCAGCTTTCGCCGCGACCTGGGCGAAGTCTACGGCGAGTACTGTGAGGCGAAATTGCGATTGGGGCTCGACCAAGACGCGCGGACCGCCGTGCAGCGCTCGCTGGAGCATCTTCGCGCAGCCATCGACCATGATCCCGATGATATTTCGATGTTGCCGCTTTTGGCATTGACGTATGAGCGTATGGCGGCGGTCGCCGAGCGATTGGGAGAACAACCCGAAGCCGGGCAGAATTACGCAGAAGCGCGGAAGGTGCGCGAAGATCTGCTGTTGGTCGACGCCAACAATCCCGCCTGGCAGGCGGCCTATGCGTTGACATTGGCGCACTGCGGCGAGCACGCCGCGGCGGCCGAACGCATCGCCGAGCTCGTCGCGCGGTTTCCCGACAGCGTGGCCGTGCAATTGCAGGCGGCGCGGTGCTACGCGGTCGGTGCGGCAGCGGCCCCCGAAGCGGAGCGACCCTCATACCGCAAACGCATGATCGAAGCCTTGCGATCGGCTACGAAAGGCGAGTTCCACGACCCCGTACTGTTGCGCACCGACCCCGACCTGGCATCGATCATGAGTGAGCCAGCCGCCACCGAGATTCTGACACGCCTTGAATCGTCGAAATAACAGGCCAGCCACCAGCCACTTGCTAGCAGCCACTTCCCGTCTCGCACACTGCCGACTGACCTTCGCATTCGTCAACTTCGATGCGCACGCGGCGGCCGCCCGGCACAAGACCGGGAGCTACTTCGCCGGGACCAGAACTGCCGGGCGCAAGGTCAGCAAGCGCGGCCAGCAGACGCCGGGCGATGTATCGCGCCAGCATTTCGGCGGTGGTGTTGGGCACCGGCAGCAATACGCAATCGCCCAGCGGAAACACCCAGCGGCGGTCTTCAAAGGTGGCCGTAACCTCGCGTTCGTCGGCCGTGACCCTAATCTGCCCGTGGTCGCTCGGCAAAAGCACCCGATGGTCCAAGTCGGCCACAATCTGCCGCAAAATGTCGCGCAGGGCGATGAAATCAACGACGTAGTGGTTCTCGTCCAGCGGGCCAAACACTTCGGCGGTTACGCGATAGTTATGCCCGTGCAGCCGCTCGCAGATCTTGCCGTTGTAGGTGATAAAATGTGCCGCGCTAAACACCAGGTAGTCTTTGGTGAGCCGAACGTGGTAGCTGTCGGACATGGTTCGACTATACGTATTCCGCCGGGCAAACGCCAGCACGGCGTCGCTGCGCCAGCTTGGCGTGTCGAAATATTTTTTTGACAGCCCCCCGTTTTCGACCTAAAGAAGTTACAGAGGAGTTTGTGACACCCGTTCGCGGTGTGGCTTCTCTGGAGCAAATCGACAAAGGCAAACCGGTCGCGAGGCCGGGACGCAAAGCCATGGGGCTCGCTTCGGCGAGTCCGCCAGGCCGCCGAAATTGCAACCCTTGCACCACGTGCAATTGGGCGGTTGCGATGTCGGTCTACCTCTGTGATTATCGGCTCCCTTCTCGGCGTTTTCGCCCGTCCGGAAGTTTCCGGGCGCTCCGCGTCGTCCGTCACCTGGGCCATGCCTGTCGGCTGGCCGTCGGGCGCGTGTTCCTGGCTTCTTGAAAGGGTGGTCTTCATGTCCCAAGCGATCCGCGCGCGTCACTCGAAGAACCGTCTGCGAAAGGCTCGGCTCGAACGCCTCGAACAGCGCGATGTACTGTCGGCAGACGTGGGTCTGGGCAACCTGGCGGCGATGGGCCAGGCCCTCTCGGCCCAGATCTCGCAACTCACCGGCCCGCAAAGCTTCGATCTGTCGATCACCGGCACCCAATGCAGCTATAGCCCGCTAGGGCTGCCCTCGGAGATGAAGGGCAACTTGTTCTTGAACGGCGGCACGACCAGCATCGGCACCTACGACGAAACACTCACCCCGATCCTGATGTCGCTTTCGCCCGAAGCCCCGCCGCAGTTTGTAGGCACCCTGGGCGTCGCCACCTTCGATTTCAATCTTTCGTTCGGCTCCACGTCGCCCATTACGGTTGGCTCGATCTCCACGCACGACACCTCGTTCATCGAAGGAGTTGGTTCGAGCGGCCAACTGATGGTAGGCAGCAGCGGCACAATCGTCTCGAGCACCGGCATTTGCACGGGGCTGACCGGCGGTTTTGCCAGCCACAGCGTGGTGACGATGGGCGCCGCTTTTGAGATGCAGACGACGGTTCATTTCTCAGTTCAAGATAGCCTGGGAGTCAATATGAGCAGCACGCTACGCGGTTTGGCCACGATCGACGGATTGACCAGCGGCGCCGGCGGCCATGATTGGGACAACGCCTGGGCCACCAACGGCGACGCCGGCAATGTCCACCACGAGTTCGAGCCGGGTTATCAAGTCGCGGGATGGTCGGACGACGATTCGCCGCACGGACATGACCACCACCATCAGGCAGTCGATCACGCATTTTCGTCGCTAGATAGCTTCTGGGCCGATGACGAGAACGCCTAGTTGCTCACCCTTTTCGCCCTGGAGCTGAAGGGGACGCGCTCCGTACCGTTCCGCAACTGCGCTTTTGATTGCCGGTTCGCCCTCCTCCGCGGAACGGCACGGAATCCGTCGCCTTCGGCTCCCAACCGAACTCATCGAAGACACGTGAAGTGCGCCTTGGCCTTCCAGGCCCGTCACCTTGGCGGTGATGGCCTGGAAGGCCATCCTCTTTTGGGCTCGGCAGAATTAGGACACCACCGCTTCACGGGTGGTGAAGCGTCAGCGAGGAAATGGGGAGATTCTGCCTCGCTGACGCTTCGGGTTAGGCGTGAGTCGCAGGTGTTGTGGCTTAGTCTCAAACGGTGCGGTTTTAACAGCAAAGGAGGTGAATCAAAACCTAATCCTACCCAGGCGGGTCCAAGCCCGTCGGGAAGTCTTCGCTCG
>JAICLL010000280.1 GCA_025927475.1 Pirellulales bacterium
CTTTCGCTCCGCGAAAGTAGCGCTACTTTCGCGGAGCGAAAGGCGACAATAGCGCACCCGATATTTTGCTATTTAGGCGCGTTGTGCCGAGGCGCCCCGATGTCTAGCGACGAGGTTAGAAAACGGCGCGTGAGATTGGCGATTCTCTTGTGCTTGGTTGCCGCGGCTCTCATGCAAGGCGCCGCCCTGGCCCAGCGCGGCTGGCGGCGGCAGCGATATTTCGATCCCTCGCAAGTCGACCGCGGCGACGTGCCAAGCTGGGAAAACAGCCAAGAGTTCAACCGCGACGTCTTTACGTTTGTCCGCGTCAAGTATTCTTCGGGCGGAGGCGGCTGGTATGGCGGCGGCCGCTGGGCCACCGACTACCCGGCCAGCGACTTGAATTTTTCCTTTCGGCTGCATGAGCTGACATCGCTGGAGGTCGATCCCAACGGCAAGATTCTGGAGCTGACCGACGACGCGATCTTTGATTATCCGTTTTTGTATCTGATCGAGCCGGGCGGCATGATGCTCATGGAAGAAGAAGTCGCAGGGCTGCGGCGGTACTTGCTCAACGGCGGTTTTTTGATGGTCGATGATTTTTGGGGCGAGGCCGAATGGGCCAACTTCTATCAACAGTTGAAGCGGGTGCTTCCCGATCGCGAACCGGTCGAATTGCCGCTGGAGCACGAAATTTTTCACTGCGTCTACGACCTGAAGCAGAAGCCGCAGATTCCCAGCATTCACGCCTGGTACGGCGGTTACACCACCGAACGCCCCGACGCCCAGGAGCCGCACTATCGCGGCGTGTTTGACGACGATGGCCGCATAATGGCCATCATCTGCCACAACACCGATCTCGGCGACGGCTGGGAACGCGAAGGAGAAAACGCCGATTATTTTCGCGAGATGTCGGAGCGGTGGGCCTACCCGCTGGGCATCAATATCGTAACCTATGCCATGACGCACTGAGTGGGCAGTTGCGCGTCACTTGCCGATCGGAATCAAATGGACACGAACACGCTGCTCGGTCACCGAGACCGCGGCCCCCACTACCAGGTCGCTCGCGGATGAGTCAAAATGGGCGACGGTCGATCGCGGCAGCCCTTGGTCCAGCAAGAGCTTCATGGGACTGGCCGAAGATCGACGATCTTGTCGTCGAGGTTAAGTGCCGCGTACACGAGCGCCTGTCGAATGTCTTCATCCTCAATTTCAGGATACTCGGCACGCAATTCTTCGCGCTCTGGATGCACCGCCAGCGCTTCCAGCACGCGGCGAACCGTCAGGCGCATGCCGCGAATACAGGGCTGTCCGTTCAGGATTTTTGGATCGATCGTAATCCGGTCAAATGGTGTCATTGCTCGGCAATCTCATGCATTCGTGCTTAACATAAACTGCATTCTAACATACTTGGGAAGGATTTAAGAGGCGATTCATGAGCGTCGACATCGACCGCTACCAGGCCGAGCAACAAATCGTCGAACAAATCCGCGCGGGCCGCCGCCGCATCGACGCCGAGCTTTCCAAAGTGATCGTCGGCCAAAAGGCCGTGATCGAGCAGCTCTTGATCGCGCTGTTCGCCGGCGGGCATTGCCTGATCACCGGCGCTCCGGGCCTGGCTAAAACGCTGCTGGTGCGGTCGATCGCCCAAATCTTTCATCTCAAGTTCAACCGCATTCAATTCACGCCCGACCTGATGCCCGCCGACATCACCGGCACCGAAATCCTCGAGCAGGCGGCCGACGGTCATCGCAAGATGCAGTTTGTCAAAGGGCCGGTGTTTGCCAACGTCATTCTGGCCGACGAGATCAACCGCACGCCTCCCAAGACGCAGGCCGCGCTGCTGGAGGCGATGCAAGAACACCAGGTCACGGTGGGCGGCGTGCGGTATGCTTTCGACGAGCCGTTTTTTGTGCTGGCCACGCAAAACCCGATCGAGATGGAAGGCACGTATCCGCTGCCCGAAGCCCAACTCGACCGCTTCATGTTCAACGTCGAGATCGACTACTTGCCCGAGGACGACGAGGTGGCGGTGGTGCGGCAGACCACCTCGCGGCGAGCGGAGCCAATCGAGCCGCTCTTCACGGGCGACGATGTGCGCAATTTTCACGAGGTGGTGCGGCGCGTGCCGGTGGCCGAAGGGCTGGTGCGGTATGCCGTGCGGTTGGCCGCCGCCAGCCGGCCCGGTCAGCCGGGCACGCCCGACTTTATCAACGAGTGGGTCAGTTGGGGCGCCGGGCTGCGGGCCGCCCAATACCTGGTGCTGGGAGCGAAAGTGCGGGCACTATTCGAAGGCCGGCCGCACGTCGCCGTCGAAGACATTCGCGCGCTGGTCCACGCCACGCTGCGACACCGCATTTTAATCGGCTATCGGGCCGAAGCCGAAGGCGTCACGGTCGAGCAGGTCATCACCCGCTTGCTCGAAACCGTCCCGCCGCCGGGAGCGTAGTGTAGATGAACCTGTTGGGTTTACGTTCTTCGACTGGCTGCACTGACAGAAAAATGGCTGACAGAAACATTTTTCTGTCAGCAATCTTTCTGTCATTCTTCCCAGCCGTGCGTTCTGGGTGGCGGCGAAGGGCTTGAGGATGGCCAACTGATCGGCATCTGAGACACGGATGGTTGGCGAGCGAGGCATAGATGAGCAGATTGGAATCGATCGCTTTCACGTGGCGCCCTACCACCCCAAATCATCCATATCGACTTCGGCCAAATCGAGGTGGGTAGGGCGATTCATCGCTAGCTTCGTTTGAAGGCACGCTCGACATAAGAGGCGCCTCCTCGGTTACCTGCTTGAACCAGCGGCGGTGCGCTTGATTGCCGGCGATTGCTTCTCTATCTTGGCTTTTGCCCGGTAAAACGGAGTTGGGCTCTGCGGGTACGCAACCCAACAAGGGATAGCCGGGTCAGGGCGGGAAATTACCCGCGACCCTGCGGATTACCTCCGCCAGTCTGATTTAGATCTCTCTCAATACGCATGCTGGCCGATTCTCCGCCCGATTTTTGGCCGCTTCTCGCGCAGCACCTGCTGATCGGCCTGGCCAACGGCGCGCTGTTCGCGCTGCTCGCGCTGGGCTACACGATGGTCTATGGCATCATCGAGCTGATCAATTTTGCCCACGGCGACGTGTTCATGCTCGGCGCGTTCCTGGCGCTGGCGTTGGCAGGCTGGCTGGGCCTGGAAGAGGCCGCTCCCGCCGGCGCGATGCTGGGCATCGGCCTGATGTTCCTGGTGGTGCCGCTCTTTTGTGCCGCCCTGAATGTGGCCGTCGATCGGCTGGTGTACCGACCGTTGCGCGCGGCGCCCAAGCTGTCGTCGCTGGTCTCGGCCATCGGCGCCTCGCTGGTGCTGATGAATGTGGGGTTGCTTTGGGGTGGCGCGGCGGATGTCAGCTTTCCCGAGTTGCTGCCGCGGCGCAACCTGCTGGGCGATTCGCCCATCCAGTTCAGCGTGAAGGAATGGTTGGCCTTTGCCGTGGCGGCGCCGGCCATGGTCGCGGTCAGCTTGTTCGTCAAATACGCGCGGCTGGGCAAGGCGATGCGCGCCGCGGCGCAAGATCCGCTCGCGGCTGGGTTGGTTGGCATTTCTGTCGAGCGCGTGATCGCCGCCGCGTTTGCCCTGGGTGGCGCGCTGGCCGGCATGGCCAGCGTGGTCTATTCGCTCACGATCAACACCATCAGTTTTCAGATGGGTTTTCAAAACGGACTTTATGCTTTTACGGCGGCGGTGCTGGGCGGCATCGGCAACTTGCCCGGCGCCATGCTCGGCGGACTGCTGATCGGCCTGGTGCGGTCGCTCGGCAGCGCTTATCTGGGCGAACGCTGGACCAGCGCGGCGGTGTTCGCCATTCTGATTCTGATTCTGGTTCTCCGCCCGCAGGGGCTGTTGGGCAGCCGCGTGCGAGAGAAAGTATGACCCATTTGTTGATCTTCGCGATTTTGGCCTTAGGGTTGAACGTCATTGTGGGCGAGGTGGGACTGCTGCATCTTGGCATTGCGGCGTTTTTTAGCATCGGCGCCTATATCACCGGCGTACTCACCGTGCCGGCAAACCCGTTTCATTGCGGCTTTTGGCTGTCGCTGGCGGCCTCGACGGCGGGCGCCTCGCTGTCGGGCGTGGTGCTGGCCGCGCCGGTGCTGCGGTTGCGTGGCGACTATTTTGCCCTGGTCACGTTGGCGTTTGGCGAAGTCGTGCGGTTCAGCTTGCGGAATTTCGAGGAAATCACCGGCGGCACCCGCGCGCTCAATCCGATTCCGCCGCCCGAGTTGCCCGGTTGGCTGGCCGCCGCAATTTCGACGCTGGGGATCGAGCCGGATTTCAGCCGCGACGACCGGTTGTTTTATTGGTTCGACCTGGGGTTGCTGCTGGTCGTCGCCCTCGCGCTCCATCGCCTGCAAAGCTCGCCTTTGGGCCGCGCCTGGCGCGCCGTCCGCGAAGACGAGCTGGCCGCCGCCTGCCTGGGCATCAACCCCGCGCGCGTCAAGTTGGCGGCGCTGGCCATCGGTTCGGGCCTGGCTGGGCTGGCCGGCTCGCTCTACGCTTATCGAATCACCAGCACCGCCAGTCCCGACGCCTACGATTTCAGCCGTTCGGTCATGGTGCTCTGCGCCGTGCTGGTGGGCGGGCTGGGCAATATCCGCGGCGTCATCGTCGGCGTGTTCCTGGTATTTGGTTTTGACAACCTGCTCGCGCCGTGGATCGATCGATGGCTGCAAGCTCAAACCAGCGGCGACGGCGCCCCTTGGCTGGTGTTCAGCAACTGGCGATTGATGCTGTTTGGGCTGTCGCTGATTCTGGTGATGCGCTTTCGGCCCGCGGGGTTGTGCGCGGGCCGGGCTTAGCCGTTCGCCGTGTGATTGGCTTGACATCAAATCGGCACGAGAATGTGTGAAGCTGGTAGGGTGGGGGGCGGGGGGCGCCGGCCCCCAACGGGCGGGGGGGACGCGGCGCCGCCCAGGAAGGGGAAAAAAAGTGGGGTGGCGGGGCCGGGCGCCCCCAACCCCCCCACCCACCCCCCCC
>JAICLL010000072.1 GCA_025927475.1 Pirellulales bacterium
ATAACCCACATTCTCCTCAAGGAGCGATTTCCACGGGGCCGCCCGGTGCGGGAAATCCGCACGCCGGTAAATGCGAGGAACCAACCTCGTAGCGACAACGGGGAGGGGGAGGTCTCACGACCTCCCCCTTACCCACTTGTCCGCTTGTAGCAGCAACCCACTGTTAGGACACTACCGGCCCCTGGTTGTGACTAAGTTCCGGAATGGTTAACCCTTATCAATCGTCGACAAGCGGCAACGGAAGTACGATGCCATTTCGGCTGGGGCGCGTGTTGCTTTTATGGCGGCGGAGCGGGGAACCACGGCGCACGGAGCACGTTGAGCTGCGCCAATAGCTCGTAATTGAACGGCCTTGGCGAACCCACCGGCACCACCACGCCAAACGAGAGCGTCGTGCGGCGGTTGAAGATCAACGTGGCCCCCGAGGTGATGTTCACCTGGTTGGAATACTGAAGTTGGCCGACGATGCTCTGAAAGCCGGTAAACTGCGAGAACGCCGGCGTGGGAGTGACCGTGTGAAAACGATTGCCCAGCGGCGTGTTGACGTGCGCCTCGACGGTGGGCACGAAGCCGGTCAAACCGCGAGGCACGTCGCGCCGCAGATAATAGCCCAGCCCCAGATCGTTGTACCAGAACGTAGCGTCATGGACCGAGAAGGGAGCGTCGATCGAGGAAAAACCTTGCAGAAAGAATCCGTTGAAGGCTTCGCCGAACGAACGATAGAAGCCGACCCAGGGCTGAATGCTGCCTTTGTGTTTGACGCCGTTAATGGAGTAAAGGGGCGTGACTCCGCCCAGGCCGGTGGGGCCGGTGGGGGTCACGATGGCCAATCCCCCCGAGAGCACATTACCCTGTTCGGGCTGAAAAATGACCGCCCGCTTGAGGATGATCGTAAAGTCTCCGATGTCGCCGCGTGTGCCCGTGCCGCGGCCAAAAGTGCCGAGCTCTCCGCCGGGAGCCAACGGATCGAGTTGATGCCCGGGGTCGACGGTGTAATAGGGCAAACGGAAACCGATCGAAGATCGCATGTCGGCGGTGGTGCGTTCAAAGCCGAGCATTTCGCGGGTGATGGCGGTGCGGTCGCCGACGTGATTGAAGTAATTGGTGGTGAAGAACCAGCGGTTGCGCGGCCAGGGGCTTTCGTTGTCGGCGATTTTGAACGTGCGGAAGGCGAACGGCGCCGCCAGATGCGCGTTGCCATAGGGCACGGTGATGTTTTGAAAGCGCGGCGGCACAGGCTCACCGCCGGGCGGCGTGGGCACCGGCACCAAAAACCCGCCGGTGAGCTGCAGCGGCCCGGTAAAGGCCCCGCCCGTCATGAAGTCGCCCATCATGAACGGGCCGACGCCCTGAGGGCCACGAGCGCCGCCGAGTGTGCCGGCCAAGCCGCCGAAGTCGCCGGCGGCGGGTGGCTGCATGGCGCGCTCCGTAGCCTCCGCTTCCGTGCCTGGCGCAGGCCGCGCTGTCTGCGGTCTGGGTGTTTGCGGCCGCGCTGGGCGGGGCGCGGAGGGGGCCGCGCGCGGCTGGCGGTACGGCCGCGCTTGCCCGCGACGGCTCGAAGGCGGCGCGGTTCCGCGCGGGGCTGGTGTGACCGTTTGACCCCAGGCAGCTTCGCCCGCGCAGCACGCCAGCAGGCAGGCGATCGTCGCCAGTCGTCGATAAACTCCGTTCATGGCCGCTCATCAAGGGTCGGTGAGTATGGTTTCTACTCGGCCGGCTGATTAAAGCGGTCTTAATTATTATCGCGCGGCTGCCTTGCTTTCCTGAAGCGCCGGTTTTTCTGCGTTAGGTTTGCCGGTCAGGCGAAGTGAAACGAGTGAAAGCAGCTCGTCGGGGGCGGCGGTGGGGTTCTGGCGACCTTCGGTAAGCTTGGGCACGCGGCGCTTCACATAGGCGATCAGCTCGTCGAGCGCCACGGCGCCGTCGCCCGAGACATCGGCGTCGCCTTCCAGTCCTTCCAGCAAGGTCTTCGTAAAAGCGCCATGTTGCCAGGCGGGCTTTTCTTCCGAGCGTTCGTTGCCCGCCGAGGCGGCCACCGTCAGCACCACATCTTCCTGCAAGGCGCGGATGGCCGCTTTCAGATCGCGGGTGCGGAGCGGCTGAATCGCTCCGCTATGGCAGGTATCGAGAAAGGCCAGCTTGCGGCAAGGCACGTCGGCCAGCAGCTCAAAATCTCGCCACGAGATCGAGCCGGTAAACACCCCCCGCTGCACGTCGTCTGCCGAAAGATCGTAGCTGGCAAAGTAGTATTGCTGCTCTTCGGGATCGACCAGCCCGTGGCCGGCCATGAAGATCAAGAACAGATCGTCCGGCTGGGCGTCATCCTTCAACTGCTGACTCATTTCCGCGAAGGTGGTTTGCCATCGTTGGCGCGTGACCTGGTCGTTGGTTTGCAGCGTCGCCGCGGCCAGATCATACAGGGCGGGAGCTTTCGCGCGGAACAGATCGATAACCGAGCGCGCATCGGCCACGGCGTAGCGCAAGGGCTGAATGGCGGGATCGCGATACTTGTCAACGCCGATGGCCAGCAAATAGAGCCGCGGCGGCCGCACAGCCCGCTGGGCCTTGGGGCGCTCGACAAACACACTGCCCAGCGCGACGGTGTTGGCCTTGGTGCCGGCCACAATCTGAATCATGACGCGCGGTTCGGCCGGCAGGCCGGCCCGCCACTCATAGAGCAACTGCTTTCGGCCCTCGACTTCGCGCTCCTCGACCAGCCGCCGCTCAGCCGCCACGACGCCATTGGCAAACGCCTTGGCCTGCACCAATTCGCCTTGCTTGGGCAGCTCGATCAAGGCCCGGACCGTGGCCGCGGTGGGGTCGACCGAATCGCCCATGCGCGGCGTCATGATGCTGATTCGGGGCGTGGCTTCAATCTGTTCGGCCACGAGCAGATCGGGCTGCTGCGGCGGCGGAACTCGCGCTTGAAGCAATGCGGCGTTCAAGTTGCCAGCGGAAAGCAGCCGCTCCATCACGTCGGGCCGCTCCAGGTTTTTGCGGAACTGGTCGGCCCGAAAGAAATCGGGCGCCGCCAGCAGGCCGCGATTCACCTGCCAACCAAACAGCGTGTGCCCGTTGGCCGAGGCATCGTAATATCCCTCGGGCGTCCAATAGGCCCATTCGTCCTGATCGCTCACAAAGAGCTGGGCCAGCGGTTGCCAGGCGGGCAGCAGTTGAAACGGCGCGCGATCGTCGCCGCCGCGGTTGAATTGAAACAGCACCTGCGTCTGCCAGGAAATGCTGCGCAAACCATCGAGCATCGCCTGGGGCTGTTCTTGGCGGGTCTCGCCCGCTCGCTCGTCGAACCAGGCGATGCTCCGCAGCACGTCGCCCTCGCGCACGCCTTTGAAAAACAGAGGTCCGGCGGCATCGAGCTTGGTGACCGTCAATTGCCCGCCTTGCGCGGCGAACTCGGCCCCCCAGCGCCCCGCCGGAGCGCGGCCCGCCAGGTAGCTCGACAAGCTCCAAAGGCGGATTGTGCCGTCGGCCGAACCGGACGCCAGATAATGGCCGTCACGCGATACTGCCAGCGACGTCACAAAATCGGAATGGCCGCGGAACCGCCGCAAGATCGGACAGGCGCCTTTTTCCGCCAACTGGCAAAGATAGATGTCGTTGTTCACGTCGGTGCCCACGGCCACCGCGGCGGGTTTGCCGCCGGCCCCGGGCAACCAGCAGTAGCAGCGGATGGTTTCGTCGGCGATCAGCACGTAACCACGCGGCTGACTGGCCTGATAGAGTTGCAGCTTGCCATCGGCCTGGCGCGCGGCGGTCCAATCTCCGCGCGCCCAGCCCACCGGCAGCCAGTCGTCGGCCTTGGCGTCGGCCAGCGCCAGCGACTGCGCGTCGAAGCTGCGCTCGATGGGGCCGTATTGATTGAATCCGGTTGGCTGATACGTGTTGCCGAAGCCGACGCGGTAGAAGGGCTCGCCACGCGCAAATGCCACTTTCACCACCCGCCGCGCCGCGCCGTGCAGGGCCGGCTGGGTCGAAGACAGGTCGAGCGGGCCGAGAAATACGGCGTGTTCGGATTCACCGGTATACGCCACCTGGCGGCCGTCGGCGCTCACGGCGCAGGCCCGCACATGATCGGTCAACCGCTGGCTTGTTCGCAACCGCGCCGTGGGCACATCCCAGATCTGCAGCTCGCTTCGATCGCTCGTCGAGGCGGTGCCGGCCACGAGCGTCTGGCCGTCGGGACTGAAGGCGAGCGCTCGCACCAACTGGCGTTGAGCCAAGACCGTTGGGCGGGCCTGCTGCGCCGTCTCCCAGAGCCAGAGATTGCCTTGAAGATCTGCCGAGGCCAGCCGGTGGCCATCAGCGCTGCTGGCCAGCGCGGCGACCATGCCCCCGTGCAGTGTCGGAAGAAGCTCGAATTGCGTTACGTCATGGACCGATATTTTCTTTAGTCGCCACCGCGGCAGGCCATCGCCGCCGATGTCTTGAAACTGAGGTAAGACGACGTGCGTATTGCCGAGCACCGCCAGTGGGCGCAATTGCGCTTGGGCGGCGATGCGCGCGGCGTGCGCGGGATGCGCCGTTTCATCGTCGTCGGCCAGCGCGGTGGACTTCCAATCACCGCGCTGCCAGAGCAGGCCGCGTCCCGCATAGTCGAGCGACGCCAGCCACTTGCCGTCTGCCGAAAAGGCCAGCGACGCGATGCTCTGGCGATGGCCGCGCAGCACCTTGACCAGCTTGCCCTGCACTGGATCGACCAGCCAAAGCTCGCCGAGTTCGTTGGAAGCGCCGTAGCCGCCCACCGCGAGCAGCCCATCGCTGGGCGCGACGGCCAGCGCATAGATCGCCCCGCGCAGGCCGCGATTGACCGGCCAGCGGATGCCACGCTCCAGCAGTCGCGTGCGGCGTAGATCGCGCACCGCGGCCGCCGTGTTCCAGACATTCACCACCTTGTCCAGTCCGGCGGAGTAAAGCCGCTTTGAGTCGGGCGAAAAAGCCAGCGCATAAACCGCCGCGGTGTGGCCGTGGGCGTTGATGGTCAACCACGGTCGCCGCTCTTCTTCGGCCCGCACGCGCAGCAAATCGCGCTGTGTCGCCTCATCCGGAGGCTCGTCTTGCGCCGCTGCGCACGAGGCCAGCAAAGCGACAATCGCCGCCCCGCGGGCAAGTTGCCGGGCAATAGTCTTTCGATATCGCATCGCGTTAAGTTCAGTCCGAAGCGGGGCGCACATGGCCCCAAGCGGCGTAAAGCGGCGGAACCAGGAAAAGATTCAGCAGCGTCGAAGTAATCAGCCCGCCCAGAATGACCACTGCCATCGGGTATTCGATCTCGTGACCGGGCAAATTGCCTCGCACAATCAAGGGCACCAGCGCCAGGCCCGTCGCCAAGGTGGTCATCAGGATTGGCGCCAATCGTTCCTCTGATCCGCGAGCCACGAGTTCCGGCCCGAATGGCTCGCCTTCGACCAGTTCTAAGTGCCGATAATGACTGACCAGCATGATGCCGTTGCGGGCCGCAATGCCCAGCACGGTGACAAAGCCCACCAGCGAGCCGAGCGAGAGCACGCCCGTATCGAGCCAGGCGCCAAACACGCCTCCTACCAAAGCGAAGGGAATGGTCAGCGCCACCAACAGCGTCAGTCGCCAGGAATTGAAATCGACATAGAGCAGCAGCAAGATGCCCGCCAGTGACAGGCCCGCCAGCATAAACAACCGCTGCCGCGATTCCTCACGGGCGGCGTATTCGCCCTGAAACTCAGGATGATAGCCGCGCTCGAACTCCATGGCCGCGACGCGCTCTTTGATTTCTCGGGCGACGGAGCCTAGGTCGCGGCCCTGCACATTGCAGGTGACGTCAATCTTGCGCGAGGCGGCCTCGCGCACGATCTCGTTGGGGGCCGGCACGATCTCGACATTTGCCACGTCGCCCAGCAGCACGTAACCCCCCGCCGCGGCTCCGGTGGCCGGCGGCGGCGGCGGCGGCACCGGCGAGGCCAGCACGCCCGGCGAACCGTTGCCGCCACCATTGGGCGCCGCGGGCGGCGGCTTGGTCGTTCCTCGCGGCAGGTCGATCGGCAAGCGACGCAACGCCGAAAGGTCGCTGCGCACCTGCGGCACGCCCCACACCATCACCGGCACGCTCTTCTCACCATAATAGACTTCGCCCACAATGGTGCCGCGGATGAAGGTCTGTACGGCGTGCCGCACCTGGCCGGCGGTCAGCCCGAACCGCGCGGCGGCCTCGGGGCGCAGCTCGACTTGAATCTGCGGCACCAGTGTCTGCTGCTCGATGTGCGGCGTGTGTACGCCCTCGATCTGGCTGATGACGTTAAATACTTCACCGGCCTTGGCGCGCAGCTTGTCCAGATCGGGACCGAAGATGCGGACCACAATCGTGGCCTTGGCGCCGGTGAGCACTTCTTTGATCCGCTCTTTCAAATACGTGAGCACGTCGCGATACAGGCCTGGATAGCCTTCGACCACGCTTTGCACGCGGTGCATGGTTTCGTCGAGATCCATGTCGGGATCGACGCTGATCCATAGCTCGGTGAAATTCGGCCCGACTACTTCGTCGGCCACTTCGGCGCGGCCGATGTGCGAACCGAAGTTTTTGACGCCCGGCACCTGCCGCAGTTCTTTGCTCACGCGGATGGTGAGCCGCGTCATGGCGTCGAGCGAGGTGCCCGGCTTCTCGACCCAGTGCATCAAGAAATCGGTCTCTTTGAAGTTCGGCAAAAACTCTTCGCCCAGCCCCTTGACCACAAAACCGGTGACGCCGAACGTGATCAGCAGCACGGCCACCGCCGCCAGCGGGCGATGCAAAAACCACGGCAGCATGCGGGCGTAAACCGCCTTGAGCCAGCGCGTGAGTGGCGGCTCGCGGCGCCGCGCGGGTGCGCCCGGCAACAGCATCAGCGACATGGCCGGCGTCACCGTCAGTGCCACCAACAGCGACGCCAGAATGGCCAGAATGTACGCCATGCCCAGCGGCCGAAAGAACGACCCCGACACGCCCTCTAAGAACAGCACCGGCACAAACACCAGCGTCACAATCAGGCTGGCGTAGACCACGGCGCTGCGCACTTCGAGCGAGGCGGCCAGCACCACTTCGTAAGCGGGCCGCGGGTTATCGCTTTGCCGGTTGAGCTTCAGCCGCCGCAGAATGTTTTCGACGTCGATGATGGCGTCGTCGACCACTTCGCCCAGGGCGATCACCAGCCCGGCAATGACCATCGTGTTCAGCGTGGCGCCGCTGGCTTGCAACACCACCGCCGCGGCCACCAGCGACAGCGGAATGGCCGTCAGGCTGATGAGCGACGTGCGCCAGTCGAACAAAAACGCCACCAGAATGACGATCACCAGCAGACAGCCCAGCAGCATGGCGTGCGACAGGTTGGTCAGCGATCGCTCGATGAAGGTGGCGGGGCGAAAGATTTTCGAGTCGATGTCGACATCGTTCAGGCCGGGCCGCAGGGCGTCGAGCGCGGCTTCGACTTTGCGCGTGACGCTGAGCGTGTTGCCCCAGGGCTGTTTTTCGACGATCAGCAGCAACCCCGGACCGTCGTTGATCACCGCGTCGCCGATGGGCGCGGGAAACCCTTCGACAATGTCGGCCACATCGCCCAGCCGCAGCGGGGCGCCGGCACGGAAATCGACCACGGTGGCGGCTAGGTCGTCGGCCTTCAATACGCCGGTCAACTGCCGCACAGCCAGGCGTTGATTGGGCGTGTCAATGAATCCGCCGCCCGATTGCGCCACGGCGTCGGCTGCCGCGCGCTCGACCGCCGTCAAGGTGACCTGATGCTCGCGCAAACGCTCGGGATCGACCAGCACCTGAAACTGCCGATCGCGCTGGCCCCAGATGGCCACATTGGCCACGCCCTCGACCGCCCTTAGCCGCGGGCGAATGGTCCAGCGGGCCAACTCGGTCAACTCCATCTGCGAGAGCTTTTTCGAGCTGACGCCGATTTTCATCACGCGGCTGGTCGACGACAGCGGCGACAGCATGACCGGCGGGCGAGCGACGGCGGGCAGCCGCGCGGCCTCGATCGTCAGACGCTCTTGCACCAATTGCCGCGAGCGAATCAGGTCGCTGCCCGGCTGAAGAATCAGCTTGATCGACGACAGCCCCAGCACCGACTTCGAGCGAATGGCCGAAAGAAACGGAATGCCGTTGAGCGCGTTTTCCAGCGGCATGGTGACCAGGCTTTCGACCTCTTCGGTCGAGAGTCCCGGCGCTTCGGTCTGGATTTCGACCAACGGCGGCGCGAACTCGGGAAACACGTCGAGCGGCGCGTGCTCGAGCTGCCGCACGCCGTAGACCATGAGCACCATCGAGAGTGCCAGCACGGCGACGCGGAGCTTCAGTGAGGTGCCGACGAGCCAGGACATGGGGAGGGGTTGGGGGTTGGGGGGAGTAGGGGATCGTCTCGAAGCACTAGCCACCAGCCACCAGCCACTAATCAGTGACTGGCGCCGAATTCCGTGCCGAACAACTCGGCCACACCTTCGACAACAATGTTTGCTCCTTCGGGCGGGCCGCTGTCGAGCACCGCCAGGTTGTCGGCGATGTACGGCACCTGCACGCGGCGACGCACATATTGGTGCGGCGCGGTTTCTTCATACACCCATTGCCCGCCGTAAATGTCGTGTACCACCGCCGACCACGGAATCACGCGGCTCTGCTGTTCGCCGCGGAGCATGACCGTCACGTCCACTCGCTGGCCGGGCCGCAAGGCGCCGTCGGCGTTGGGCAGCTCGTAATACAGATCGACGGTGGCGGCCTGCGGATCGGCGGTCGGGGGCGCGGGCACCGGATCGGCCATTTGCGGCGCTGCGCCGTCGCCGCCGAGCGGCTCGATCGACGCCGCACGGTTGGTCTCAATCGCGTGCACTTCTCCGGCGTAGACGGGCACCTTGATCCAGAGGGGGTCGCAGTCCATCACTTCAAACAGTGGCGTGCCCACCGAGACAATTTGCCCCACTGTGGCCTGCTGGCTGCGCACCACGCCGTCGCGCGGCGAGACGATCGGAATGGGCGTCACGTCGCCTCCGTCGGCGTCCAGCTCGATCTTTCGCAGCATTTCTTCGCGTTGCTGAGCGGCTTCCAGTTGCTTTTCGGCCTGGGCCAGCGCGGCCCGGGCGGTGTCGACGGCGCGGCGCGTGCCGGCGCCCCCGTCATTAAAGAGACGCTCTTCTCGTGTGAGATTCGTTTTTGCCAGATCCAGCGCCACTTCGGCCTGTTCGATCTGCCCCGCGGCGGTGATCTGCAAATCGGCCAGCGTCATCTTGGTCTGAGCCAGCGCCATCCGCTCGGCGGGCGTCAGCACGTTGCGTTCGACCGAAAGCAGCGGCAAGAGAATAAACACCGGCTCATCGCGCCCTACGCGGCTGCCCACCTCCGGCGCGCCCGACTGCGAAACGGCTTGCAGCGTGCCGCCCACCGGAGCCGCCACGATGATCGAAGCGCCCGTCGGCAGCACCACGTCGCCGCCATAGACCCGCCGCTGCCGCATGCTGCGCAGCTCGATGGCGGCCGTCTTCAGCCCCAGATGCGCTTCGGCCTCGGTCGGCAGCGTGATCGTATTCAAGGCCGATTCGACGCCCGGATGGTCGAGCTTGAAGGGGGCCTCGGGCTTGGCGGCCGCGGCGGGCTTTTTACCGCAGCCCGGCAGGCAGACCGCCCACGCAATCGCCGCCAGCAGCCAAGGGGCCGATCGCTTCATGATGCTGTCCCGCGCAAAACCTGGTGCCTGACCGATACCAGCCGCAGTTGGCATGGTAATCGGAATCTATCCGCTTTGCCACGGGGTGATTCGCGGGCAGACGCCTTGACACCGGGCGGGGTATCATTACGATAACGGATTCCACGTTTTCGCGGCCGACGCACCGGCTGGCGAGAGGGGCGTGGCCAACTTCCCCAGAAAGCGTTCGATGCCCACCATCAACCAATTGGTTAAAAAAAACCGCCGGCCGCCGCGCAAGTTCAGCAAGTCGCCGGTGTTGGATAAATGCCCGCAAAAACGGGGTGTCTGTCTGCAAGTCAAGACGATGACCCCCAAAAAGCCCAATTCGGCGTTGCGGAAGATCGCCCGCGTGCGGCTCTCCAACGGCAAGGAAGTGACCGTCTACATTCCGGGCGAAGGGCACAGCCTGCAAGAGCACTCGATCGTGTTGGTGCGTGGCGGGCGCGTGCGCGATCTGCCGGGCGTGCGTTACCACATCGTCCGCGGGGCGTTGGATACGCTGGGCGTCGAAGGCCGCAAGCAGTCGCGCAGCCTGTACGGCGCCAAGAAGTCGTAGTTCACGCTAACCACCCATCGCCAGCCACCCATCACTAGCCACCAGCCACCACCATGGGCCGCATCACCGCCAGCCGCGAAAAACTCGCCCCCGATCCCCGCCACGGTTCGCTCCTGGCCGGTAAGTTCATCAATTGCCTGATGCACGACGGCAAGAAAGCGACCGCGCAGCGCGTGTTTTACTCGGCGCTCGACATCATTAAAGACAAAGTCAAAGACGTCGAACCGATCGAGGTCTTTACCAAAGCGGTCGACAACGTGCGGCCCGAAGTCGAGGTGCGTTCGAAGCGAGTGGGCGGGGCGGCGTATCAGGTGCCGATGCAGGTGAATCGGAATCGGCAACAGTCGCTGGCCATCCGCTGGATTTTGGCGGCGGTGCGTGAAAAGAAGGGACGCCCGACACACGAAAAGCTGGCCGACGAATTGGTAGCCGCGTATAATCGTGAAGGGGCGGCGGTAACCAAGCGCGAAAACGTACACCGCATGGCCGACGCCAACAAGGCTTTCGCGCACTTCGCCTGGTAAGAACTGAACTCCGTGAACGCCGTGCCGGGCCTCGGTTGTCCGTCGCGGCGTTTTTTTGCGCTGGCAAGCATTGAGCTCCGCCCATGGGCCACGCCTTACAAAACCTGAGAAACATCGGCATTATTGCCCACATCGACGCCGGCAAGACCACGGTCACCGAGCGAATGCTCTACTACGCCGGCGCCACACACCGCATGGGCGATGTCGATAAAGGCACCACCGAAACCGACTATGATCCCGAGGAGCAGCAGCGCGGCATCACCATCTATTCGGCCTGTGTCACGTTTCCGTGGAAGGACGTGCAAGTCAACTTGATCGACACGCCGGGGCACGTCGATTTCACGGCCGAGGTCGAACGCAGCTTGCGCGTGCTCGACGGCGGCGTGGTGGTGTTCAGCGCGCGCGAGGGGGTCGAGGCCCAGAGCGAGACCGTCTGGCGGCAGGCAGACAAGTACCAGGTGCCGCGGATCGCGTTCATTAACAAGCTCGATCGCGAGGGGGCCGATTTTTACGGCACGCTGGATGAAATCCGCGAGCGGCTGGAGTCGAACCCGGTGGCGGTGCAAATTCCGGTGGGCGTGGGGCCGCCGCACATGCCCGGCGCCTTTCGCGGTGTGATCGATCTGATCTCGATGAAGTTTCTGACGTTCAACTCAGAGAGCCTGGGACAAGAGATCGTGGCCGGCGAGGTGCCCGCCGAGATGCTCGACGACGCTAGGTTGTGGCGCGACCAAATGCTCGAGAAGTTGTACGACTACAGCAACGAGCTGATGGAATTGGCGCTGGCCGAATCGCCGGTGCCCGACGAACTGGTCGAGCGCGTGCTGCGCGAGGCCACGACTCACCGCTTGGTGGTGCCGGTGCTGTGCGGATCGGCGCTCGACCGCATCGGCATTCAACCGCTGCTCGACGCGGTGGCCAGGTACTTGCCCAGCCCGCTCGATCGACCGCCGGTCGAAGGAACCGATCCCCACAAGCCCGAAAAGAAGCTCACCCGCAAGCCTTCTCCCGACGAGCCGTTTTGCGGGTTGGTGTTCAAGGTGCAGGCAGACCGGCACGGCGACTTGCACTATGTGCGAGTGTATTCGGGCGTGTTGTCGGCCAACACGCGGGCCTATAACCCCGGCAAAGACAAAAAGGAAAACGTCGCCCAGCTCTGGCATGTGCAGGCCAGCCGCAAGGAGCAGGTCGACCGGGTCGGACCGGGCGACATTGTGGGCATCATCGGTCTGCGCAACTCGGTGACCGGCGATACGCTCTGCGACGCCAAGCAGCCGATTCTGCTCGAAACGATCCAGTTCCCCGAGACGGTCATTTCGATGGCCATCGAGCCGGAGACTTCCGCCGAGCGGAAGAAGCTGGCCGACACGCTGGAGATGCTCAAGCGGCAAGACCCAACGTTCCGCGCGGCCACCAGCGAAGAAACCGGCCAGACGCTGATCAGCGGCATGGGCGAATTGCACCTGGAGGTCATCAAGCACCGCCTGTTACGCGATTTTAACCTGAATGTGAAGGTCAAAAAGCCGCAAGTCAGCTATCGCGAGACGGTCAAGAACGCGGTCCAGGCGATCGGCGAGTGCAATCAGATGGTGGCCGGCCAGCAGTTATTTGCCCGCGTGAAGATTCGTCTGGAGCCGTATGACTCGGGCGAGCGTGCGGTGACGGTGATGCCGGGGGGCGGCGACGGGATTCCGCCGGAGCTGCTCTCCGCCGTGCTCGACGCCTTGGTGCAAGAGGCCGAAGGCGGAGGCTCATTGGGCTATCCGCTGATGAAGGTCCGCATCACCACCCTGGGCGGGGAGACCAGCGAGACCGGCTCGAACGAAATTGCCTTTCGCCGGGCGGCGGCCGATGCGTTTCGCAAAGGATTGTCGCAGGCGGGCATCGTGCTGCTCGAGCCGATTATGAAGCTCGACATCATCACGCCCGAAGAGCACCTGGGCGACATTGTGGCCGATCTTCAGCAGCGGCGCTCGATCATCACGCACACGCAGGCCCGCGGCCGCAACACGGTGATCGAGGCCGAGGCGCCGCTGGCCAATTTGTTTGGCTATTCCAGCGCCATCCGCAGCCTGAGCCAGGGGCGCGCTTCGTGTTCGATGGAGCCGACCGCCTACGGCCCCGCGCCTGAAGAAGTCTTAAAGGCCTTTATGTAGCCGCCGGTTCTACGCCGCTGGCTGCGGTGAAACGTCCTTCGGCGAGAGATCGTAAAGCCGTAGCGTGCTATCGTAATGGGCCACGGCCAACCGCAGCCCATCGGGGTGGAGCGCGACATCACGGGCGGCGGCGGGCAGCTTGAACTCGAAGAAGGGTTGCGGCTGGTCAGGCTTCCAGAACCAGATGGCTCCGCCGCGCCCGCCGCCTCCCACCGCCGTCACGAAGCCGGCCGGGTGAAACGCCACGCCCCAAGCGACGCCCTGAAAATTCTCTTTCGGCCGCAACACCTGCTTTCGCTCGCCACTGGCCCAATCAAACAGCGCCACCGCGGCATTGCCGACGCCGGCAAAGGCATTGGTAACTTCCGTGACGCCGGAACAAGCCAGCCATTTGCCGTCTGGGCTGAACGCCATGCCGCGAGCGCCGCCAATGTCGGCGCGAAAGCCCGCGTCGTATTTCCAGAGCACCGCGGCATCGAGCTGCCGCGCGCACGCGCCGCTGGCCAGGTCCCAGTGCTTGACGACTCCTTTCAGATCGCAACTCGCCAGATGCCCGCCGCCGGGCAAAAATGCCAGGTGGTACACATGGCTTTCATGCCCGGCCAACTCGCGGAGAAGTTTGCCGTCGCCGGCATTGAACAGCCGCACCAGGCGGTCGTTGCCGCAGGTGGCAAGGGTGGCGCCATCGGGACTGAAGGCGACCGCCCGCGCCCAACCTTTGTGCGCTTCGATGCTATACAGCGGCGGTTGCGGCGGGTCGGCCGCGTAGCGCCACACATGGAGCCGGCCGCTGTAGTCGGCGGTGGCCAGCAGTTCGCCACCGGGCTGAAAGGCCATGCCGCGCACCCAGCTTTGATGTCCGGGCAGTTCGAGCTTTTGATCGCCGTCGAGTTGCCAACGCACCACCAGGTTGTCCTGCGCGCCGGTCAGCGCAAAGCGTCCGCTGGGGTCGATGCGGCAGGCGAAGAGCGGCCGGCTGTGCTTGACTTCCTTGATCTGGCGTATTTGGGTTGGATCGGCCGCCGGTGCGGGGCTGGGTGCGGGGCTGGGTGCGGGGCTGGGTGCGGGTGGGGCCGGCGCGGCAGGTGCGGTTTCATCAGGCATGGTTCAGATTTCCTTGCGGCTCGTAGCGTGGGACGAGCTTGCGACTCTCACTACGTTTCCTAAGCCAACAACTCCGCGATGGCCGACCCCGCCGGATCGCCGATCGGAATGGGGCGGTTCACGCCCGGATAATTGGCGGTCGAATCGACGCCCAAGGCGCGCAAATACGTGTGGAACAAATGCCGAGCATCGATCTCGCGATCGGCGACCGCAGTGCCGTTTTCGTTGGTCTTGCCGATCACCGCGCCTTTCTGGATGCCACAGCCGGCCAACGCCACCGACCAGGCTCGCGACCAGTGGTCGCGGCCCATCAGATGATTGATGTGCGGCGTGCGGCCGAACTCCGACATCACAATCACCAGCGTGCTGTCGAGCAGGCCGCGCTGCGCCAGATCGTCGATCAACGTGGCGAACGGCCGATCGAACTCGCCAAGCTGCTCGATATGAAAATCGAAGTTTTCCGAGTGCGTGTCGTAATTGGTGTGCGTCACTTTCACGCACGTCAATCCTTGTTCGAGCAGTCGCCGCGCCAGCAGGCAATGCCGGCCAAAGTCGTGGCTGCCGTAACGCTCTTGATCTTGCGGCGATTCTTTGCTGATGTCGAACACGTCTGCCCGCTCCATCAACTGCAACGCCTGATCGTAGGAGTAACTGTAGGCTTCGGTGTCGGCGGAGCGGCGTCGGGCGGTGAAACGCTGATTGAGCTTGCGGCGGATATCGTTGCGTTGCTGATCGGCGGCGGGCGTCAGATCGCCGGGCCGCAGCAGATTGGCCGGCGGTTTTCCATTGTCCACCCCGACCGAGGCAAACTTCGGCCCCAGAAACGCCGCGTCGGTCTTGTTCACGCCGCCTCCGCCCGGCTGAATGTGCACATAACCGGGTAGTGCGCCGGCAGCCGGCGCGATCATGCGCGAGACGACCGCACCCAGCGCGGGATAACGCTGCGCGGGGCTGTCGCGCCGTCCGGTTTCCATGAAGACGGCCCCTTTGCCATGATCGTCTTCGGCCGTGTTGATGCTGCGAACCAGGCTGAGCCGGTGCATTTGCTGAGCGGTGTAGGGCAGCAACTCGCTGATATGGACGCCCGGCACGCTGGTGGGAATCGCCAGGAAGGGACCGCCGGTGTCGGTACCCGGCTTGGGATCCCACGATTCAAGCTGACTGACGCCGCCTGCCAGAAAGAAAATAAGCGCCCGCTTCTGTTGCGCGGCCAATTCGGCCGCCATCGCCGGTTCGATCAAGCGGCTGAGGCCGGCCACGTGCAGCAGCCCGCTGCCGCCCACGCCGCCCAGCATGCCGGCCAATAAACTGCGCCGCGAGATGCGATGTTCGATCGAGCCGCAAGTGTGAATACGTGCCATACTCGGACTCCGAGCTAATGGTTAAAGCGAAATTCGTCAGACGCGATCAGGCCCCAAATGCACTCTTGCAACGCGGCAGGCCGGTCGGCGGCGCGGGCCTGCAACAGCGCCGCCAGTTCGGCGGCTTCCTCGGGCGTGGGCCGCCGTGTAAGGATGCTCAGAAACATCGCTTCGGCCACGGCGGGCGGCTCATTGATGCGGCCGAGCCGGTCGGCCAGATTGCCAGGACGCGGGGCGATCCACGACCGCAGCACGCCCCCATTGGCCAGAAACAGCGTCTGCTCCAGGGTGGCCTGAAAATCTTGTTCGGGCTGCGCGGCCTGGCCCCCGAAGACGGCGACAAACGGCGCCAGGTTGCCGGCCAGCTTTTCGTACAAGGCCGGCTCGTTGAGCGCGGGCCCAAGCTCGGCGCGCAGGACATCGGTAACGCCGGTCGCTTGCAAGACGGCAAGCGCCAGTTGCTCGGCCGAGAGTGGCTTCAGCGGCGCGACCGCCAAACTTTCGGGCGGCGGCGCGGCGCCGGCTGGCGGCTCGCTGGCGCGCTGATACGTTTGGCTCAACGCCAGCTCTCGCAAGAACGCGCGCACATCAAAGTTCATCGCCGCAATCCGATCGGCCAGTAAGTTGAGCAACTCGGGATGCGTGGGCGGATTGCCCGGATGATCCATGTCGAGCGGATGAACCAGGCCGCGGCCCATCATCAAAGCCCACAGCCGGTTGGCAGTGTTGCGCCGGAAGGCGAGGTTCTCTGCCCGAGGCAGCGCGGCGGGCAGCAGCGCGCGCCGGCTGTATTTCGGCACCGGCCGCACGCCATCGGCCGGGGCCACCGCGTACTCTTGGCCTTTTTCAAACTGCGGCTCGTCGGCCGCCGCCTCGCCGGGCAGGTGAGGGCGAGCAGGTTGGTCCGTCGCCCCTTCAATAAACACCGATTTGAACTGCACGTCGCCTTCGGCCTTTTCCGCAAACACCGGCGGCTGGTCCTTGGGCGTAAAAATGAAGCTGCGATTGAAATAGGCCACCAGGCCGTAATAGTCGGCCTGCAAATAGCTATCGACCAGCGGATGATCGTGGCATTGGGCGCATTGCATGTCGCGGCCCAGGAACAGCCGGCCGACGTCGCGCGCCAGCACATTCGCTTCGCCCTCGCGATCGAGATAAAACCGCGCCGCCGGCCGAAGACTTGCGTCGGCGCCATCGGCGGCGACGATTTCGCGCACCAACTGGTTCCACGGCTTGTTGGCCGCGAACGACTCACGCAGATACCGCTCCCAATCGGGCTGCGGAATGCGATTCGCCGGCCGCCGCTCCATCAAAATCACATCGAACACCCGCTGCATTTGCCGGGCATATTCGGGGCTGTTCAGCAACCGATCGATCAGTTGCTGCCGTTTGATGGGCGAGCGGTCATCGAGAAACGCCTTCGCCTCGCCAAAAGTAGGGATGGCGCCGGTAAGGTCGAGGTAGACGCGGCGCAGAAACTCGGCGTCGTCGGCCAGTGGCGCGGCCGCGATGCTTTTGGCCGCCAGCGCCGCGGCGATCTGTTGGTCGATGAGTTCATGCAGCGGCGACGCGGTCGGTGGCGGATTGCTGGGCGGCGGATTGCTGGGCGGCACGGATGCCGGTTCTTGCGCGGCAAGACCCGAGGGCGCCAGAGCAACCAAACCAAACGACACCGCGAGCGCGACCGAAGCGGTCAACCGGGGCGTCCAAGTTTTCAGCAGGCGGGCAATCATCCGTAGTTCGACTCCTCTGCAGCAAGGTGGGAATCTCGCAGAGCGAACTAACTTCAGGCGGGTATGCCAGCATTGTGGCGTCTCGCGTCCGCCTACGCAAGCCCCGCACGGGTAGAGACGCTATTCATCGGCGAACTCGGCGTCGGGGCGGATGCCCCGATACCAGCGCTTCCAAACCTCGATCACATCGCGGCGGGTGTCTTTGCCGGTGCCCGTGAACTTACGGCTGATGAAGCGCAGCGCCTCGTCGGCGGCCAAATAAATCTGAGCATTTTCATCCTTGAGCGACTCGATAAGCAGGGGCACGTCGTCCAGATTGCGAGTCCGCCCGATCACTCGCAAAGCCGCCGCACGAGCCTCCGGCGCCCGTCCCTGCGCCATGCTGCGCAGCTTTTTCTGGATCTCGTTGAGATGGTCTTCTTCGTCCACCAGGCTCTGCTGTTCGAGTCCTTCCAAGAGCTTGTCGAACTCGGGATCGTCGGGGTTGGTTTCGGTCATCTTCGAGAGCAGTTCCATGGCTGGACCGCGCAGCGGCTTGGCCCGCACACTGCCGCCGCGCAGCTCAATCTCGGAGGCATTGTCCGGCAGTCCACGTCCGCCCGTCAAAAGACCGCCGCCGAAGCTCTTGGCCTTTTCGATGCTCTTTTTCATCGAGCGCATCAAGAATAAAACGCCGAAACTGGTGTCGGCCACGACGTGCTCCAGCGGTTCGCTCTTCCAGCTTCCGTCGTCAAGTTGCGTTTTGGCCAGAAAGGCATAGCCATCGTCGTACCAGCGGTTGTCTTTATCGTTGAGTAGCTCCTCGCGAAGACTGCGGTATCGCTCCAGCGCGTACAAATAGTAATGCGTCCATTCTTTGGGATCGATGCGGCCATTGTTGCGCAGCCAGTTGTCTCCCCGCTCGATGGCCTGGGCCACTTGCCCCTGGCTGATGGTTTGCGTGCGGGGGCCTTCATCCGTGGCTTGCACGCGCTTCAGCGCGGCGGGAACGTTGGGATCGCGCTTTTGCACTTTGGGAAACAGCCGCAAACAATCGGCGCACAGCCCCAACGTGCCCAGCGCGGCGGGCGACAAGCTCACCTTGAGCGGCGGCGTCTGCGGCACCAAATTAAAATTGCCCGGATCGGTGCCCTGATACGAGTAACCTCCCGAGGGATCTTGCGTGCGCAGCAGCCAGTTGCAGACTCCTTCCCAGGAGCTGACGGGGGTTTCAATGCCCGAGGCCGAGGCGGCCCACATGCCCAACACACCATACTGCGACATCGAAGTGTCGCCGGTGGGCCGGCCCAGGTAACCCCAGCCGCCGTGTTGCTTTTGCACGCGCAGCAAGAACTGCGTCAGCTTCTCTTTTTCTTCGCGATAGCCTTGGGGATCGGCCTCGAACAGAAAGATCAGCGCCACGCCGGCGTTGTAGATTGGGTAGTCGCCGACATTATTAAACTCGAGCTTAATTCCCTGGCGGATGGACTCGACGGCTTCCAGCACCTTGGGATGCTGGCCGCCGGTGCCTTCGCCATGCCACTTGATCATGCACATGCCCACCAGCGCCTTGGCGCCGAACATGGCGTTGAACCCGTGGTCGGTGCGCAAAACGCTGTCGGGAGTCGGCTGCTCCAGATACTTGATCGCCTTGGCAACCACCTTTTTGACTTCCGGGCTCTCGGGGGTCAGCGCCCGGGCGGGCGAACCGAGCAGGAACAGATGAGCCGCGGCGGCGACTGCCAAAACGCTGGCCATCGAGAAACGACCGCGGCTCGGCCACAAGCGAATCCGGCTTGGCATAGAACATCTCCAGCATCAAGAAGGGGCATCTTGAATCGTACCGCCGAGATGCCACCGCAACAAGTCACGGGCGCGGCTGCCAGCGCGGCTAGCCTACCTGAGGCTCGAATCCCTCGCCGGGGCCGAGCGGAGCTTCTTCGGCCATCGCTTCGAGCGTGTCGTCGGCCACGCGGTCATTGAAGCCCGCCAAGAAGACCAGGCAAGTGACGGCCGCCATCGCCGCGGGCCAAAGCCAAATCGTCTTCCAATCGTGGGCCTGCTTCGCGCGCCACTCCGCCCGTGAAATAGCGCCGCTGCGATCGGTGTCGATCGCGCGGAATGCGCTGCGCAACTCGATGCCGTCGTACACCAGGTCGTCTTCCGATGGCTGGGCCGATTTTTGTTCGACCCAGCGATCGGGGATTTCGTCGGTTTCAATTTGGCCATTTTGGTTCTTGTCATTGGCCTGAGCAAAGTCGGGCGGGGCCGTTTCTTCCGATTTGCCAAACATCGCTTGGCGAACCGTCGCCGAAAGATCGAGGTATTTCCAGAAGCCAGTGTACTGCTCTTGCGAGCGCCAGGCGGGCAGAAGAACGGTTTGTGTTTTTTCCGATCCTTGCAGGCCGGCGGTCCGGGTCAGCGGCGGATAATCTCCCACAATCTTGCCGCCGGCCATGTTCCCTAGGAAGATGCCCACGCCCAGCGTGACAAAGGCAATAAAACTTTGGGCGCTGGCGCGTAGGTGCCGGGGCGCCTTCTGATCGACGTAGATTTGGCTGGCCACGAAAAAGAAGTCGTAACATACCCCGTGCAACACCAGGCCGACCAAGATCCAAGGAAAGGCCAGGCTGGAAAAACAGATATAGCGGGCCACCCAGGCCAGCATGCCGATGAGCAACATGTATTTCACGCCCAGGCGGCGGATGAAAAACGGCATGGCCGCCATGAAAAAAATCTCGGAGATCTGCCCGACGGTTTGCAAGGCCGTCGGCACCGGCATGTCGGTTTCGGTCAAAAACTGGTTGGCGAAGGTGTAGTAAAAGGCCAGCGGAATGCAAATCAAGAACGAACAAAACACGAAGACCGCGAAGGAGGGCTCACGCAGCAGCCCGACGGCCGCCATGCCAAACACGTCGCCGCCGCCACTTTCGCGGCGTGGCGGCGTGTGAGGAAGTGTCAGACAATAGAGGGCCAGCAAAATCGAGCAGCCGCCCGCCAGGTGAAAGAACCATTTTTGCGTGCCGCCCAGCAACACGCCGACCACCAGCCCGGCGGCGATCCAACCAATCGTGCCCCACACGCGGATGGCCGGAAAGTCTTTCTCGGGATCGCCGATGTTGACGAACGAAATCGAGTTGGTCAGGGCCAGCGTAGGCATAAAGCAAACCGCGTAGGCCAGCATCACCGACATCAGTGGAGCAAAACCGGTCTGTTGCCCGGCTGCTACCAGCAACACGCCGCCGACCAAGTGCAGAAAGGCGAGAATGCGCTCGGTGGCAAAGAATCGATCGGCAAAGTAGCCCACGAACAGCGGCGAGATCATGGCGCCGATGGCCGTGGTGGAATAAATCCAACCGATCTGATCGGGCGAGAACTTCAGAGCCGCGCCCATGTAGCCGCCCGCCGACGCGCCCCACGACCCCCAGACAAAGTACTGGAGGAACATCATGATCGACAGCCGCGTTCGAACCGAACCCATGAAACATGCTCCCAAAAAAATCTTACCGGCAGTCACGGCGCTTGTGCCCGCGCTGGTTTTTAGTCAGGTAGCCCTGGCCCTTGTGGCGGCATTTGCTGCAACTCAGGATCACGACGGTTCCCTCGGCGCCGTCCGGCGTCGGGGCGGGTTCTATCTTAAGCAGGCGCGGCGCGAGAAGAAAGTGGGGCCTCGATTGGCACTGCCGCGATCAAGACACTGCCGCGATCAAGACATCCGCATCGTGCCGGGCCCTCGTCGTAGAGGGAGTTGGCGTAGGCTGCGGTGTACCACTCGTCGGGACGATACCTTACGCACCGCGGCGGCGGAATTCGATCGCCAGATTGTAGGCCAGCGGACCATAGGGAAACTCATAGTCGACCGCCATCGCGGCGAAGCAGGCCGACGCCCAATATTTGCCGCAGCCAGGCGGCGGAAAACTGGCGGCAAGATACGCGACGGCGTACGCGGGCCCTCCCCGCCGAGCGACGCGCGCGAGCGTAAATTGTGACTCGGCCAACGCCGAAAGCTCCGACGCGGTGAAGTGCCCATGTCTTTGCGCCGAAGCTTCCTGAGCACACACCCAAAACTGCGGACATGAGATTCGGGTCAACATACGGTAACACCGCGGAAAGTCGCGGGCGAGATTCTCGGGGCTAAGCCACCGGAGCGCCCCGCGATGCGGAACGCTCACGATCCAACTGCCGCCCGGCCGCAGAACACGCGCGATCTCGCCGACCAAGGCTGGTCGGTTCGAGACGTGTTCAAGTACATCCAAGGTTGTCACCACGTCAAAGGCGTTTGCCGCAAATGGCAAACGAGTGCCGTCGTAGCGAAGCAGGCTGACATTCGGCGCCTCGATCCTCCGACGCGCGATCTCCAGGGTCGGCAAATCGACGTCCACGCCGATTGCGGTGTTGGCGTTGGGGGCCAGGTGGTGGAGGTGGTTTCCCGGCCCACAGCCAATATCCAGCAGCCGGCCGTCGCGCGGTGACCAGCGGCGCGCCAGCCGGCCCCGGTCGATGGGAATAGGCGCGGGGCGCATGCGGTCGTAGAAAGCGCGCTTCCTCTCCGCGATATCCGCCGCGGGCATTACTGCCAACCGGTGCCCAGGGAAGCGGACACGTGTGGCGGCCCACCAGAGCGACTTGAGGTAAACGAGCGGCAGACAGATCGGCGGAAGGCGCCGGCGGTCCTCGCGGGAGAGTGTATATCCAAGCCGCCGTAGCGCCGTGCCTCCCCAGCTCTCAAGCCGGTGTAGTTCGCGTTGGCGAAGCACTTGCCGCCATTGGCCGATCTGATCGGTTGTGATCGGCCCGAGCGCGGCCGCCTTCCAAGGCATCTCCCAGTCCGGAACGCCAGCGAAGTCGCGGCTCTGAGAGAGCATCGTTGGCTGATAGTCGAGTTCGAGGAATTCGCAGATTCTTCGCACCTCGGTCTCGGGCGTCGAAACGAGTGATTCATATTGAACCACGTGCAACTGCGATGGGCGCGCTTGCTCGGCGCGCCGCTGGATACTGGCATAATGCAGCCAAAGGGCGAAGTTCACATCCAGGTCGCTCGACATCCACGGCTGGCGCGAAAGACTCACCGCGACATCGCGCCCATCGCGAAAGACGAGAACGACCTTCGCCTGGGGAAACAGCCGCCATAACAGCGATAAATAACGTTGGTGTTGCGGAGTCTTCTCTCCGAAATAGGCGATCCCATGCCGCCGAACGCGCTCAACATGCGCTTGCGCCATTCGCTCATAGAGATCGCGCGCATCCGCAAGGCCGCGAAGTCCGCGGCGAGGCAATGCGAGGTCGATGCCAAGGTCGGCCGTGACTCTTTGCCAATGTGCCGCTTGGCCGCGCCGCGACCGTGTCATAAGCTCCGCAAAAGCGGTTTCGGGCGGGATGACAATCTGCGGATGCGCGTTCAAGATGCGCTGCAAAAGCGTCGTCCCGGAACGCGGGCAACCAACGATAAAAAACTTCTTCATGGGGTGACAACGCCCGCGCTCGCCGGCAGCACGCGGTAAAAGGAGAGCCAAGGGCCAATTTCAAGAGGTTGAAATCGCTCAGGGTGGGCATCGAGCCATTTCTTCGTTTCGAGGTAGCGCCCGTTCTTGAAAAAATCATGATTCGTGGTGGCGATGAACGTCGATTGATGCTCGTCGAGATACGCGAGCAGCGAATCGTAGGTCGGCGCGAGAAAGGGGCGGCCGGCGCGGAACTGCCGGTTCGCGCCGAGAAACGGGTAATACTGGTAGGTGCAAGCGCAAATTCGCGTCTCCGCGGGGGCTTCCGCGGCGAGTCGAGTGAAAATCTGAGTACGAAAGTGCCGGTCGAAGTGAGCGGCGTAGCCATCGCGCCACTGCTCGCCGCGCCAGGTGATCGCCGCGCTGAGGCCGAGTAAAACCGCCGCCGAAAGCATCGCGCGCCGGCGGCGGGAAGCGGCCATCCCCGCGAGAAGGCGGCAGCACGTCGCGGCAAGCGCGATATCGGCGGCTACCAAAACCGCGTCGATGACGGTCGAGTTGCGAAGCGCGTGAACACGGTCGTACCCAATCTGCCAGGCGATCAGGCTGGCATAAAGCGTCTGCGGCGCGTAAGGGATGCCCGTGCTAAATCCACGAAACAACATCGCGCGCCCCCGCCACCCACGGCGGATCGGCGCCAGCGCGCTGCCGCGCGCACGTCCGCACAGCGCGAGCAGCCCAACGCGCAGGTCGTCCAGGAGCACGATGAAGCTCAACACCGCAAGCGTTAAGAACGAGAGCCCAAATCGGCTGGGCAGATAGCCGCCCTTGAGCGTGTTCATCGTGCCTGGCTCGGTCTCCACGGCGAACGGCGTGACGCCATACGCGGCGGCGGCGCCAAGCACGGCCAGCGCCAAAACCAGGCGGCGCGTGGCGGCGGATCCCTCCCCGCGGCGCCGAATCATCACCAAGGCGCTTAAAGACAGCCACGCGACGACAATCGGGCAAAGCATGAAAGCGATCCAATGCGCGGGACCAGTTCGTCTCTTGATCGCGTCGCCCAGCAGCGTCCAAACTTCGGGCTGTCCGTTGCCCAAGAGCGTGCTGCTGAAAGTGCTCGCGCTCCTCATCTCAGACAGCACGTTGGTGTCATCGGTGAGCCCGAACGGGTAAAAGGGTGTTCCGCTGACGATGACGTTGCGCGCGTACCAATATCCGCCCCAGACCAAAACGGCGCTGGCCCCCAGCGATGCGGCGCGGGCCGCACTCCTGCCGCTCCCCGTCAGCCACGTCAACAGGACCGTGGCCACGGCTGCCACGCCGAGGTGTGCCAACGCATAGTATTTGATTCCGGCGAGCAGTCCCGCGCACAGCGCCCCGCAGCACACATCCGGGCGGCGGAACCCGCGCGCGTACCGAAACGCATAGGCCAGGCAGGCAATGAAAAGCGCCGCGACGGCGACGTCGTTCTCGTTGTCGCAGAGTTGCCGCAGCACAATGCTATTCCCAACCGCCGCGAAACCGGCCAGGTGGCAAGAGACGGGTCGCAAATCCAACTGACGTGCCAGCGCGATCGTCGCCAGTGCGAGCAACGCGACGGACGGCAGATTGCCCAGCGCCGCCAAAAAATCGCCTGAGAATGGCGCCACCAGCCACAGCGTTAGCAGTTCGTTGTTGCCGGGAAACTGCCAGATCGCTTCATCGGGCGTGTAAAGATTCCCGGCGCGCAGCCACTGATCGGCCAGCGGGATATGGTACATCAGCGAGTCCCAGTCGGTGGGGAACTGCACGAGCGCGGTGGTAGCCACCATTCCCAGCGCCAGCGCCCACAACAGGCCCCATGCCAAGGTGAACCCGTCGATTTTGGGGGGGTCGTGATCCGCGGAACGGCGACGGATGCGTGTGCCGCGAACGCTCGCTTTCAAACAGGCCGCCGCCCCGCCCCCGACAAGGGCAAGCAGAGCGCCGGCGGAAAGCCAGCCAATCGCGCCCAGCGTTAGTGCCGCGGCGGCGATCGACGCCCAGGCGACGACGATCGAATGCATGATTCTTTCCAACGGCGGGTCGTCGGAAAATCGGCGGCATACGCCTCGCCACGCCGCGGCGATCAGCAGCACGTTCACAAACAGCCAGATGGCGGCAAAAAGCGCGTCGGAGAATAGCGGCGACATGGCTGCCGAGCAATTTATATTTCGCCCGGGCGTCGAAGATGGATCTGGGAATGCGGCACGATTCTGTAGGGAACGGACTCCGTGCCGTTCCGTGCGGGGCGAACCGACGCGGCGCCGCACCCCGGAGGAACGGCACGGAGCCCGTTTCCGACAGAAGCTTTAGAACGAGTCTGACTGAACGACCGCGCGCGCCATCCCCTTGTGTGCATCGGCACGTTTAGCGCACGCGGGCGTACATTCAACCGCTTCGAGCGGATGGCGCGGGGGCGGAGGCTCATCGCGATAATACATTCGGGTTAGCAGCGAAAAGACGATCGCTTGCGGAAGGCAGAGCAACGACCGCTCGGCAAGCATGCGCAGCCGGCATTCGAGGTCCATTGTGGCCCACCAGTAGCGGCGCTTCACCGCCAAAACGGTACGGATGGTCGCACGCAGATGTTTGGCTTTCGCTTGACCGGCGTGCAGTCGATACCGCGTCAGGGCCGTGGGAAGATTCGCTGTCCGCACGCCAGCCAGGATCAGCCGGCTGTACAAGTCGTAATCTTCCACGATCGTGCCAAACGTGCTCTGATACGCGCCGGCGCGAAGCACGGCCTGTTTACGATACATGACGCTGGGTTGGCAAAACGGAACCACGCGGTGCATCGCTTCGACGATCGACCGGTGATCGAGGGGAAAGCGGCGGTGCCCGGTGATCGCGCCTCGCCCGTCAATCACCGCAACCTGGGTTCCGACGAGGCCAAGGTCCACATGGGTGTCGAGAAACGCCGCTTGCCGTTCGAAGCGGTCCGGCTCGGCTAGGTCGTCGGCGTCAAGCACCGCGATTAGCTCTCCGCGGCTTTCGGCCAGCGCGCGGTTGCGCTGCTCGATCAGTGAAGTCCGATGGCTATTCGTGTAGTACCGCACGCGGCAATCAAGGTCGCGCGGCAGCATCGCGCGGCCACACCTTTCTGATGGGTCTTCGACGATCACAAGCTCCAGGTCGTCGTGTGTCTGCGCCAGCACGCTCTCCACCGCCGCTGGAAAAAAACACGGATCGGGGCGGTAAACGCACATCATCACCGACACGCTCGGCCGCACCGCGATACGTCGATGACTCATGGGCTCATCCCCTTGTCCGTGCCACAGGAACCATCATGCCGCGGCCATCATCCGCCGTTTGCGCAACCTTACGACGACCGCGCCACAGGCCACCAAGATAACCGCCGAGCCAATCAGCGACCAAGCGAGCCACAGGCCCCCGGCGGGCGGCGAATCGTCGGGAAGCGGCAGCGCGTCGGCGCGAACGTTGAAGCCGGTCAACCGCGCCGTGAGCGGAGCTTTCGACAGCCCCGTAACCACGGCGAACAAGACGTTCTTCACGTCGGAATCAACAAAAGGCTCTTCGCGCACGAGGCGGAATTCGGCCTCGCCTTCATCAGCCGCCTCATAGAGTAACTTGTCGCCTTTGCGGCTCAGCCGCAGCCTGCCGGTCTTGCCCTTTGCCGGGGCGTACTGGCCCGCATGCTTTCGAGTCGAGCCGTCGGCGGTGCTGCGGTCCGACTCGAACACCTGACCATGCTGGGGGTGGTGGTAGCGGCCGAGCGTGGCGGCATCGTGGTGGCGCGAATCGGCGGCGACCCGCAGCATCACGCCCGCTCCCCAGCCGCGGTCCGGCGGCGCGACGTCGATCAATTCGTAGGCCGCCGTGATTTCAAAATCGCCCCGAATGCGGAACTGCGGACTAACGCCCGCGGCGGGCAGCGGATGGTCGCTCGCCGGAAACGTCACAAGCAGCCCTTCATCGGTCCGCTTCACGTATTGCGCGCTCTCGCCCGCGGAGAGCCTCATCATGGGACCGCCCAGTTGAGATTTGCGAAAGCTCTGCTGAAACTCGGCGGCACACGCGGCGCCGGCCGTCGCTTGCGCGAGCGCGGCGCACATCAAGCAGATTCTCACTGGCTGATTCACTCTCACACCCGGTCGCTTTTCTTCTAACAGAAGGAAACGAAGAGAACGAAGAAAGGTATGATCACGGATTTCACCGAGGGGCACGGATAGAAAACCCCAAAATTCCTTGTATCCGCGCCCATCCGTGTTATCCGTGGTCCCTGCCGGAAACGACCTCCGCGGCGTTCCTGGCCGATGGCTAAGAGCGCCTAACAAAACGACCGCGCCGCTGGAGGATGGGCTTCCTAGCCCGTCACCAACTTACGGTGACGGCCTAGGAAGGCCATCCTCCGGGTGACGGCCGCATCCAGTTTTGTTAGGCGCTCTAATGTCCGATTGGGGACCGCGTGAAATCGATTGCTTTTGCTTTTCGTCCCTCGTTTTCTTCGTTTCCTTCTGTTAAACATCTTTGGTCCAACCGTGGCCCGTCATCCACATCTACATTGCGAGGTCGCGCAGCAGTTCTTTCCCCTCGGGCGTCAAAAACGCCTTGACGCGGGTCCAATCCAGACCGAACGGCAGCAACCGCACCGATCCATCGACAAAGACGGCCTGGGCCCCCGCGGGATGCGCCGCGCCCCAGTTGCCTTTGAATTTGATGCCGCCGCCGTCGGGCAAAACGCGCATGCCGCCGCGGGCGCTTCCGCCCGACCCGCCCAAAAAGAACGGCTCATCCCAGCACCAGGTCGAATCGGTCTGCACGCCGGGATCGAACGCCTTTTCGGCCACGAGCACGGTATTCGATGTGCCGTCGCGAATGCCGGCGATAGGAAAACACTCCGGCCGGTTCCGCACCAGCAAGCCGTTGGCGGCATAGTCGATCTTGCCCCACGTCCACCCGCCGCCTTGATATTTACCATAAGCGTCTTGGGCCGCTACGGCATGGGCCTTCACGTCCCTCCGGCTGGGGCATATATAACCTCCGACGGGCACCGTCCAGCCGCGCGACTCGAAAATATCCGTCCGTTCCATATAGGGCAGAATGGCATAGGCCCAACTGCCAGTCTGCGTGCGCGGGCCGAACTCCGGGCCGCCCACGCCCCAGTGATACGTGACCCCGGTAACGAAGCTCTGCGTGGTCGCGAGCACTTGGCTGCCATCGGTAGCCTTGATCTTTTGCTTGCCGTCCCAGCCACCGTTGCTCGGCAGGACGTTGTGGGCGTTTTCCAACCCCGCCAGAGCCAGTCCGATCTGCTTGAGATGATTTGCGCAGGTGACCCGCCGCGCGCTCTCGCGCGATTGCTGCACCGCCGGCACATCAGCATGCCAATGATCGAAATCACTACCAGCAGCTCCAACAGCGTGAAACCCGAACATCGGCGTGATGCTTGCCAGGTTTTCATAACAACACGCTCTGACTGCCTATCCACAAAGCGATCGTTTGGGTGCCTGTCGCGGAACGATGCTCCGAGGGGCAACCACGACGCGAAAAATAACTTATTCGGATCGATTATCAATCCCCTGCGTCTATAGCCTTCTTCGCGACTCGCGGCATATAAGCGCTGAATCGCCGGAAAGCACGCCGGAAACGGGACAGATATCGGCGTCGGCACCCGACGACGACCGGGGCGCATCTTCTGGCCAACGCTTTGGCGCGCGGGGACTGCGCGGGGGCTGCGGGCAAAAAGGCGGTCAGAACACTTTGGGCTTGATTAAGCGCTGCTTAAATTGCTTGCTCTCGCGTTTTCACTCGGCCATATCCTCAGAAAACCGGGCTCCCCGCGGCCTTCCTTGCACCCGGCGAGAACGAGCGGCATTGGCCGCGTCGTGCGCGAATGGCATCTTGACTCGCCATGCGAGAGCGGGCGACGAGCGCCGCACTTGAAGTGGTGCCGTCGTCTGATATCCTCACCCTCGCTGCCCCTGAGCGGCCGGACTGCCAGACCTCGCCTGTGTCGATCACGGTGATCGTAGTGCCAGGTGTGGCGACATCGCTGGTGAAAGCACCGCAAAAAGGAGACACACAAGATGAAAAGTAGCACTATCGTCGGATTGGCAGGCTTAGTCTTCTTGGTCGGTGGCAGCTACTCCGCCTATGCCGGGGCGAAGCAAGCATGCCACATAGCGCCCCCGGGGGGTGCGAATCGTAGCGCGGGTTGCACCAAACCAGCTGGCGGTGGATGTATTGGCGCCGCACCGTGTGGCGGGACGTGTAAAGTTGGAGCGAAGGGCGTCGCGGTGGACGCGTGCAACGGTTGGGCCGAGGCCAACGAGGAGTATTGCAAGAACTTCCCGTGTAAAAGTTGCGATACTGTGGGGACACTAAAGTGTCTGACATTTACAGGATTCGTGAACGATCCCGGAAACTGTACATCCGCAACCAGTTGTGCATTATGGAATACCTCCATCGACTGCACGACTGTTCTCTAGCGTTCGCAGGCGTTCACAGAAACGTCCCGCGTCTCAACCGTCACGTTAACTCGCCGTCGCCAATGCTTCTCCACAAGATTGTCATTTCGCTCCTTGCCCTGCCGCTCGCGTTCCTGAGCGAGCCCGGATGCTCGCGTGCGAATGACGACTCCCTCCTAGAAGTTCTCGACGCGGCTGTCAACCAATGGAGGGGCGACATTTCCTTCCGATCGACGTTTTCCTTCCGGCAGGGCATCGCAACAACCAAGGGCGAGGCCCTAGCGGGACAGTTTGGTTCACACGTTGGCAACGCTTCGCAGGAAGACCGAGCTACGGGAACCTTCCATAAGCTGGGATCCCAGATGCGGTTCGGCATCGACTTCGGTCATCCTCCCGAGGACGCAAGTCTCGACGGTAGCGGTGGCATTGTCACTAACGTGTCGTTCGATGGCGTCGTTGCGGGCGATTTATATCTAGACTATCTTCCTCCCTACCCGTCGTTTGGGGACCAACTTACCATATTTCGGCGCCCTGATCGGGATGCTGGTGTGCTAAAGGCAGCTACTGATGGCGACGTGATCATCAATCCGTTTTCTTTTGCGGGCGGCGTCGCCGGGAGTCCAATCAAAGCGTTCTCGCCGCGCCCCGAATTCAGCGAGACCGTAGAGAAACGGGTTGTTGAGCAACCGAATGATCGCTTGCTGGTTGAGATGGAGCGGATTAGCAAGACAAGCAACGGCGAAATAGTTCGGCAAAAGCTCCAATTGACGTTCCGTATGTCCACATCGCCGCCTGTGACCGAGCGACGCGAGCAGGTCGCAGTCAACGAAGCCACTGGGGTGCGTTCGGAGGGGTGCGAAGTCGGAACAGATTTTGCTCAGTGTGAGGGAGGCGTTATGGCCCGATGCGTAAGGTCTGCAACTGGGCCGCTGACGGTCGGGGGAACTGCCGAGCCGCTATGGGTTGCCAGGGAATGGATTTCCGCTGATCTTGGCGCGCAAGTGCCAACTGCCGAGGACTTCGTAGTGGAAATACCCCCTAGTGTCAGAGTGGTTGGCGTGAAGCACCCGCCACCGCGGGGTATCGTGCGGCGAATCGACTTGTCGACCTATTCTATTGATGACCTTGCCAGCTATGATGTCGGCCCGCAGGTCGCCGGTGCGGATCGCGCCGCTCGTGCAGCGGGTGATGAAGATTTTTCCGACAAACAAGTCGCCCTTGGAGTGCTTGCCGCTCTCATGGGGTCAATGCTGCTATGGCTATCCGTACGTGGTCGCAGACGGACGAGACCGTTTCCATTAGAATGATTAGGTTGCAACTCGCCCTCCGCTTGTCCTAACTGATGCAGTGCCAAGAACATGCGAGGCAAATGCTAGCTGAACAAGAGGTGGCCTCCGGGATAGGATGAAGGGTAGTGTATCCATCATTACCCACCCACGGAGGCC
>JAICLL010000021.1 GCA_025927475.1 Pirellulales bacterium
CTGGGCCTGTCAGGACAGGGAAGCAAAAAAATCAAGCAGATTCTCGACCAAGTACTCCAACTTGCGGCATAATGACGCTACGGCGTCGTTCATCTGCTAGCAAAAACTGCGAAACTTGAACTAAGGAGCGGACGAAAAATACTTCGTCCTACAGTTCCCTCTCCCTCCGGGAGAGGCTAGGTGAGGGCCAACAAAACTGGCGAAGTTATTTTTCGTCCGCTCCTAACGGCGCGGAAGCAGTCGGCAAACAAGAGATAATTAGTTTGAGGTCGGGTGAGACCGACCAAACGCAACGGAGGTAAACCAAACCCATGGACACAACGGAATCATCGCCAACCACTCCGGCTTCCGCGGCGCGCCATCGCGGCCGAGGGTGGCTTTGGCTGGGCATCGGACTTTTTCTGCTCAGCGTCGTTCTCTACTTTGTCCAAGCGTTTCATTTCAAACAGCTCACGACGCCCTGGTACATGCCGATTTTGTTCACCCTGGGCGTGCTGTTGACTCTGGTTTCGGTCCGCCAGCGTCCCACGTGGGCGCGAGTGACTACGTCGTTGGTTTTGGCGCTGTTGTGCGCAGGGGAGTGGTATTTCATTTTGTCGATGAGCCTGCTGCCGCCATACAAGGGCCCCCTGCAGGTTGGCAAGCAGATACCCAAGTTTGCGACTACTCTTGCCGACGGAAGTTCGTTCACGGACCAGGACCTGCGGAACGGCGGATCAACGGTGCTTGTGTTCTATCGAGGCCACTGGTGAGGGATCTGCATGATTGAGCTCGGTGAGCTCGAAGGCCATTTTGACGAATTCAAAACCAGAAGCGACCCCGTCGAGATCGTCGCGATTTCGACCGACCGGCGGGAGGATGCAGAGAAATCGCAAGCGCAGTTGCCGCACTTGAAAATCGTTGCCGATACCGATCACAGGATGTGCCAGGCCCTTGACGTCATGCACTCGGGAGCCGGGGCCGATGGCAGCGACGTAGCGGCGCCCACCACCGTCGTGTTGGACGGCCAAGGAACGGTCCGCTGGCTATTTCGTCCCGACCGTTTTCTGAAGCGCCTTTCTCCCGACGAGCTCCGGGCGGCGATCGATGACCACCTACCCGAGTGAGCGGAGTCGGTTCCGGAGTAACCCCATGCCCGGCAAAAGAATTAAGAAGTCGGCGAAAGGCGCCAAGAAGCCCGCCACGAAACGGGCGGTTGCGAAGGCGGCCGAACCGCGCAAGCAAGGGCGCGCGGCGGCCGCGCAGCCGGTGCTGCTGAGCGGCGGCAACCCGCAGATCGCGAAGGGCGACGCCCCGGTGCGGGCTTACCTCGCGGCCATGCCGGGCTAGAAAAGCGACGCCGGGCGAACGCCTCGACGCGCTCATCGTGCGCAACGTGCCCCACGTCCGCAAGGCCGTGAAGTGGAACTCGCCCTTCTATGGCGTCGAGGGCCAGGGCTGGTTTCTCAATTTCCATTGCTTCACGAAGTACATCAAGGTGGCATTCTTTCGCGGCACGTCGCTGCGACCGCTCCCGCCGGGCGAGTCGAAGCCTAAGGACGTGCGCTACCTCGACATCCACGAGAACGGTGCTCCAGGGCCAACGGCAGCGGGTATGCAATACCTTTGGCAGGTCTTCAATCGGCCCGAGCTCGAGCTGAAGATTTTTTCGGAAGCAACCGGTCCATTGGTAGCCCCAATCGATATAGCCAGTTGCGGCGTTTTTCGACCACGGCAGCCGCTTGCGGAAACTGACGAAGCCACTTGGGGTGTATAAAACGGGGAGAGGGACGAGCAGGGGTCGGAGGCCGGAGGTCAGAGGTCGGGGCTTGGCGCGCGGCCGCAAAAACGGTGAAAAACCCGCTGAAAGCCAATAAAGCCACTTGCCTGGTACAAAACAGAGAGCGGACCTAAAGGGGCCTGATGGGCGGGATTCAGGGCTTCATGAAGGATTTGGGACTCAGGATTCGGGATTCAGCCGCGAAGGCAGACGAGGTTGTTCGGCCTGACGCAGCCGGGCCGTCGGGCGTTGGAAATGCCGAGAACTGCTCGAAGAGTCCCAAGGGAACCCTTGGCGTGACCAATGGCCACGGGCTTACGCCACGATCGCGTGGGATGGCGCAAAATCGCGTGAAAACCCGACCAAGCCAGATTCCGGTCATACTACAGGAAGCAGGGGCGAAGCCGGTAGTCGCGACGGAGAACCGAGCGTGGCGATCTGGCTCATGCGCCGCGATGCGGCTTCCGAGAGGCCCGCGCTTGCATCCGTAGCGACTTGTTTTTGGTGATGATGCCATAAACGCTTGCTGGCCGGGAGGTTGCGAGGAACACCTCCGCGGTGGAGGGCCTGGTTTTACGCAAGTAAGCAGCAGACCGCCAGCCACCTTCGCGGCCGGCGTGACGCGCCTGCTCGGAGGCTGCTGGCACGGGTGCCGGCGACGCCCTGCCCGGAACCCGAACCAGCAGCAACGGCAAGCAGCGGCCGCGCAGGGCCAAAGATTTGCCTCAACCCTGGCGTCCGAGACCGTCGCGCGACGACGCGCTTGCGCGGCAAAGCCACTGGCCGCGCTCACTCGTAACGCAAAGCCTCGACCGGGTGCAGCCGGGCGGCGCGGCGGGCGGGCAACACGCTGGCCATGACCGCAATCACCACCGCGCCGCACACAATCCAGGCGATAGTCAGCGGCTCGATGATCGTGGGGATCTTATAAAAGTAGTAGATCGTGGGGTCGAAAACTTCATGTCCGGTGATGGCGCTTAAGACCTTGGCGATCTCGTTGATGTACAGCACAAAGAGCAGGCCGAGCACCATGCCTCCGCCCGAGCCGACCATGCCCAGCGACAGCCCGTAGGAAAGAAAGATGCCCATGACGCCGCGGCCCGAGGCGCCCAGCGCTTTGAGGATGCCGATGTCGCGGGTTTTTTCGACGACGATCATGAAAAAAATGGCCAGAATGCCGAAGCCGGCCACCGCGATAATCAGAAACAGCAGCACGTTGAGGATGGCGGTTTCCATTTGCACGGCGGCCAACAGCGGCCCCTGCTTGTCGCGCCAGGTGGAAACCGAGTACAGCTCTGCGGGAAACGCCCGCCGCAGCTTGTCGCGCACCAGGTCGGCGTCTTCCGGGTTTTTGAGCCTGATTTGTACGCTGTTGGCGTGGGTGATGCCCGTCTGGGGATCGAGCAAGCCGCGCAGCTCTTGCAGCTTCTTGAGCGGCACAAACACGAACGTCGAGTCGTACTCGCTCATTTTGCTTTCATACAGATCGACCACCGTGAACCAATAGCTGACGGCATTGGGCGGAATGGCCGCGTTGGGAAACGTCACGCGCACATCGTCGCCGGGCATCAGCAGAAACCGCTCGTGGCCGGCTTCGTCGCGATAGTTCGACAGCGCAATACCCAGCACCAGCCCGGTGTGCTGCTTCTGCGAAGGATCAAAAGCGCCGCGCGTGTCGCGCGGGGCATAGGGATCGTCCGGCACGGCGTCGCCTTCCGCTTCCGTCGCCGATCGTTCTGCGAAGGTAACGTCTTGCGTCGGGGGAAACGCGGCGTCGTCGCCGGCGGCTTGCATGACGTTGGACTCGGGCAGCGCATTTTGCAGCTCGACCAGCGAGCTGGCCGGCTCGACATCGCTGCGCGACGCCAACGGCTGGTAGTCGCTCTCGCGTTTCACCTTCGACCACCAGCGGCGATAGGGCCAGCCGGCGTCGCGCAGCACGTTGCGACCGCCTTCGGGCGAGCCGGCCTGCGGGTCGCGCGTGTCATAGCCCCCTTCGCGCAGGTCGAAACTGAGTTGCTGGCGATTGGCCGGGTGCAGCAGATACTGGCAAAAATCGCTCGCCTCGCCCTGCGTCGTTTCATCGATGCCAATGAACGTGATTGGCCGCGTGAAGGTTTTGCCCGCGTATTCGCTGGTCATGATGGCGGGCATGTGCACCGTGGGGGTCATGCCGGCGATATAGTCACCGGCCACGCGGCGGATTTGCTCCATGTGGTATTCGGGGTCTTCATAGCCGCGCATATCGTGAGATTCGAGAATGACGTCGGAGAGGATGCCGTGGATGCGGCTTTTCATCTCGTGGGCGAAGCCCGACATCACGGCGTTGACCACGATCATCGTAGCCACGCCGAGCGTGACGCTAATCACCGACGCCAGGGCGATATAGCGCGTGCGGAGATAGCGCCAGCAGAGCAGAAGCTTGTACATAGTGCGGAGAATAAGGCGGTTCGGAGTAAAGACCGGCGGCAGGGGCAGAGTGTAGCGATGCCCCGGATTTGAGGCGAGACCAGTAGTGGGCCGGGGCGAAATAGGAAGACGAGGCAGCCCGGGGCATCGCCAAGGCTCTGCCCCGGCCACCGGGCGTTATTCCGCATCGTTGCCGTCGTCTCACTCGGGCCGCAGCAGCGGAAAGAGAATGACGTCGCGGATGGTCTGGCGATTGGTCAGCAGCATCACCAGCCGGTCGATGCCGATGCCCAAACCGCCGGCGGGCGGCATGCCGTGCCGCAGCGAGCGGATGAAGTCGTGATCCATCTTGGCCATCGAGTCTTCTTCTTTCTGCCCGGCCAACTGCGTGCGGAAGAGTTGCTCTTGCAGGTCAGGGTCGTTCAGCTCGGTGTAGGCGTTGGCCACCTCCATGCCTTGCACGAACAGCTCGAACCGCTCAGCCACCGCGGGGTTCGTCCGCTTGCGCTTGGTCAGCGGGCAAATGCTGGCCGGATAATCGTACACAAACACCGGGCCGGCCAACTGGTCTTCCACGCGTTCTTCAAACACGAAGCTCTTGATGACGTCGGGGTGTTTGCCGGCCGTGTCGAAACCGTTCTCATCGGCCAACTTTTTTACGCGGGGTTCGTCGCCGGGAGCAACGCCGGTATGCTGCTCGAACAATTCGTCGTAGGTTCGCCGGGCAAAGGGCGGCGCAAAGTCGACGGCGGCCTCGCCCCAGGGCAATTGAAAGCTCTGCCCGGTAGCGCGGATGGCATCGACGATCAGCTTTTCGCACAGATCCATCATGCTCTGATAGTCGCCATAGGCCTGGTAGACTTCGAGCATGGTGAACTCGGGATTGTGCTTGGGGCTGATGCCTTCGTTGCGGTAGACGCGGCCAAGCTCATAGACGCGTTCCACTCCACCCACCAGCAGCCGCTTCAAATGCAGTTCCAAGGCGATCCGCAGATAGAGCGGAATGTCGAGCGCGTTGTGATGCGTTTTGAAGGGCCGCGCCGCGGCGCCGCCGGCGATCGAATGCAGCGTCGGGCCTTCGATTTCGACGAACCCTTCGCCGGCCAGCGTCGCGCGGATCGACTGCACGATTTTGGTGCGGGCCAAAAAGCGCGGCAGCACGCCTTCGCTATAGATCAGATCGAGATACCGCAGGCGCTGGCGCAGCTCGGGATCGGTCAGCCCCTTGTGTTTGTCGGGATGAGGCTCGAGCGATTTGCTCAGAAAATGCAGTTGCTCGGCGAAAATGGTCAGCTCGCCCAGGTTCGTGTGCTTCAACTCGCCATCGACACCGACGATATCGCCCAGATCGAAGCATTCGGCGACGGCCCAGTTGGCTTCGCCCACCTGCGCCCGGCCGATCATCACTTGAACCTGCCCGGTCCAATCGCGGATGTCCAGAAAGATGAGCTTGCCCTTCTTTCGCTGCAACACGATTCTTCCGGCGGCCCGGACCTTCGGCCCATGCTCGTGCGGGCGACCTTCGCCTCCCGGCGGCAGCGGCTCGGTGGTGATCTCGGCTTCTTGAGCACGGATTTCGGCCAGGGGCCGATGGCCGTCGAATCGTTGCCCCCAGGGATCGACGCCAAGCTGTTCGAGCTGTTTGAGTTTTTCGCGACGCGCGGCCTCGTGCATGCCGGGCGTTTCCTGGGAGTCAGCCATAGTCGCTTGCATTTAACCTGAAGAGTCGCAACATTTTAGTGGGGAGTGGAGGGGGGTGGCTAGTGGCTAGTGGCTAGTGGTTGGTGGTTGGTGGTTGGTGGTTCTCTGCGATCGCGATGACGATCCTCGATCCCCTGTTCCGTGTTCCCTGTGCCCTATTCCCTATTCCCTCCCATGCCCTCCGAACTCTACTGCATCGAGCTGCGGACGTCCCGGTGGCAGGATCTGGTCGATTGGTACAAGGGCGTCGTTGGCATGCGCAGCGCGTTGCGCATCGCGGAAGACCGTTACGCGCTGTTGGTGGGCGGCGGCGGAAGACTGGCCATCGTGGGAAGCGGCGACCCAGGCCCGGCATCGGGTCGTTGGAGCCTGGCGTTCGAAGTGCCCGATCTCGATGCGGTCGAGGCCAGACTGGAGGCCGCCGGAATCGAGGTGGGTCCACGTCGCTTGCATCCCGAAGGCTTTACGACGATCGCCGCGCTCGACCCCGACGGCAATCGCGTACGATTTTTCACCTGGCCTGCGGGGTAGCCAAGTGCCCGGCGGTTTACCAGCCGGCTCACCAACTGATCACCACCGGCGTGCCAGCGCGAATGCCGAGCATGGCGGCGGCGCTGTCGCCCACGATGGCCAGCTCCAGCTTGCCGTGCGAGCCGATCAGGGCCATCAGCGTGGCCGGCGGCTGATCGCTGTAGGTGCGGAAGATGCCCAGCGTTTCATGCTCGTCGCAAGCGATCTTCACGCTTTCGTCGCGTGGCGCCTCGGCCAGCATCTGCTCGGTGACGTCGGTGACAAGATTCCCGAACGAGTCGATGGATTCGACCGAGCCTTCGATGGAACGCGGCAAAATAACGACCTCCGGCCAGAGCAGCTTAACAAAATCGGTAGTGGGCGGCCCCAATCGCTCGGCCGGCAGACCCAGGCTCAGCCGAGCGGCGGCCGGCGCCATGATGTCGCGGCCGTGGAACGTTGCCGAGACCCGCGGCAGCCAAAACTCGGGCGCTTCGAGCGAGACCATTCTAATGGCCGGCCCGCGCAGGGCCAAGCGGCTCAACAGCCCGTTATCGGGGGCGATATAATGCTGCTGGCCAAATTGGGCATACAGAATCCGCCGCGCGCTGCCCACGCCCGGATCGACCACGGCCACGTGAAGGGCGCCTGCGGGGAACCAGGGCGTGAATTCGTCGAGCACGATGGCGCCGCGGCGCACATCCTGGGCGGGCACCGAATGCGTGAGGTCGACGATCGCGGCCTCGGGGGCAATCGACAAGATCACGCCCTTCATGGCGGCCGCATAGGGACTGCCGGCGCCAAAATCGGTGGTCAGCGTGATGACGGCGGATCGGGACATGGCTGCGCACTAGCTTATCATCTCCACCGCCCGGCATCGAGCGACAACGCGGCGCGCCTGCGGCAGGAATGCTGACAGAAAGATTACTGACAGAAAAAACGAGGAAGCTGCACCCTCTTTGACGAGATCTCGTTTTTCTGAGCACCGCTCCCTTTTATCTTTCTGTCAGCATTCTGTCAGCCTCCCGTCAGTCGCCGTGGCGCCTTGATCGGGACGCGGTTATTGTGTGCCCGAAATTGGCACGGTATACCAAAAGGCGAACCGGGCGCTGCTCCCGCACACGCATCAAAACACTGGTAGGATCGTCGATGAAGCTTTCAACCACCGAAATGTTGCGCCGGCTCGGCCAGGGCGAATCAATCGCCGCGGTGTGCGCGGCGGCGGGAATTGACCGGCCCGAGTTCGATCGCTGGTGGCAGGCCGAGATCGAACGACGCGTGCCGGCGACCGAAGGAGTTGGCTCCGCTCAAACCACCGCGCCGGTCGAGATCGTCCGCGATGCCTGGGGCATTCCGCACATCATCGCTGCCAACGATGCCGATCTGTTCTATGGTTTTGGATACGCGATGGCCCAAGATCGGCTGTTTCAGCTCGATTACCTGCGTCGCCGGGCGTGGGGCCGGCTGAGCGAAGTGTTTGGGCTCGAAACGTTCGAGCTTGATCTGACTGCGCGGACGGTCGGCCTGGGAGCCATCGCACGCCGGGAGTGGGCGGCCGCCCGTGGCGAAACGCAAGAGCTGCTCACCGCGTTTTCGGCTGGCGTGAATGCCGTCATCGCCGCCTCGGTGGAGCATCCGCCGATTGAGTTCGACTTGCTCGACTATCGGCCCGAGCCGTGGTCGCCCGAAGATTGCCTAGCCATCGAAGGCGAATTTCGTTGGTATCTGACCGGGCGGATGCCGGTGTTTGCCGTGCCGAACATGGTTCGCCGGAAGCTCGGCGACGGCCCGCTTTATCGAGCGTTCTTGCAAGGCGAAGCCGACGAAGAAAGCATTCTGCCGCCCGGGTCGTATCGCACCGCGCCCCGCGGTGTTGAGCAGCTTGCCACCGGCGGCGATCCGGCGCCCGCCGGAGGAAGCAACAACTGGGTCGTGGCCGGCACGCGCACCGCCACCGGCAAGCCATTGCTCGCCAGCGATCCGCACATCGCGTTTGCCGCCGTCTCGTGTTGGTATGAAGTGCATCTGTGCGGCGGCTCGTTCAATGTGGCGGGCATGGCTTACGCTGGCATGCCCGCCGTCATGTTTGGCCGCAATGAACGGGTGGCTTGGGGCTGCACCAACAACATCTGCGCGCAGCGCGACCTGTATCAAGAGCGAACCGACCCGGCACACCCCGACTGCTTTTTGTTCGATGGCCGCTGGGAACAAGCCGGTCGCCGCGAGGAGATCATCCATCTCAAAGGCGCCGGGCCGCTGACCAAGGTCATCCGCTCGTCGCGTCATGGGCCGATTGTCGATGAGCTGCTGCCCGAGCCGACGCGCACCGATGAGCCGGTGTCGCTGCGTTGGCTTGGCGCCGAGCCCTGCCGCTGGCTCGAAGCGTTGCTGGAGATGGACCGGGCCACGTCGGCCGATACACTGCGCGAAGCCACGCGCGAGTGGCGGGTGCCGACTTTTAGCGTGGTGTTTTGCGACACCGCCGGGCATATCGGTTATCAAGCGGTGGGGCGCATTCCGATTCGCAAGCAGCCCGAACGCGGCTTCCGCCCAGGCTGCGATCCGCGGCACGTGTGGCAAGGGCTGATTCCGTTTGAGGGTATGCCGCAATTGGCCGATCCCGCGCGGGGCTTTGCCGTGACGGCCAACAATCGCCCGGCGCCTGATGATTTTGCATATCCGCTGGCAGGCGTGTGGTCGATTGGGTATCGCGCTCGCCGAATTCGCCAAATGATCGAAGCGCGCGAGAAGCTCTCGTTGGGCGATCTCGGCCCCATGCAACTTGATGTGCTTTCGCTGCGGGCCAAGGCCGCCGTACCGCCATTGATGGCGCTGCTGAGCGATGCCGCGGAGCCGCGTCTGCGGCAAGCCGTCGACGAACTGCGCCGCTGGGATTGCTGCATGAATTCAGAATCGTCCGCCGCGGCAATCTTTGATGTGTTCTTTGCGCATTGGTCGCGCGTGGTGGCGGGCGAGCACTTTTCGGGCGAGGCGGCCGATCTGGTGGCAACCGCCTGCGGCGGGCTGGCGTTGACCTTGCTGCACGACGACCAGGTCGGCTGGTTCGCGCCGGGCAGACGGCTGCCGGCGGTGCGCGAAGCCTTCGCCGCCGCACTCGACACGTTGGCCACGCGGCTCGGCGCCGACCTGTCCGACTGGCAGTGGGGCAAGCTGCATCGCGTGCAGTCCCGGCATGTGCTTTCTAGCCGCGGCGAATTGGCGGCGCTCGTCGATCAGCCGCCGCAGCCGGTGCGCGGCAACATGCTCACGGTGTGCAACACCGGCAGCGATGCCGACTGGCAAGGTACGCTGGGCGCCGGTTATCGGATGCTGGTCGATATGGCCGCGCCCGCCGAAATGTGGGCCATCGACGCCGGCAGCGCATCGGGGCATCCCGGCAGTCCGCACTACGACGACCAGTTGGCCGAATGGATCGCCGGGCGATATCATCGCATACCGCTCGCTCGATCGGCCATCGACGAGATTGCGAAAAGCCGATTAACGTTGAGCACTGCATAACATTGTAGGGTGGGCCGAGCGCAGCGAGTCCCACCTTTTGGCAGCGCCCACGCTCAAGGGGATATTTGCCCGGATGGTGGGACTCGCTGCGCTCGGCCCACCCTACATCCAATCGCCACCACGAACCGCGAGCGAATACCCCTATGCTCATCGGCTATGTCAGCGACGAGCGCTACGTCGCCTTGCCCGACGTGATCGTTGAATTTCTCCGCGACGGCAAGTCAATCGAAGCGCGTTCACGGGCCACGGGAGCGGTGCATGCCGATCTGCCTGCCGGGCCTTGCGAGGCCGTGATCTGCAAGCCCGGCTATGGCTCGAAGCGCGTCCAGCTTGTTGTCCGAACTGGTAACGTTTACCAGTTCCGGCTGCTCAGCGATTGCCTGCTGGGCTATGTCTGGCCCAAGTGGATCAAGTCGGGCGAAGAAGCCGAGTTCCGCGTCCACTCGGTCGAGGCCTATCAGCTTGAGCTTTGGCGATATGGCGCCGAGAAAGAGTTTGTCCGCAATCTGGGCTGGCACGATGAGCACGGCCCGCGGGCGACCATGCAGATCACGCCCGACGGCGATTACACGCAGACCGGCGTTCATTTTAACGAGCAAGGCTACCACATCAAGGTGCATCGGCAAGCGATCGAAGCGCCGGCCAAGAGCGGCCTCTATTATTTTCACGTGCGCACCGCGGCGGGGGCGCACTTCTCGTTTCCCTGGATTGTGGCGCCGGCCCGGCCCGCGGCGAAAATGGCCGTGCTCGCCTCGAACATCACTTGGAACGCCTACAACAGCTTCGGCGGAAGGAGCAACTATATTCACGCCGACCGCCTGCCGCCAACGCCCACCATCAACTCGCGGCAAGAACTCAAGCGATATACCGACCCCGATCATCTGCATTACGCCGGCGACGACTACGACCCACTCTCGTTCGACCGGCCCGAGCCGATCAATTCGATCGCCGCCGGCGAAGAGCCGAGCGACCCGATCGAAGGCCGAGCGGCCTGCCATGTGGCGCCCGCGGAGTGGCGGCTGCTAGCGTGGCTCGAGCGGCAGAAGTTCGACTACGACCTTTACGCCGAGACGCAATTGCATCACGAGAATCTGAATCTGTCCGACTATCGCGTGCTGGTGCTCTCGGCGCACCCCGAATATTGGTCGCGCAAGATGTACGATCGCGTCAAGCGCTGGGTGCGCGACGAGGGTGGCAAGCTGATCTATCTGGGCGGCAATGGGTTGAATTGCGAGGTCGAATTCGCTGACGCGACCACGATCGTTTGCCGCAACGGCGATCAGCGCAAGAAGGACAGCCAACACGCCGAAAGTCGATTTCATTTGCGCTACGAATCGGAAGCGAACCTGCTGGGCGTGGCCTACAGCGACCCCGGCGCGATGACCGCGGCGCCCTACCGCGTGGTCGATGCGGATCACTGGGCCTTTGCAGGCGCCGGGCTAAAACGGGGCGATGTGTTCGGCACGCGCAGCTTGCATCGCCGCTGCGAAGGCGGCGCCTCGGGCCACGAGACCGACAAAATCACCCCGAGCTCGCCCAAAAATGTGCGGCTGCTGGCCAAGGGCCTCAATCGCGACGAGGGAGGCGCCGAGATGGTCTACTACGATACTCGCAGCGGCGGCGAAGTGTTTTCCGTCGGCTCGATCACTTGGGTGAGCTGTCTGCTGGTCGACGACGCCGTGTCGACGATTACCGCCAACGTGGTGCGGTGGTTTGCCGGTGCGTCGTGACCGCCGTCGGTGGCTGGTGGCTAGTGGCTGGTGGCTGGTGGCTGGTGGCTGGGGCAGAACCTTGGCGATGCCCCGGAAACGCCGCCAGCGACGCCGAAAAACGATCCACGGAACGCGACCGTGGGCGCTCCCGCAGAGGCCGCCGATGCGCGCCGGTCCATCGCACCGGGGCATCGCCGAGGCTCTGTCCCATTCACCGAAGGGACCACCAACCGCGAGCCGCCCGGGCTTTTTCCTTGCCTCGCACGCGACCGGGTAGTTACCCTTGAGGGGGAGGCAAGTCGAGCGCGTCGAGGGAACCGGAAATGAGATGTTGGCGACGCCCTGCGGCAGGGCGAGTGAGGACCAAGCGCGCTTTGGCGCGCGGCCCGCGATGCGGTGCGCTTGAAGCGCTCGAACCGCGCCGCGTACTGGCGACCGGCTATTTGCCGTTGAACCTGGTCGCCGATCAGGCCAATACCGCGCTGGTGCAAGACGCCAACTTGGTGAACCCCGCCGGAGTGGCCCTGAACGCCAACGGCGGCGATTTGTTTGTGGCCAATCGGGCTAGCGGCAATGCTTCGCTTTATTTGGGCGCCGTCAACGGCTCGGCGTTCCAGCTCGATTCGCCGACGATCAGCATTCCCGGCGGCAGCCCCAACGGCGCGGTGATGAACGGCACGCCGGGCTTCGTGGTGCATTCCGGCGCGGTGAGCGGTCCCGCCTCGGTGTTGTTCGCTTCCGCCGCCGGCGCCATCACCGGCTGGAACCAAGGAGTGCCGCCACCGGCGCCTTCGAACCAGGCCCAAACCGCGGTCACCACGCCCGACGCCATCTACACGGGCCTGGCGTTGGCAAACAATGGCACGCAAAACTTGCTCTACGCGGCCGACTTTCACGATAACCGCATCGACGTGTTCGATAGCGGCTTCAGCGCCGTGACCACCAGCGGCGGCTTCAGCGACTCGAACCTGCCTGCCGGTTTCGCCCCGTACAACATCGCCAACCTGGGCGGACACTTGCTGGTGAGCTACGCTCAGCAAGACGCCAGCCAGCAAAACCCTGTGGCCCAGCCGGGTGCGGGCGCAATCGATGTCTACGATTACAACGGCGCGCTGCTGAAGCGGCTCGTCTCGGCCGGCAACTTTTCAGGCCCGCTCAACGTGCCCTGGGGCATGGCACTCGCGCCCGCCGGATTCGGCGACTTCAGTGGCGACCTGCTGGTGGCCAATCAGGGCGATGGAACGATTCGTGCCTTCGATCCGAATACGGGAGTGTTTCAGGGAGTTCTTGCCACTCCCTCCGGGCAGCCGCTGGTGATCGACGGAGTCCATGCTTTGCAATTTGGCAACGGGTTGACGGCGGGCAGCGGCAACGCGCTGTTCGTCACCTCCGGCCCTAATGGCGGTCAGCATGGTTTGCTTACCGAGTTGCAAAGCGCCCAGGCCACTGCGTTGACCGCACAGGGCAGCGCGGTTTCCGCCACCGCCGGCATCGCGTTCAGCGGCACATTGGCGGTTTTCGCCGACGCTTCGAATCTGTCGCCCACAAGCTTCTCGGCAAGCATCGACTGGGGCGACGGCACCACCAGCACCGGCACGGTTTCGTCGCTCGCCCGAGGCGGCTATGCCGTCAGCGGCAGCCACATCTACATGACCAGCGGGCTCAAGAGTATCGGCATTCACGTCAGCGACCCGATGAGCCACTCGGCGACGGCGAATGCCCTGGCCCGCGTGGCGCAGCCGGGCCTTCTGGCCAACAGCGTTACCTTCACGCCGACCGAGGGCAACGCGTTTTCCGGCACGGTGGCCACCTTCAGCGATGGCGATGGCAACACCTTGCCGGGGGCATACAGCGCTACGATCGGCTGGGGCGACGGTAATACCACGACCGGCGCCATCGTCGCCGAGGGAGGCGGCTTTGCCGTTCAAGGCCAGCACACCTACGCCGACGAAGGGGAGGTTGGCGTGACGGTCAGCATCAGCGACACCGATGGCGATTCGGCTACGACCACCAGCCTGGCCCGCGTGGCCGACGCGCCGCTGACCGGCGTCAATCGCACAATTTCGCTGACCGAGCAAACGGCCTTTAGCGGCGTCGTGGCATCGTTCACCGATGCCAACCCCGGAGCAGTCGCCGGTGAGTTCTCCGCTACCATCGACTGGGGTGACGGCGCCACGACCGGCGGCGACATCGCCGCGGGTTCAGGCGATTTCAGTATCAGCGGATCCCACACCTACACCGACGAAGACGCGACGGGCATTACTGTCATCGTCCACGACACGGGCGGCAGCACCGCGACCATCGCCAGCGTGGTGAACCTTGCCGATGCCGATACCTTGGTGGCCACTGTGGCGCCGGCCACCGCCACTGAGGGCGTGACCTTCACGGGTGCGTTGGCCACGTTCACCGATACGCTCATTTCCGCGGCGGCCGACGAGTTTGCGAGCACCATCGACTGGGGCGATGGAACGACCAGCACCGGCTCGATCACGGGCGCCGCGGGACTCTATACGCTCCATGGCTCGCACAATTATTCCGATGAAGGCGCGTACACGGTCACCGCGTCGGTCAGCGATCCTGGCGGCACTGCCAGCGCCACCGCTCAGCAAGTGCTGCTGGTGGCCGAGAGCGATCATCTCTCGATCACCGCGACTTCCTTTACCCCTACCGAAGGCATGGCCTATCGCGGTGCAGTGGCCGCGGTAAACGACACCAACACCAGCGCTGCCGCCGGCGATTTCACCTCCACCATCGATTGGGGCGATGGAGCGACCAGCGCGGGATCCATCAGCGGCACCGCGGGCCAATTCACCATCAGCGGCAACCACACCTATGCCGACGAGGGCGCCTATGCGCCGGTGGTGTCCATCGCCGAAGACGCGCCGGGCACTGCCTCAGCGACGGCTACCTTGACCACCGTAGTGGCCGATGCCCCACTAAGCGGGTCGCCCGTCACTTTAAATCTCACGGAGGGAGCGGCTTTTACCGGCACGGTGGCGACGATCAAAGACGCCAATCCCAACGCCTCGGCTAGCGAGCTGTCGGCCACCATCGACTGGGGTGACGGCTCGATTACGCCGGGCACCATTGCTTCCGGCGGTGGCGGCCTGGAAGTCACTGGCTCGCACACTTACAACGAGGGCGGCACGTACCATCCCCAAGTTACCGTTCTCGACACCGGCGGCGCGAGCGTCACCGTCATGGATTTGGCGTTGGTCGCTGATTACCCTCTGACCGCCAGCGGGGCGACCATCACGCTTCAGGAACGATCGGCGGCAACCGCAACGGTGGCTACGTTCACCGACGCCGATCCCGATGGAGGCGCGGCCGGCGAATACACCGCCACCATCAATTGGGGCGACGGCACGACGACGCCCGGCTCGGTGAGCGGATCGTCAGGCGTCTACCAGGTGATCGGCGGCCACGCCTATGCCGATGAAGCACGGCAAACCGTCACCGTGGTCATCCACGATGCCGGCGGCAGCAGCGCCACGGCCACCAGCCTGGCGGTGGTCACCGAGGCGCAGCTTTCCGATGGTACGCGCGGCACGCCCGACACGCGATGGGTGAACGAGATCTATGGCGACCTGCTGGGCCGGGCGGCCGAACCGGCGGCATTGGCCTATTGGGGCGGCCAGTTAACCGCCGGCGAAAGCCGCGATCAGGTGGCCTTTGCCATCGAATCGACGGCCGAATACCGCGCCGATGAGGTCAACCGGATCTATGAGCACTATTTGCGCCGCCCGGCAGATCCCGGCGCCCTCAGCTTCGGCACCACCTATCTGGCGAGCGGCAAGACCGTCGAGCAACTGGCCACGATCGTGGCCGGCTCGGGCGAATACTTTACGCGGCGCGGCGGCGGCACGAACGACGGTTTTTTGAATGCGTTATATCAGGACGCACTGGCTCGAACTGTCGATAGCGGCGCCCGCCAGTATTTCGACACCTTGTTGGCGGGCGGCACGCCGCGCGCTCAGGTAGCCGCTGCCATTTTCGCCAGCGAAGAATATCTGGGCGACGTGGTGGCCGGCGTCTATGCCGACTTTTTGCACCGGCCGGTTGATTCTGGGGCCAAGAGCTTTTGGATCGCACAACTCAGCCACGGCGTCACCGATGAGCAGTTGATCGCCGCCGTGTGCGCCTCGGACGAATACTTCAGCAAGACCGCGCCATAGATCAGGCCTTCCAGCCTGATGAGCCGCTCGAAGCGCTTGCTCCCAAGGTCGCAGGGCGTGGCTTGCCGTTCAATTTCACCGCCTTTGGCTTCGATGCATGGTTCATCGGAACGTTCGGTGGGCTTTCCGGCTGGAGTTTCGGCTGGAGTTTCGGCTCGGCCGGCTTTTTCGGTCGTTTCAGGCTCGACAGCAAATAGTGTAGCGACATCGTTCTGGCCCTCCTTTAGCCCCGCATCCTGGAAGTGAGAGGATGCAGTTGGCGTGCCATTGTTCCCTTTCTTCGGTACGCGGCCGACACATGCTTGGTTCGTTCCGTGGGAAGAACGGGGGAACACGACTCTGAAGGTCGAGCTCAAACGCAGTAATCACAAGGCTGACGCGATTGTCGCCTTTCGCTCCGCGAAAGGAGCGTAGGCGCAATTGCCTTTGACGGGGGACCAGAAGCACGCGGCTTTCGCGGAGCGAGGGGCGACATTGAGTCGCCGCTACACGAACAGCCGGCTCACCGATTCGTTGCGGTGGATACGCTTGATCGCCTCGCCCAGCAAATGCGCCACGCTAAGCACTTGAATCTTCGCCAGCTTCTTTTCGGGGGCCAACGGAATGGTGTCGGTAATGACGATGCTTTTGATGGGAGCCTTTTGCAGGTTTTCGATCGCCTTGCCACACAGCACCCCATGCGTCGCCGCCACGTGTACTTCGCGGGCGCCGGCCTCGTGAACCTTGTTCGCCGCGCCGCAAATCGATCCGCCCGTGCTGATCATATCGTCGAACATCAAGGCCACTTTGCCCTCGACCGAAGCCCCGATGATGTTCTCTTGCCGTGTTTTTTCGGCGCTGCTGCGGCGCTTGTCCACAATGGCCAGCCGGGTGCCCAGCCGCTTGGCGTGGCCCAAGGCCCGTTTGGTGCTGCCTTCGTCGGGGCTGACGACCACCACCTCGTCTTCCGGAAGCCGCATGCGTGCGAAATGATCGTTGAGCACCGGAGATGCGTACAGGTGGTCGACCGGCACATCAAAAAAGCCCTGGATCTGGGCGGCGTGCAGGTCCATGGCCAAAACGCGGTTGGCGCCTGCCCGGGTGATCAGGTTGGCCACCAGCTTGGCGGTAATGGGTACGCGGCCTTCGTCTTTGCGGTCTTGACGAGCATAGCCATAGTAGGGCACGACGGCGGTGATCCGCTCGGCACTGGCCCGCATGCAGCTTTCAATCATGATCAAAAGCTCCATCAGGTTTTCGTTCACCGGCGGGCAGGTGGGCTGCACCAGGAACACATCGCGGCCCCGCACGTCTTCGTCGATCTTGCAAGAGATCTCGCCGTCGGGAAAGTTGCCCATCGAGATCGCTCCCAGCGGCAACCCCAGATACTCGCAGATGCGGACGGCCAGCTCGGTGTTGGCCCGGCCGCTAAAAATCTTCAGGTCGTTCATTCGCTCGTTGGGTCTTCAAGACGGCCTCGACCGCCGCCAGCTCTTCGTGGGTGTTGATGCTCAGGGCCTCAATCGGCTTGAGCACCGGCAGGGCCTCGACCGGCCGCCCCGCGGCCTTGAGCACGCCGGGGCAGTCAGTCAAATAGTATTCTGACTGCGCATTGGCCGGGCGTATATGGTCTAGGGCAAAAAGCAGGTCGGGACCGGCGAAAACGTAGCAGCTCATGTTGACTTCGGTGATCTGCCGCTGCCGCTCGGTGGCGTCCTTTTCTTCGACAATTTGCTCAAATTGCCCGGCGGCATCGCGCACGATGCGGCCCAGCCCGTGCGGATTGTCTTTATGGGCCGTGCCCAGCAAGCAGGCCGGGCGACGGCGAGCGAATTCGTCGAGCAGTCGGGCAAGCGAGTCGGGCTGGGCCAAGGGCGAGTCGCCCGTCACAATCAGCACCGGCCCCTGGTGCCCGGCCAGGGCCGCGCGGCACATCATCACGGCGTGCCCGGTGCCAAGCTGCTCGGTCTGGTCGGCAAAGCGGACGTTGGACCGGCCCGCCAGCGTCTGCCGGACCAAATCTGCCCGATAGCCGACCACCACCAACGTTTCATCGATGCCCGCGGCTTCGAGCGCGTCGAGCACAAAATCGATCATCGGGCGGCCGCATACCGGGATGAGCACTTTGGGCAGTTCCGATTTCATTCGGGTGCCCTTGCCGGCGGCGAGCACGATGGCGATGCGTCGGTTCATAAAAATGTTTGTTGTTTCGTTGCGGCTTCTATAGGGAACGGAGTCTGTGTCATTGGCGTGAACTGCGAGTCAGCCTCGTCCTGCCTGTAAGGGCGTAGGGTGGGCCGAGCGAAGCGAGCCCCACCTTTTGGCAATATCACCGTTTGGTGATTTGTTAACCGAAACGGTGGGACTCGCAAGCTCGTCCCACCCTACGACGTGATCGGTTTTGAGACCCGAAACGATGAAAACTACCTGTCGCCCCACTCGACCGGCTGCGGCTGAATGTCGTCGGTGGGGCGGGCGCCGACGTCTTTCTTGCCGCTGCCCGCCAGGCGACTGATGGCCCGCACGCTCATGTCATGGTCGCACACCATCTGACAGCTTAATCGCACCCCGCTCAGGCCGCGAGCCGCGAGCACCTGTTTTTCGGCCGCCGTCATCTGGCCGGGTTCGCCCGAGATAAACTCGACGCGGCAGGTCGTGCAACGGGCGTTGCCGCCGCATGAATGCAATTGGTCAATGCCCGCTTCGTCTTCCAAGGCCAGCACGAGGCGTTTGCCCTGAGGCACTTCGAATTGGCCGACTCCTTCCACACTTAATTTTGGCATAGTTGGCTCCCTTGATTCCAAGCACGATGTCCGCGAGAGTGAGTGTTGAAAACTGTAGCCGGTCGTATGGCTGCTGACAACCGCTGTGGTGGTGGCGGGAGGTTAAAGCTTTACGAGCCGCGCTAACGATTAGCCCGGTGGCTAGGGCAGAGCCTTGGCGATGCCCCGGTTACAATACAGCCACCGCCGCAACGAAATGACTGAATCTTCTTTAACTCCGCGGCGGATCGTGCTAGCCACGTTTGGCTCGCTGGGCGACCTGCATCCCTTTGTCGCGCTGGCCAAGGGATTGCAAGCTGGCGGGCATGAACCGGTGATCGCCACCAGCGAATATCATCGCGAGCTGATCGAGCGACAGCAAATTGGCTTCTTTCCGATTCGCCCCGATTTGCTCGATTTTGCGGAGCGGCCCGAAATCTTCCGCCTACTGATGGACCGCAATCGTGGAACCGCGGCCGTGGTCAAGCAGGTCTTCATGCCGCACCTGCGCGACAGCTTCGACGATTTGATGCGGGCGGTCGAAGGCGCCGACTTGCTGGTGACGCACACGATCGCCTTTGCCGGGCCGCTGGTGGCCGAGCTCACAGGCATTCCTTGGGTTTCGGCGTTGCTGGCGCCGATGGCGCTGTTCTCGAAGTACGATCCGCCGGTGCCTCCGCAGGCGGCCTGGCTGCGGCATCTTCATCCCCTCGGGCCGCGGTTCTTCGGACCGCTGCTGGCAGTGGCTCGTTGTGCGCTGCGCTCGTGGGGCGAGCCAGTGCGGCGCCTGCGCCGCGAACTGGGCCTGCCGCCGGGCGGCGATCCGCTGTTCGAAGGCGCCAATTCGCCCGACTGTGTGCTGGCCTTGTTTTCGTCCGCCCTGGGCGGTCCTCAACCCGATTGGCCGAGCCAAACGCTCCAGACCGGCTTCGCCTTCTTCGACGACGCCAACGCCACCGGCATGAGCGAAGAACTGAGCCGGTTTCTCGACGCCGGTCCGCCGCCGATCGTGTTTACCCTCGGCTCATCGGCGGTCATGGACGCGGGCAATTTTTACCAAGAAAGCCTGGCGGCGGCGCGGCGCCTCGGACGCCGGGCGGTGCTCTTGATCGGTGTCGATCCGCGCAATCAGCCGACCGAACCGTTGGGCGACGATGCTCTCGCGCTAGATTACGCGCCCTACTCGGAATTGTTCCCGCGAGCCGCCGCCGTCGTGCATCAAGGCGGCGTCGGTACCACCGGGCAGGCGATGCGCTCTGGCCGCCCGATGCTGGTGGTGCCGTGGTCGCACGATCAGTATGACAATGCCCAGCGGGTCCGGCGCCTGGGCATGGCCCAAATGCTCGAAAAAACTCGCTATCGCGCTGCGAGGGTGGCGACCGCGCTCGGCCAATTGTTTGAAGACCCCGCCTATGCCGCCCGCGCGCGGCAAGTTGGCGAGCAAGTACGGACCGAAGACGGCGTGGATGCCGCGGTCGAAGCGATATTGCGATACGCCCACACTCGCACGTCCGCAGGTAAGACGGATCCCGATGAAAAGCGATGTACCATAGGAGATTGATGAAGCTCCACCTGATTCGAACTGCCTGTCCGACCGCGCTGCTTTTCGCCTTGGCTGGCTTTTGGTCGCGCGCTGCCACGATTGCCGAAGAGCGGGTCATCGACGGGCGGATGCACCATTTGCGTTCGGGCGAGCAACGTGAATGGTCGGAGTTTCCGGCGGAGTCGGAAGGTGGCACCTTGCGCGTCGCGTTTTCGGCTGAAGCCAACGCTGCCGCGGTCACCCTACGATTGCGCCAACGCGACGTCAAGCAATCGTGGCGGCTGCGCCTCAACGATCGCGATCTCGGGTTGCTGCCCAACGATGAAAACCCGATGACGACCTTTTGGGAAATCCCACCGGCGACGTTACGAAAAGGGGAGAATATGCTGGTCGTCACCGGCTCAGGCCCCGCCGACGATGTCGAGATCGGCGACCTTCGGCTCGTCGACTTGCCCCGCAAACGAGCGTTGCACGCCGCGACCGTGAAGGTACGGGTGGTCGATGCGGATACCGGCCAGCCGATGCCGGCCCGGGTCACCGTGGTCGACCAGCAAGGCTCGCTGTGCAGCGTGGGGGCCGAATCGAATGCGCGGCTGGCGGTTCGGCCCGGTGTGGTTTACACCGCCGACGGTCAGGCTGAGTTTGGCGTGCCCGAGGGCGCGTACACGGTGTATGCGGGACGCGGATTTGAGTACAGCATCGACAGCCGGCATTTGGATGCGACGCCGGGCGCGATACACCAGCTCGACTTGGCCATCCGCCGCGAAGTGCCGCTCGACGGCTACGTAAGCTGCGACACGCACGTCCACACGCTTACCTACTCCGGCCACGGCGATTGCTCGCTCGCCGAACGCCTCGTAACGCTGGCCGGCGAGGGAATCGAGCTGCCCATCGCCACCGATCACAATGTGGCCATCGATTACTTGCCGGCGCTGCGCGAGTCGCCCGTCTTGGGCCGTTTCACGCCGGTGGTCGGCAATGAGGTCACCACGCGCGTGGGGCATTTTAACGTGTGTCCGCTTGATGCTACCGACCCGGCCATCGACCACCAGGGCGGCGATTGGAGTCAGGTCTTCGCCGCCATCCGCCGTGCTGGACCGCGACGCGTCATTGTGCTCAACCATCCGCGCGACCTCCACGCGGGCTTCCGCCCGTTCGACCCGCGGCGACACATTGCCATGACCGGCGAGAACCTCGCTGGCTGGCGGCTCGAAGCCAACGCGATGGAACTGGTCAATTCGGGCGCGGTGCAAAGCGACGCGTGGCGGATCGTCCACGATTGGCTGGGGCTGCTCAATGCCGGCCTGCGGATCACGCCGGTTGGCAGCAGCGACTCGCACGATGTGGCGCGGTCGATTGTGGGCCAGGCGCGTACCTACATCCGTTGCCGCGACGAAAATCCCGGCCAGATCGACGTGGCTGAGGCGGTGAAAAGCCTGCTGGCGGGGCAGGTGCTCGTGAGCTATGGACTGGCCGCCGAGTTGACGGTCGACGGCATGTATGGCCCGGGCGACGTAGTTGCCGCGGGCGATCAGCGCGAGCTCAAACTGCGAGTCCGCGTGCTCGGGCCGTCGTGGAGCGCGGCCGATGAAGTCGTGCTGTTCATGAACGGCGCGGAGATCCGACGCGCGAAAATCGAACCGCCCGGCCGCATGCAAGGCGGCGTCAAGTTCGAGGCCGATTGGAGAATCGCTCTGCCCTCGCATGATGTCTCGCTGGCCGTGGTCGCCGTGGGGCCGGGCGTAGCCGGCCGGTTTTGGCCGACGGCCAAGCCTTATCAGCCCGATTCGCCCGATTGGCATCCCTACACGCTCGGAGCGACCGGCGCCGTATCGATCGACTGTGATGGCCATCGCGGATACAACAGCCCTCGCGAGTACGCTTTGAAATTGATCGATGAATCGCAGGGCGACGCGTCCGTTTTGGCGACACGGCTGCGCGAGTTTGATGAGGCCACGGCCGCGCAGGCGGCGGCCGAACTGCGCCGCCGCGGCGAGTTGCTCGCAGGCGATACGGTCGCTACGCTGGTCAAACAAGGATCGCCGGCCACGGCCGCTGCCGTGCGGCGTTATATTGATGCCTGGAAAGCGTCGGAGGCGGCCCGCGCAGCGAGTTCACCATAAGCACCTGGTGGCTGGGGCATAGTCGTCTTAGCGATGCCCCGGTGAGCCGATGCCGGGGCATCGCTTAGGCTCTGCCGCCAGCCACCGAATGAAGGGATATAACCATGCGGCGATTCGCACCCACAATGTTCTTTCTGACGCTGCCGTTTTTGATCGCCGCTGCGCCGGCCGCTGAAACCATCGAAACCGTCGCGGGCACCGGGAAGCCGGGTGATAACGGTAGCGAAGGTGTGGCCACCGAGACCAACATCGATCAGCCGTTCGGTTTGGAATTCGGCCCCGACGCAGCGCTCTACATTTGCGAGGTCGGCCAGCACCGGGTGCGCCGGCTCGACGTGGCCAGCGGTCGGTTGACCACCGTGGCCGGCTACGGGCGGAGAGGCTATGCCGGCGATGGCGGCCCAGCGACCGACGCCGAGCTGAACGAACCCTATGAGGTGCGCTTCGATTCAAAAGGAAACCTGCACTTTGTTGAAATGCGCAATCATGTGGTGCGCCGGGTCGATGCTCAGACCGGCCGCATCTCGACGGTGGCGGGCACGGGAAAGGCCGGCTATGGCGGCGATGGAGGGCCAGCGACCGCGGCCGAGCTGCGCGATCCGCACAGCATCGCCTTCGACGCCGGCGATCGGCTTTATATCGCCGATATTGGCAACCATCGAATCCGCCGGGTCGATCCGAAAACCGGTCAGATCGAAACCCTTGCCGGCAACGGCCAGAAGCGTCTGCCGCACGACGGCGACCCGGCACGCGACAAGCCGATTCTCGGGCCGCGCGCGCTGTTCATTCTGGGTGATGATCTTTGGATCGCCTTGCGCGAAGGCAACTCAATCTGGAGGATCGATCTCGGCTACGGCGCCATCCACCATGTCGCCTGCACGGGAGGAAAAGGCTTTTCGGGCGACGGCGGCCCGGCCCTGCAAGCTGCCTTCAACGGCCCGAAAGGAATCACCGTCGATCGCTTCGGGCGGATTGTGGTGGCCGATACCGAGAACCAGGCAATTCGCGAGATTGATTTTCGCTCGGGGCTGATCCGCACGCTGGCCGGCGCCGGGCCGGTCCAAGAGCCCGCTACTTTGGCGGAGCGAAAGGCGACTGACGCTACTCTCGCGGAGCGAAAGGCGACTGACGCTACTGTCGCGCAGCGAAAGGCGGCGTTGGGCGACGGTGGACCACCGACGAAGGCGTTGCTCGATCGCCCGCATGGCGTTTGCCTGGGACCCGACGGCAGCGTTTATATCGGCGACACGAATCATCATTGCGTGCGCAAGGTGGCGCGGCCCGCCTGGCGAGATTTCACGGAGCCGCCGGCGGAATTCGCCGGCAATCTCGGCACTTATCGCTCGCCGCTGAAGTTTGCCGACGGCACGGACGTCAGAACGCCGGAGGACTGGACCAAAAGGCGTCAGGAAATTCTGGCTAGCTGGCAGCGGCGTCTGGGGGCGTGGCCGCCGTTGGTCGAACGACCGGCAGTCGAGTATTTGGAATCCGCCGCGCGCGACGGCTATGTCGAACACCACGTACACGTGCAGGTCTCGCCCGAGGGCAAGCTGGCCGATGGCTATTTGCTGGCGCCGGAGGGCGACGGGCCTTTTCCGGCGGTGCTCGTGCCGTTCTACGAACCGCTCACCAGCATCGGTCGCGGGCAGAAAGGCCGCGGCACGCACGACTATGGCTGGCAGCTTGTGCGGCGCGGTTTTGTGACGCTGTCGATCGGCACGCCGGCAGCGCTGGAGAGCTTGGGCGGCGACACGCGTAAGCTGCTCGTCGAGTCGGGCGTGAGCGAGCGTCGGCAGCCGCTTACCATGCTGGCCTATGTGGCCGCCAATTGCCATACCGCCCTGGCCCAAATGCCGCAGGTCGATCCCCAAAGGATCGGCGTCATTGGCCTTTCGTATGGCGGCAAGTGGTCGATGTTCGCCTCGTGCCTGTATGAGAAGTTCGCCTGCGCAGTCTGGTCTGATCCGGGCATTGTGTTCAACGAGCAAAACGCCAACGTCAACTATTGGGAGCCGTGGTACCTGGGTTACGATCCACAGGCCCAGCGAAAGCCGGGGATTCCCTCGGCCGAAAACCCGCGCACCGGCCTATACAAAGAAATGGTCGAGGCGGGTGAAGACCTGGTGGATTTACACGCCTTGATGGCCCCGCGGCCGCTCTTAGTCTCTGGAGGCACCGAAGATCCGCCGCGCAATTGGCGGGCGCTCAATCACCTGGTGGCGGTCAACCGCCTATTGGGCTACGAGCATCGAGTGGCGCTGACGGCCCGGTCGGGGCATGTTCCCACGCCCGCGGCGCTGGCCTTGGAGCTGGAGTTTTTGGAGTATTGGCTGAACAGGGGCGAGTGACCGGCAATGTTCTAAAATCAAACGCTCAGCACAAAAACGCTGAACCTTGAACCCTGAACGCTGAACCCTGTCCGGTTGCAACGATGGTAGGGATTGAATCGACTCGCTCAGCTTTCGCCGGCACGATCACAATTGCCGACGTAGAGTTTTCAGGTCATTTGAATCGAAAACCTATCGGGTGACGCATGACGCTCGGGCAACCGCCGTCCCATTCGGACTCGCTGCCGAACACACAAGTGTTCAACTCCGCAACCGATTTAGATCCGCAGCTTTTAGAAGACATCGTCGCGCATCTGGAAAAAGTCGGTGCGCAGCGGCAAGATGAACGCCGCAAGAGCTACCGTCAGCGGTTCCCGGTGACGCAGCTTATTGCGCCGTTTTACAAGCGGATGCCCAGCCGCGACCAATTCACTTCGGTGGAGTGCCACGATATTTCGACCGGCGGCATCGCATTCTATTGGCCCGAAGTGCCCAGCTTCCGCAAGGCGATTTTCGGCCTGGGCGAACGCGAACGGCTGACCTGCGTGGCGGTGCAAGTGGTTCGCCACGTCCCGCGGCCTGACGAGCCGAGCCAGTTCCTGGTGGGCTGCGAATTCGTCGAACGCGTGGCGATGCGATAGAACCCCGCGGTTAGAACCGTGCGGTAGAACCCTTCAGCGCAGGCGTTTCACAAAGGCACAGCCGACCAGGCGCCAGCCGCACTCGTCGCCGGCCAGGCCCTGGCAATGCACCACGCGCGCCGCCACCAGGCAGGAAGATCCCGGTGGGCCGCCGAGATCGACGGCCAGCAAACCGCTGGGCGGGCGGTCTTGAATGAGAAACGAGATACCCGCCGCCGAAAGGTCACGGCAACGGATTTCGCAGAACTCGTCTTCCTTTGGAAAGCTGAAGCCATCGTAAGCGGCGACGCGCCGCAAGCAGGTGTAGGGATGCCGCTGATGGCGCCGGCGTTCGGTATTCGCGCTTTCCGCAACCATGACTTTCGGTCTCGATCAAGCGTCGTTCAGTTCGTGGCCCCGTAAGCCGCCGCCCATCGCGCCGCGGCGTCGCCGTCGGGCGGATGCACAAACCGCCCGGCGATTTCCACCACGTCGCCCACCTGCACCCAGCGCCCCACCTCGAGCAGCACCTCGACCGTGTCTTCGCCCGTGGGGCTGGTCATCCGCAACCGCAGAAAGCTGGCATCGCAGACCTGCGGCACCAGCAGCGCCAACCCTTCGCTGGAAAGATTCCGCGCCAGCGCTACAAACGGATGTCCCTTCGGCTCGAAACGCTCATCCAGCGGATGCGCCAAGACCGGGCGAGTCGCGCCAAACCGCATGGCCGCACGACGGTCGGGATCGCCCGACTGCCAGCCGCCAAAGCCGCCCGCCAACCGCAACAGTTCATCGGTGGGAATGGTCAGCCGTGCAACCAGCTCTTCCGGCAGCGTGGCCGATTGAAGCAGTGTGGCCGATTGAAGATGCGGCACCGCGGGTGGCTCCCGTGACGAGGATGTGATTCGAGTCGCCACGTGAAGCCTAGGTCACGCGGGGCGGGAGTCAAGCCGCCACTCACCACTCACGTCAACAGCCGCACCGTTCCCGGCGCCGGCGGCGCGGGCGAATTGCGGTATTCGGGCGTATCGATCAACTTGATCTGAATGTCGCGCTGCGAAGCCCCCGCGCGGAAGGCCGCCAGGTAGTCATTCAGCTCATTTTGCGACGGCTGCCGCTGCAAGTACTCATCGAAGAATTGGTTCGTGAGCAGCTTGTAGTTTTCATCGCTGGTCAAGAAGCCCATCACCACCTGGAACTCGGTCTGCTGCTGGGTGCCCAGCTGGTTGACCCAGTAGTTCAAGCCCTGCGTGTCGAACTGCCGGTTCAAGAGCCGCTCGTACAGCGCCTTGACCCAGCCGGTGTCGGTTCCGCCCGCCGAAGCGTAGAACTCGGGCGAGCTCATCATGCCGGCGATCACCCGCTCCGGTCCGCCGTAAACCTTCCACACGCTATCGCGCCAGTAGGCAAGCCCCTGTGGATCGGGATCGCGGAAGAGGAACTGCTTATAGTAATTGGTAATGATCGGATCGAGCCGCTCATTGCTCTCGAAGATGCCCTGGGCGATGACGCTGTAGGGCTTGCCCTGCTCGATCTGCGTGGTCCAGAACTGCAGGCCGCCGGTGTCGGGGTCGCGGCCCAATACCTGCTCGTAGAGCTTTTTGACGATGCTCGCCTCGTACGAGATGATGTTCACCGTCGCCGTGTTGCTCGCCAGCGAGCCGTCGCTGGCCTGGAACGTGAACGAGTCGATGCCCGCGAAGCTCGGCCCCTTGGTATAGGTGAACGAGCCGTCGGGGTTGAGCGTCACGCTGCCGTAGGTGGGCTGGCTGATGATTTTGGCGGTCAGCGTATCGCCGTCGGGATCGCTGCTGTTGGCCAGCACGCCGTCGCTGGCGTCGGCCGAACTGCTGCCGCCGACGCTCAGCGTGTACGACACGTCCTTGGCCACGGGTCCGGCGTTGAGCGTGATGTTGAACGTTTGCGAAGCGGAGGTGTCTTGCCCGCCGTTGCCCGTGCCGCCGTCGTCGTGCAGCGACAGCGTGATCGCCGCCGTGCCGAAGGCCGTCGGATTGGGCGTGAAGGTGAGCGCGCCGGTGGCGGCGTCGACCGCCGGCGGCGTGGCAAACAAGCCGGGATTGGTGTCGCCGGTGACGTTGAAGGTCAGCTTCTGGCTGGCTTCGCTCGTCGGGCCGGCGGAGATCTTGCTGGCCCAGCCAGCGATGCTCTGCGGGCCGGCGTTGTTATTCACTTTCACGTCGCTGCCGGCGGTGAACGACGGGGCGTGATTTACCATGTTCACAATCACGTCGATCACGTCGTCGACCGATTCGCCGTGGCTATCGGTGGCCCGCAAATCGAGTTTGGATTCGCCAAACTGATCGGCCAGGAAGTGCAACGTTAGCGAGGCGTTGGCGGGGTCGGAACCCGACAGCGTGGCGGTAAGCAGACCGGGGTTGCTGTTGCCGGCCAGCGACAAGCTCAGGTGATCGCCGTACGGAATGTCGACATCGTCGAAGATGCCCGTCAGATCCTTATAGACCGCGTCGAAAGCGCTGTCCTGTTCCTTAACCGTAACCCCTGCGGTCAGCGGGTTGGCGCTCTGGCTGACCAGCGTCGGACGGTGCTCGACCAGGTTCACAAAGAGTTGGAAGCTGGCCGGAGTCGTGGGCCACACGGCCGTGGTGCCGTCTTTCGCGCCGTGGTCTTCCGCCTGCAGCGTGATGGTAAGAGGCTGATTGGGCAAGGTGGCCTTGAGCGGCGCCAAGGTATATTCGAGCACGCCGGTCGTACCATTGACCACAATCTGAGGTTGGCCGCTGGCGGTGAACACCGAGGGGTCGCTGGGGGTCACCAAGAACGAAACCGTCTGGTTGGCCTCATTGGCGCCGGCGCCGGGGCTGATGTTGGTAATAAAGTTCGGCACGGCGTGGAAACCCGAATCTTCGTTGACCGACTGGCTGCCCGACTGATATTGGAACGACGGCGGATCGTTGACAAAGTTAACCGTAATCGGGAACGTGACCGTCGCCGAGGTATCAACACCGCCGTTGGCGGTGCCGCCGTTGTCGTGCAGGACAACCGTGATATTGGCGACGCCGTCCGTATTGGGTGCGGGAGTATACGTCAAGACTCCCGCGGGCGAGATGAATGGTGCCGACTGGAAGAGTCCAGAATTGTCGTTGCTGACAATCTGGAAGTTCACCACCTGGTTCGATTCGTTGGCCTCGGCGGGGAAGATGCCGCTGGGGCTGATATTTGTGGCCCACTGGAAGATCTGCGGCCCGGCGTCCTCATTCACCGCCGGCACCGGCGCCGCGTGAGCGAATGACGGTGCGTCGTTGACGAAGTTCACATTGATCTTGAACTGCTGCAGCGGCGAAGTATCGACGCCGCCGTTGGCCGTGCCGCCATCGTCGTGCAGCGTGACAAACACCGTGGCAGAGCCGCTTTGGTTAGGCGCCAGAGTGTACGTCAGCGTGCCGGCGGAGTCGATCTGCGGCAGCGACGAGAACAGGTTGTTGTTGCTCGTCGAAATCTGGAACGTCAACTTCTGATTTTGCTCGATCGCGTCTTGGCTGCGCCCCGGGCTGATGCTGGTGGCGAAGTTGGATACGGTTTGAGTTGGCGAATCTTCGTTGACCGTCTGCGAGGCGCCCACCACAAAGCTCGGCGCGTCGTTGACAAACAGCACCGTGACCGGGAACGTCTCTGAGAACGTGTTGGTTCCGCCGTTGGTCTTATCGCCATTATCCGTGACGGTGATGGTGACGTTGGCCGTGCCCGAGCGGAAGGCCTTGGGCTGCAACGTCAGCGTACCGCCGGCCGCGGGGTTGGTGTAGCTGATCGTGGGGTTCGGCAGCAGCGTGGGGTTGTCCGAAGTCGCGGTGATGCTGACGATCGACTGCGTCGGTTCGTTCAGGCCGGTGCTGATGCCGGTCAAGTTGATCGTCTTGGCCGCGGCGTTTTCCAGCATGGTGACCGGCGCCACGGGATCGATGGTCGGCGGGTCGTTGATCTCGGTGACGGTGAACGGCACCGTGAGCGTGCTCGATGTGTTATTACCGCCGTTGGCCGTGTCACCGCTGTCGGTGGCAACAATGCTGAGCGTGGTGCTGCCGAAGACATCGGGACTTAAGGCATACACCAGGTCGCCCGGCTGCAGGTTGAGCGCGGGGAATTTCGCCAGCTCGAGATCCTTCGGATCGGTGCCGACGACATACGGCGCGACGCTGAACAGCGAGCTGGTGCTGGGCGTGACGGCGTTGTTCGTCACGGTGACCTTAAAGTTCACCAGTTGGTAGAAGGGCGAGGTCGGGTCATCCTCAATGCGCTGCCCGGCGAAGATCGCCGAGGCGAAGCCGCGGATGACGTCGGGGCCTGGGTCACTGCCGCCCGCCTTGCCGCCGCTGCCCGGCACGGTGTTGTTTTCCAGCGTGGTCTCGCTGGCCGGCACGGCGAAGGTGGGCGGCTGATTGACGAGCAGCACATCCCACTTGATCGTACCCGAGGCGGCGCTGTAGGCCGTGGCGCCTCCGGTGGCGCCGGCGCTGGTCAGATCAATCGTGCTGGCCGGGGCAAGTCCATCCGTCTGGTCCCAGGCCTTGAACTGCAAGGTGGCGTTGCCCGCCGTACCCGCGTCGGCTAGGAAACGAACCGTATAGCTGCCGGGCAGCACAAGGGCACTCTTGGCCGAAACGGCGGGAAAATTCGTCCAGTCATTGTTGGCTCCGCCATCGGGCGAGTACTGCCACACGCCCGTTAGCGGGTAGCCGAGCGTGACGCCGGTCACGGCAATGCCAAATTGGGCGTTCTCGTCGGTGTCGAAGACGATCTGGGCCGGCGGAGTCGACAGCAGCGACGCGATCTGCACACCAGGATCAGCGGCCGGAGTCCGACTCGGCAACGATTCGAGGATTTGCTGCGCGGCGGGCGAAGCCAACAACTGCGGAGCATGATGGATCTTGGTAATGGTGATCGAGACGGAAGCCTGAGCGGTGAGCGACGTTTGCCCCAGCGGCAGCGCGCCAAAGTTGCCCAGGTCGTCCAGGGCGATGCTGAGCGTCACCGGGCTGAGCTCGGCCGATTCGATGGCCGGCGTGAAGATCAAGCCCGCCAGGTCGGCGTTCAGGTTGGCCAGCGTATCAGTGATGCTGATCGTCGCCGCGGTCTGGCCGCCCAGCGAGAGCGTGCCCGCGCCGGCCGGAATGCTGACGGTGAGCTTTTCGGTGGTGTTTGCACCAGCGGCGGCCTCGCTGGCATCGAGGTCGCTGACGCTCAGGCCGCTGATGGTGACGTTCGGGCTCGTATCGCCAACATTGACAACTTCGCTCACGGTGAAGCCGGGCGTGCCCACATGGATCGCCGGCGCGTCGTCGACCGCCTTGACCGCAAGCGTGGCGGTGGCTGGCGTGGCCGGAGAACTGAAAGGTCCGCTGCCCCCGGTGGCGCCGGGCGCCGTGATATCCACCTGACTGGGCGCCCCGAACAGCGACGGCGGATCGAACCCGCCGGTCGGACCGTCGAACGTTTCGTCCCAGGCGACAAACGACAGGGCGGGATCGCCGCCCCAAATGCTCTGATTCGCCGCGTTCGAGTTGAAATTGATATTCGGCACAAACCGCACCAGCTCGCTCGGATCGAGCAGCAGCGCCGCGGCGGTCGATAGGTTGGCCGGGAACGGCTGCCATTTCACCCCGTCGGTCGAGTATTGCCAGGCGCCGTTGGCCGTCTGTGTGGCGCCCGTCACGCCGATGCCATACTTGCCGCCCTCGCCGGCAGTCCGCAAGTTAATCACGTCGCTCGCGGAGCCGGTGCCGCCCACCAGCGACTGCAACATCGACATTACGGTGCTGCCAGGATTGCCGGTGGCGTCTTCATCAATCGCGGTGAACGAAAGCCCGCTGGTGACGTTCAGCGTTGGGAAGTCGACGGTCACGTTGACATCGAGGCTGGCCGTGGCCGTCGTGGCGCTGAACGGCGACGAACCGCTGGTGTCGCTGGCCAGGTTGGTCAGGTCGATCGTCGAAGGCGCCGCGGCGGCCGACGCTTGGTCAAAACCACTGGTGAGCAGATCGTACGTCTGGTCCCAAGCGCGGAAGGTCAACTTGGGCGCGCTGGCGCCCGTGCCGGTCATTTCGGGCTTGGGCAAGAAGCGGATGAAATCGCCGCCGTCCAACAGCAGCGCCGCGCTGTCGGACACCGCCGGGAAGTCGGTCCAACTCGTGCCATCGAGCGAATACTGCCACTTGCCGATGCTCGCCCCGGTGGCGCCGGTGATGGCCACGCCCAGTTTGCCGTCGTCCGCCTTAACCGTAATGAAGTTCTTCAGGCCGTTGGCCGTGTTGTCCGGGCCGCTCGTCGTGGTGCCTGAAATCTGGAAGCCCGGATCTGTCGGCTCACCCGGAACGTTGCTTCCCGAGTCTTCTGGAATGGCGGTCAACGTGATCGCGCTGGTGGTCAAGATCGGCGCGTCGTTGGCGGGCATCACATCCAGGCTGGCGGTGGCCGTCTGCGCGCTGAAGGGCGTGCTGTCGCCGACGCCTGTCTGGGTAAGATCGGCCGTGCTCGTCACGACCACGCCGCCGTTGATGGTCGTGGGCAGATCGTTCGTGCCGGTGAAAGCATCGAACGTCTGGTCCCAGGCCACGAACGTCATTTTCGGCGCGGCGGCGCCGGTGCCGCTGAATTCCCGATTCGGCAAGAAACGCAGCGAATCGCCGCCGTCCAACAGCAGCGCGGTCGAGGCGGTGGTGGCCGGGTCGATCGTCAACGGCCAGTTTTTGCCGCCGTCGAACGACACCTGCCAACTGCCGTTGGTCGAATCGACACTCGTCACTGCGATGCCCAATTTCGCGTTGGCGTCGGTGTCTGCGGCCGGCAAAGAGATTGCTGATCCCAACGCCGCGCTGATGAGAAAACCACTGTTGGCCGGTTCGCCCGGCTGGCCCGCGTCTTCGTTCATCGCCGGCAGCGTGACGGTGGTGGGGTTGATCACCGGCGCGTCGTCGTCGGGCGTGACCGTGACGGTGGCCGTGGCAATGTCGCTGGCCGAGGGCGCCGGCGGCGTGCCACTGAAAGCGATCTGGCTATAGGGTGTGCTCAGACCGGTGCCGTTGGCCAGCGTGAGATCGACCCCGATCGATCCGTCGGTGTTCGCGCGGCCCAGCCATGACGGGTCATCGGTGCCGTCCCAGGCGACGAACGAAAGCGTGGGCTTGGGCAGCGTGCGGGTATTGAACTCCTCGATGGGCTGAAATTTCAGCAGGTCGTTCGGGCCGAGCAACAGCGCCGAGCTGACGCTGGTGTTTGCTGGAATCGGATTGAAGGTGGCGCCGCCATCGATCGAGTAGTTCCAAGTGCCGCCGCCCATGCCGTCGATTCCGACCACCGCGATGCCATACGCGGCGCCCGGCGCCGCCAGACCAATGACGTCGCTGGGCGGTCCCGCCGGATTCGCCGATGCCGAATCGAGCATATCGATGACCTTCGTGCCCGGATTATCATTCGTTCCCGGTATCTGGTCGGGCAACCCCGCGTCTTCATTGACCGTGATTCCCATGCCGCTGGTCTTCAGCAGCGTGGGCGCGTCGTTAACGGCGGTCACCTGGATCGAAGCGGTGGCAATCTGCGGTGGCGTGGCTGTGGCACTGTACGGACTGAAAGGCGTGGTGCCGCCGGTGTTCGCCGCTTGTGTCAAGTCGACGTTGAGCGGACCGGGCTGATCGACGCCGCCGGTGGCAAAATCATAGGTCTGGTCCCAGGCGAGGAATTGCAGCGTCGGCGCCGGCTGCGCACCTGTGCCGGTGCTGCGAAATTCGGCCGCCGGGATGAACTCGACCAGGTCGCTCTGATCGAGCAACACTGGGCTGGTGGCCGACGCGCTCATCAGGCTGCTCCACATCGTGCCGCCATCGAGCGAGTACTGCCACGTGCCATCGGCGGGAGGCCCCGCACCGATCACCGCGATACCATACGACTGCGCCGCCACGGCTTCCGTGGCGTGTAGGGTGATTACGTCGCTCTTGCTGCCCGTGCCGCCGTCGGCCGCCGGCAGCGATTGGAGCATTGTGGCCACCGATGTCGGCGTATCGTTCGTGGTATTGGTGTCCTCCGGGATGGACGTGAACGACAAATCTTGGGGAGCACCGGTGGCTGGGAACCTGGGATAATCGTTATCGGGCACGACATTGATATAAATCGCGTTAGTGCCGGTCTGCGACTGCGGCGGCGCCAGGTAGGACGGCGCAGGTGCGACACCGATGTTGCCGTTGTCGTGGGTGGTCAACATAATCGTGGCGGCGCCGGCGTACTCCCTCGCCTCCGTGAACTTTAAGCCAGCCAGTGCGATGTTGATGGCGGCCAGGCTGCCGGTTATGTCGATACTGGCGGTGCCGTTGCCGGTGGCGGTGGTCAGGCCCGATGTGTCGCCCAGCATCAAGCTGCCTGCCGCGGCTGGAGAAAGCGTTACCTTCTCCTCGAACAGGAAATTGGGATTGTTGTAATCTGGCCCGGTGGCGGCGATGTCGGGATCGCTGACCGTAACGGTGAGCGCGCGCGCCAGTGGGTCGGCAGCCGTGGGCGTGCCGTTGAACACCACTGGCACGTCTTCGCCCGTGGGAATGGGGCCTGGCAGCGGAACGGTCGTGCCGTCGCTCGAGGCCGGCACGTTGTCGGCCGGCGGATCGTTGACGGCGATCACGTTGACTGACGTAGTGACGGTGGTGCTCTGAACCGGCGGCGGCGAATGCCCCTGATCGTTGACCGTAACCGTCAGCGTCGCCGCGCCGTTCAACGCGTCCTGCGGGAAATTGTTGTCTTGCAGGGTCGGCGTGCTGTCGGGCGAGAAGGTCAACCCATCGAGCGCCGCCACGATGCCCTCGGTGACCGGCACCGTGTGCGTGTCGCCCAAGGGAGCGGTGAGCGTTAGCGTGTCGGTGCCGTTGCCGGTGTCAGCATAGCCCGCCGCCTCGAATGCCGACTTGGCGAGAGGATTCAGCGTGAGCGTGCCGGTATTCACCGTCAGCGTCACCGTCTCTTGGCCGCCGTTGGCGTCGACGTCGTAGATGGTGATCGGATCGCCGCCCGCGGCACTGTAGGTTACCGAGGTGTGCTCGTAAATCGATCCTGAAGTGGGCAGCGGCGCGCCGGCTGGCAGCGTGGCGTCGTAAGCCGCATCGACTTGCGCGGTCGTCGGCAGATTAACCAGCGGGGGGCTGTTGGCGGTGTTTGCCAGATCGAGCCGGAAGTGCGTGAAACCGCTGGCTTCGTTGGCCTGCAAGTTGTTGCCGGCCAGGTCGGTCACTGCCCCCGGCATGGAGGTCGGGTTGTATGGATCGAAGGCGCCGCTATTGTTGCCGTTGCTCAGGTAGATGTCGTATTGATGGCCGTTGAGCCACACGCCGCTGGCCGCCACCAGGTGGATGATGTGGTTGTTGTTGTCGTAATCGAAAAAGTAATCGACGCCCGGCGTGAGCAGTCGGCCGTCTTCGACCACTTCCAGCCGGCTGGCAAGCACGCTGGCGTCATACACGCCCGGCCCCGTGCCGTCGCTGAATTCGATAGTGAACTCTTTCAACAGTTGGTTGCGGATGAAAACCGTGTTGCTCGATGGATTGAGATCGCCGGGACCATTGTCGCCGGGGGTCAGCAGCGCCGCGGTGAGACCGACCGACGGATTATCGACGCGTTCGATCGCCCCGCGGTCAATGAACACGTTCTGTCCCAAACCGGGGAAGGGCGAAACCAGGTTGTCGGGTACGCGCAACTGCCCATACAGATCGACGGCCGGCGCGATGATCGGCGAGGGGGCGATGCCCAACGGCCCGGTAACCGCCGTCATCTCGGCCCGGTCTTGCAGGCTGTTGATCGAGCTGTCGATGGCCTGCGAGAATTCTTTAAGATAGAAATTGGCCGTGCCGGGATCGGTCGTGGGGTTGAGGAACAACGGAGCGCCTGATGCCAGGGTCAGCGCGAAGCTGCCCACGCCTGCGTTACTGGTGCTGTTGGTCGTGTCGTTCTGGAACAGGTTCTCACCCAGCACCGGCTGCGACGCCAGTCCGTTCGACGAACCGTCGACGTTGATGCCGGTGTCGAGGTTGGCAACGATGTTGTTGAGCATCGTGGGGCTGGCATTGTTGGCCACGTTGATGCCAATCCCCACTGGCAAAGTGGTCTTGTTGACCACCGTTGTATAACCGCCATAAATCGTGTTATTCACGATCCGACCGAACGGCACCGCGGCCGTGCTGTTCGACTGGTCAGGATCGCCATTGAACGAGATGCCCGAGCCGGTGGCACTGACGCCGTAGATCAGGTTATTGATGATCGTCACGCCCGGCGCCAGCAGGCCGTTGTCGAGCGTCGGCCCGTTGATGAGCGCGCCCTGATGCGGGTAGCTGGCGTTGTTGTCGCCCGGCAAGTAATTGGCGCCGCCGCTGACGACGGGCACGCTGGCGATCGCGCCATTGTTGATCGCCGGCACGCCCAGCGCCGCGCCGTGGCCGCCGCCCGACACCGACACCACGGGCGGCGAGGTGTAGCCGCTGCCGCCGTTGGTGATGACAATACCGGTGACCTGGCCGAGTTGGTTGACGGTGGCGGTACCTTGGGCGCCGCTGCCACCACCGCCGCTGAAGATCACTTGCGGTCCAATCAACTGGCCGCGCGGCGACGCCTCAACTAGAATGCCGCTGTCCTGCGAATTGCTGATCTGGTTGCCGTAGAGAATCACCGCGCCTTGCGGGCGCGGCATCGTAGTGCCGCCAAAATTGGGCGTGAACTGGTCGGTCAGGCCCACGTCGTACTGCGTGAGGAAGCTGTTTTCCGGTTCGCCCGTCGGGAAAAAGATCTGCGGCGATCCAAAATAACCGCCGAAATAGCGATTGTCGGTTGGGCCTGCAACAGCATACCGCGGAATCTGCAACGGCGTTTGCGCGGGGCCGCCGTTGGTCACGTTCTGGGCGCCGAATAGATCGATCAGGCCGGCCGAGTTGTTATCGCTGCTGCCGGTCTCGCCTGCCGAGACGTTGAACGTGTTCACGTTGAATACCGAGTTGATCGCCATCTTGATGGCAGTGGCCATCTGCTGCGGCAGCGTGACCGCCTTCAATAGATTGGCGCCGACCGGTGGTGCGTACTGGATTGCCACGTTACCGGTCGCGGCAGCATCGCCCTGGCGCACAAATTCGAATGCGAGCTTGTTCTTGCCATCGTCGATCATGAACTGCTGGTGTTCGGCCAGTGGCATGTAGTCGAGTGTGGCCGAAGCGGACACAATGCCCAGATGGCCCGCCTCATCTTCGACGTTCTGGTCGGCCGATACCTTGACGGTAAAACCGCCCAGGTCAGTCAAGGCCGCCATCTGAGCGGCGGAGAGTGTGTAACTGGCCGTGACGATTTGTCCCTGCGGCTGGCCGGCGGCCGGATTGGCGCCGTAGGCGCGGTTGCCCGTGATCGTTTGCAAGAAGCCAAGAGCGCCGCTGAGCTGGGGAATGCTCACTGTGAATTGCGGCGCAACCGACAAGTTCGTGATCTTGGGGTCTGCCGTCATCTGTACATTCATTGACAGCGTCAGCTCGCCCTGGCCATCGAGCGTGCGAATCAACGTCGGGCTGTCGGTGGTGCCGGCCCCAAAGGCAAAGCTAACCAGGCTCGGCGTGATGGTGGCGTTGGCGCCCGTGGGAGTCTCGCTGAAATCAGTGTTCAACGAGAACGACGAATCGAGCCGGTCGTTGATGCTGAACGATTGGTACAGGCCGATGTCGGAAATGACATTGTTGACATTCTCGCCAAACTCGGCGCCGCGACGGATTTCCAACTCATACGGCCCACTGAGAATCTGCTTGACGGCAGCCGCATCGGGGTTTTGCGGCACTGGGAAGTACCCGGTGTTCGCGTTGCCGCCAAGTTGCGCGGCATTAGTGACCATTTCGCCCTGCCCGGCGAAGCCGACGATGATATCATCCACGTACCAGCCCGCGTGGTTCAGATTCTGTCCGATGCCGGCGCGGTTGTTCGGCTGTGCGCCGTCGTCGAAGTTGGCCCCGAATGAGTTGTCATAAGCGAGCGAATCGGGGTCGGCGCCCTTGTTTTCTTTGCCCTGAATGTAATTGCCGGGGCTGGAGGGGTTGTAAGTACTGCCCGAACTACTGAAGTCGAAGCGCAGCTCCAGATTCGTATCGCCTACATAGTTGCTCAGGTCGATGCGCGCCTGGCGCCAGCCGGTGCTGGTCGACACCGAGTCCCACAGCGGCTGCACCTGCTGCCGGGGGTCGCCCGAGCCAGTGTCTTCCGACGTGCTGACGTAGGACGGCATCTGCGTGGTTTTATCGAGTATTTTGGCGCCCCCAGGTCCGTCCTTCGGCGCGTCGGCCAGCACCGTGTTGTTGGTCGCCAAAAGCTGCCAGGTCTGGCCGCCGTCGGGCGAAACAAACACCCGCGCCGCGCTGTAGGGCTGCGGCGCGGTGTTCTTCACCGCATAATTACCTCCGGCATCGAGAAAATAGTCGAAATAGAGCGTCGGTTTTTCGCCCGCGTTGTAACCGCTCAGGCTGAACGCATTCGTGGTCAACGAGCCATACGCTCCGCCAGGAACGTCATAGCTGTTATATGGCGCGTTACCACCGTCGTAGGTGGCGGTTTTGTAATACGTCGAGTCGATGGGCAGTGCGTTCTGGGGCGTGTTGGCGGTGTCGCCGTGCGCCTCCAGCCCGAAGTAAAAGCTATTGGCTGCGGCTGGCGGCTTGTTGGGCGATAGCGCGTTGCGGCTCTGGTCGGGTGCGACGTTGATGCCCTGGTTCGGGTCTTGGTTGGTGCTGGTAACATGCCACAGATTGTAGTCGAGCGTCGAGAACGCCAGGCTGACGTTGTTGTAGAGGTTCAGCGACTCGCCTGCGGCCGTACCAAACGTGTTACCACCCAAAACGCCCGCCAATTTGATGTAACCCTGTCGCTCGGTGGCGTCGGCTACGGTCGGATCGTGGAAGACCGGCGCCATGGCAAGGTCGCCGTTGACGACCGGCCCGGCGGGGTCGAAGGCGTAGAGCACGCCCGACTCACTCGTGCCAAACAGCAGCTTCGCATAGGCGCCGTTTTCCACGTCCGGCGGGCCGACGGTCAACCCGTGGAAGGCGATCGGCTGGCCTGTCGTCGGATCGACAAGGTTCGCGATAAAGGTGAGCGAAGCGTCGACGGGATTATAGCGCCCCGGTGAATTCGGCGTGTTGTAGTTGATCTGGTATAAGCTCCCCTGATCCGTTACGGCGTACAGCGGTGGCGTGCTGGTGCCGTCAGCGATCGCCGCCAGCCCCGTGATGTTTCCACCATTGCCGCCGGTGCCGGGCGGTATCGTGAAAGGCAGGGTCGTCGAGTCGCCGCTGCTCACGGTGTTTGATAATTGGACTCCAAACTTAGTGAAAGCCGGCGCATCGCTTGCGAGCGACGCCATGCCTCGAAACACGCTATTGATGGCGGTCCGCAGTTCGCCGTCGACGCCGCTCAAGGAGGCGCCCAGCGGGGCCGGCAACTCGGCGAAGTCGGCGGGGTCGTTGAGGTGGAAGGGAACGCGAACGTCGTTCGCGTTTGACACGGCGCCGGTTTGATACCAGTTTACGCCGTTGTCGCTGCCCACGACGTATGTGAAGCCAGTCGCCTGCCCCGTGCTGCCGGGATCGCTGAGCGGGTCGACCATGCCAGACGTCAGGGCGGTGGGCGAGGTCAACTCGGGCTTGGCGTCGAGTGCCCCGTGGGTCGTGTCGGTCACCAGGAAAGCCATTCGCGACCCGTAGGACTGAGGCTTGCCGCTCGAATTGATGAAGCTTAGATCATTGCTGGTCGTGGCCGTAATGTCTCCACCGAACGCTCCGTTGACCGCACTGGCGATTTCCGATTCGAGCGTAGGAAGTGAATCGGCCTCCGAAAAGTTGATGGCTACGTCGCCACCCGGCGTCGCTAGCGCCGGCGCTAAACCGTAAGGAAACTCGTTGGGGGCGAATATGAAGTTGTTGCCATTGACGGACAGCCCTGTCAGCTCGATGCGGTTGTCGCCCAATTGCGGCTGGGCTGCGGTCACATTGATGCCGCTGCCGTTGATCGCCAAGGCGATGTCGCCGACCACGCCGTCGACGGTTTGTCCTGCGGTAACTCGGATCGGTATCGCCCCTGCCTGAAATGTCGGGTCGCCGCCAAACACGAACTCGAAGGTGGCGGTCCCCTTGCTGCCGGTGAGCGTGAAGTATTCGTGCTCGTGGACGGTATTGGCGCCGCCTGCGCTGACGCCGTTGGCAGCGAAGAACGGCAGCACGGAACCGGTGTTCTGGAAGAAGAAGGTCTTGGCCGCACCGGTTACGGGATCTTGCAACTGGAACGTCTCGCCAGCACGGAAGTTGGCGGCGGTGGTCATGACCGCTCCGCCGCCGTTGGCAACCGTCAGACCCGTTCCGCCCGCGTTGTTGGTGGTGTTGAAGGTGTTCGGATCGTTGTAGAAGTCAATCTCCGGACCGCTGTCCATCTCGAACGTCGTGGGAGGGCCGAACTTGGGGGTGACGGTAACCCGCGTCGGCCCGTTGAAAGTATCGACAAAACTGCCGGATAGCGCGTCGCCGCTGGCGTCATATGACGCTGGCACGGTACCCACCATGTAGTTTTCCGCACCGGGCGACGTGCCGCGATAAACATTATAACTGGTTGCGCCGGCGACGCCGTTCCACTTGACGGTTACCTCGCCGTTCGGCCCGGCGACGACCACGGGGGGAAGCGAGTTGCTCGCCAACGTCTCGCCATTGGGAGTGTTGGCCGTTACCACGTAGTCGTAGGTGTTGGTAGTGAGCGAACCGCCGGCTGCCGCAGGGGTCAGTCCAGTTAACGTGGGCGCCGAGATTCTCGCGCCGTTCGTGGTCGGGGGAGATAAAGCCGAGGTCGCCGCGCCTGAGTCGATAAAGCTTGTTGCAGTCGCTGACAAGGGCCCCGCCGGGTTCAATAGCACATTCTCGCCGCCAAGCGGCGTGCCGCTGGGAGACGTACCCCGGTAGACGTTGTAGCCGGTGGCGCCGGCCACGCGCGCCCAATTGAGCGTCACTGCGGCAACCGCGGAAGTGCTGGGCGATTGCAACGCCGCCTGCGCGCCGGTGTCGGTGAAGGCGGTCACCCCGCCCCCAATCACCGTGCCGACGAGAAAGTTCTCCCCGCCGGCCGAGGTGCCCCGGTAGATTTTGTAACCCAAGGCGCCGGGCTGCTGAGACCAACTTAGGGCCGCACTGCCAGTGGGGCCGGTGACCGTGACCGGCTGCTCATTGGTCGTTCCTAAAGCAGTCACGGCGCTCGTTTCACCTGCGTCGGTTAGGGCGGTAACCACGTAGTAGTAGGTAGTCGTGGTGGCGCCGCCCAAGGTGCCGCCCGTGGCGCTAGGAACCGGCAGGCTTTGGAGGGGCGCCGCCGTGTCGACAAGCTGTTCGTTGCTGCCGACCGTCTCGCCGACGGCATTCGTGCCGGTGACCTTGTAGTAATAGGTCCCGACTGGTAGTAAGCCGCCGCTGGTGGCCGACGGAATGCCTTGCAGCGGCGCGGGTAGGGTCGCCGTGTTGGCACTGGGCGGCTGATTGATGTTCGTGCCGTCGCCCCTTGCGACGGCGCCCGGTCCCCACCACGTGCTATCAACGATGTCGTTGGCGACATTGCCCTTGAGGTCGGTGGCGTTGGTGACGTAGACAATCGGACTCGTCGAGAACGACGTGGGCGAAGTGGGAAGCGGATTTTCGGAAATATCCTTCGCGCTGGGGATTACGAACCCCGATGAGTTCCCGGTGTTGGCGTTTAACTCATACAGCATGTTCGGCTGCGGCGAGACTAGGTCGCCATTGAAGGGGCTGCCCGACCGAGGATCACGGTGGCCGATGGCAAACAGCAACCGGTCGTTCGTCCCGGTGGGTTCGGTGACCTTGCTGTTGCCTTGGCTCTGCACGAACGTCATGGCGTCGAACTGAACGCCGGCGTCGGCGGGACTCCAACTGGCATTCGGGGGCGGGTAATAGAAGGTGGCGATCGCCGCATTCCCGGCGATGGTGCTCAAGCTCGGAGTGCCTGTGTTGATTTGGACCAGGTTTGTGTTCCCGTCACCCGTGCCGGTTTCCATGCCATAAAGCTGACCGTCGTTGCGCATCGCAATGGCGTTCATGCCGAAACCTGAGGAGCTTTGGTTGGCTATCGACCCTTGATCCGTTTCAACGATGCCGGTGAACGGGTTGTACGTAAAGAGGTGCGTGGTTCCGTCGGTGCCGGTGCCGGTGACGTACAGCACTGTGTCGGCCAGGTTGAAGGGCGTGGCGTAGCTATCGAGCTGCTGATAGCCGGTCGTGCTGATCTTGGCCCCGGTGTTGTCAACCGTGTAGGCGCCGGCGGGGTTCATCGCGCCGCTGGCCCCGGTGGTGTTGCCAAACAGCGGCGTCAGCGTATTGGGATCTTGCGCTGATGAGCCACCCTGAGTGCCGATGTGGTCTTCGACCACGCGGTTGAGCGAATCGACCGGCTCGAGACGAACGAGGTAATCGGTGGCACTGCCGCTAAACGTGGCGTCGAGTGCGCTGGGTAGCACGGCGCTGGAATGAACGGCCACATAATAGGTTTGCGCGGCGCCCACCGCCATCTGAACGGGGCCGATGTACGGGTCGTTTTGACCAAAGCTGCTGTGGCTGAGGTTGGCCGCATCGCCACCCAGGCCAGTGGCCGCTGGGGGTGGCTGCTGGTCGGCCACGTTCGAGTCGCGACCGACATAAATCAGGTTGCCTTTCGAATCGTAGACGTCGATCTCGGTGTCGGGTCGCGTGAGGCCGTCGGCATAGCCCACGTCGAACACGGTGGACCACGTTTTGGCGCCGTTGGTGAAGCCGCCGATCGACTGAATCTGGGCATAGGTGAGATTGAACTTATACCACTGCACCGCGTCGAGGTTCGACAGATAGCCGGCCGCGTTGAGCGAACTGGTGTCGCTGGTGAGCAAATCGCCCAAATTCTGAGCGGGCACACCGATGCCCAGGTTCGAACCTGGCTGCGTGGTGTCGACGCCCGAACCGACGCTGGTGTTGGCGATCAACGGCGAGTGGCCCGGCTGCCCCTCGACGTCGATGCCGTTGGTGGCAAAGCGGATGTCGGCGTTTTGCACGGTGCTGCCTGGCACCTCGACCATCTGCTGCAAGCGGACCTGCAGCTCGTACGCGCCGCCCGCCAAACCGTGGCTCACCGCGCCGGGCGTCGCCGAGTCGGGCAGATAGCTCAGGTTGACGCCCGTGTCGATGAACGTGTTATTGCTCTGACCGGGCACTACGGCCACCAGGTCGTAATTCTGATTCGATAGCGTGCCGAAAGGCAAACTGCTGCGGTAGATTTTGTAGCCGGTCGCCCCGTTGACCGGGCTCCAGCTCAATTGGACTGAGGCGGTGGGTCCGGCAACCGTCGCCGACAAGGGGCCACTAGGCGTCGTCTCGCCGGTAGTGGTGGTGGCCGTGACTTCGTAATAGTACGTGCCGCTGAGCAGCCCGCCGCCCGTTGGGCTGGGTGCGAGAGGGCCCAGCGTGGGCGACGAAACGCCGACGCCCGCCGTGCTGGTCGTGGGCGGCGGACCCGATGGCCCCTTGGCGTAGACCCGCACATAGTAGTTGTTCGTAGCGCCGGCCGCGCCGGGCAAGACGACCCGCATGCCGGGGTCGTAGGGATTGGTCGACCAAAAGTTTTCCAAGCCCATCGAGTTAAAGTTCGGCGTAAAAAACGCGCCAAGACCCTCGGCCGCGGTATTGGTGTCCTGCAGGGGCTGCGCCAGATTGCCTGGCAACAAGCGGCTCAATAGCGGCCCGGATTGCATCGGGTCGCCATTGTCAATCGCGTCTTGCTGTTCGGCATCGGCTTGGTCGCTACGGGCCAGCACGTTGCCGTTGGCGTCGACCAGTTCGACCACGGCGTCGAGCGCCGGCGACGTATTGGTGACGCTGATGAAGGTCTGCGTGCCTGCCGTGCCTTGGAACGTGTATGTGGCGACCTGTTGGGGTGTGCTCAGATCGCCATTCACCTGGAAACCTAGCCGCAAGGTGTCGTCGCCGCTCTGCTGATTTGGAGCGAGTTGGCCCAGCGACTGCGCCGTGGCGGGTGTGGCGCCGGCGGTCGACTGATTAATCATCGCCACGTTGCGATCGTTTGAGTATTGATCGATCAGCACGCTATTCCAGTCGCCGGGCAAGGGCGTGCTGGCACTGCCATCGCCGTTGGTGTCGTTGTCGGCTTGCTCGCTGGGCGTGAGCCCGGCGCCGACCGTGTCGTCCTTTATCGAGGTGATTTTCACCGGGTGGTTCGGCGTGCCGAGGATTTGAATCTCGCCGCCAATACGGTCGCTGATGTCGCCGGGTGTGCCACTGGCATCGAAGCCCGCCCCTTGTTCCATCTTGATCACCAAGCTCTGCGTGGCGCTCGACTCGATGCGCAGCCCGCCCACGCTGGCGAAGTTGGGCACGGTGACCGTGCCTTGGACCACGTGGACAACGTCGGTGTCGTCCCAGATGCTCGACGTCTCCAGCGTGCCGCCGCGCACCACCATGCCGTTGATGCCGTTGTTGCCGATCTGGTTCAGCCGCACCAGTGGGCCATAGTTGTCGTCAAACTGACTGAGGCGGCTCACGGGACCCGTGCCGCGGCCCCAGTCAGGCACCTGGTCGGAATTCAGCGAGTCGACATCGCTGCTGATGGCCGCGCCGGCGTTGTTCTGAATCACGTTGTTCACAATTACCGGCTGGGCGCCCAGCACGAAGATCGTCGCGGCGTCGTTGAACAAGCGACCGTTCCGGTCGCCGTTGGGCGTGCCCGCGCCATTGGCATTGTCTTCCAACGTGCTGTCGGCGATGCGGACCTTGGCTTGGTGAATTTCGACCGCGTCGAAGCTGGCGAAACCACCTTCGATGGCGGAGCCGCCGCCGCCAAACGTAATCAGCGAATGGTCGATGCTGCCGCTGCTGGTGGGCCAGAAATAAAAGCCCGCCCAGTCGCCCGCCTTGGGCTTGACGGTGGCGCCGCTGTTGGCCGTGTCGAAGGTGCCGCCCCCGCCATAACGCGCGTCGTTGATCGAGGTGAACACGATCGGATCGGGAGCGGTGCCTTCCGCGATCACGTTGGCGCCCGGCTGCGCCTCAATGCGCGAGCCGCCCAGCTTGACTAGCACGCCCGGCTCGACCAACAATTGGCCGGCGATCCGCGCCGTCGGGACCAGCGTTCCGTTCACGGTCGTCTGTGTGTCGCCGCCGGTGTTCCCCGTGATGATCAGGTTCTCTTGCAACACGTACGGTATGTCGGTGGCCGCAAATGCCGCCGACACGTCAAGCGTGTCGATTGAGGCGCCGGCCTTAGTGTTGATGCGCACCAGGATGCCGTTGACCGTGTCCTGCGAAAGGCCGGTGTAGGTCACGCCGATCTGCTTGCCGGCGCTATTGGGGTCGAACACCGCCGCCGCGGCTGAGACGCCTGTGGTCAGCACATTGCCGTGTATGTCGGGGCCGAATCGCTGGAAATCAGTCGCATAGATATCGCTGCCAGCGGGACCAGCGCCGGCGGTCATTAGCGGGGCGCTGCCACGAATAAACGCATGGTTGCCGGGCAGAGTGAGCATATCGCCGATCACTTCGGCGCGATCGACCGCCGAACCATACAACGTGGCATTGATCACCTCGGTCGCTGCCGCGGCCAACTGCGCGGTGGTCATGCCGGTGGAGAACCCTATGGCAACATTGCTCGGGCCGCTCAAAACACCGTTGCTGGTGAACTCGAACGTCGTGCCGTCGATGGTGAACGTATAGCCATTGACGCCGGCTGGCACGCTCGTGACGGTGATCGCCAGATCGCCCGTGAAGTGGGTGGTCTGGAAGCTATCGGGATTGGCCGAAACCGCGGCCCCGGCGCCGTTGACGATCGAGTCGTTGGCGATGGCGGGCCGCGCTGTAGCCAGATAAATCGAGTCGTAGTTGTTGGGCACGCCATTGACCACCACGCGCCCCCCGCCGTATTCGATGGTGGCCTCATCGACCGTGTTCAAAAAGACTCCCAGCGATTCCAGGTCGGAGTCGTTGTTGAACACCAGGCCACCCCAATCGCCCGGCGCCGCAACGACGCCCGGGTGAGTTTGCGGAGCACCCAGCGACGCCGTATCGTCGTTGTACGAAGTGAACACCGTCTGGGCGCCGGGGACGCCCAGCACCTGCAAGGCGCTCTGGCTTTGGTCGATGTTTACCGCCGCGCTGCCCACCTCGATGTTCGCTTGCCGCAGCTTGAACACGCTGCCGGAGTCGACCATCAGCACCGTGTCTTTGGGCAACTGCAAGATGGAGTTGGCCGGCGAGTCGTCAGGCAGCACATTGCCGAACTGATCGGTGCCCACCAGATAGGGCAGGTTGTTGTTGTTGATCGTGGGCTGGGTGACGCCGGGAATCTTTTTGCTAAAGGGCGTCGTCTGCTTGACGACCGTGATCGGCTGGGCGCCCTGGAACAGGTAGACGTAGTAATAGTTGCCGTCATAGCCGATAACTCCGGATGTGTTCGGCATCGCATCGATACCGTGCGTCACCGTCACATTGCCGCCGTCGGGAGCGGTGAGGCTGACTACGCGTCCGCTGGGTAAGGTGATCGACGCATTGTTGAGGGCTAATTCAATCGCCAAGGCCACGTTGGCCGAGGTCGGGTTCGGCGTATTGCCAATGACGACGGCCAAATTTGTGTCGCTGGTCGACACCTGTACGCCGTTGCTGCCGCTCGCAGTGAACTCGAAGTGGAACGTATAAGGGCCGGCTTGCACTTGGAACGTCTGGCCCACGGCGACGCCATTTTGCCCGGCCGCAATGGCGAGCGTGGCGTGCGCGTTCGGCTCCACGCGTAGATTAACTTCCTGCCCGTTCGTCGGCGCGCTGACAATCTGTGGGTTGCTCAACGCGGCCTGGACGGTATTGTACGGATTGGAGGCCGACCCGAGAGTGCCCGATCCGGTGCCGCCCGAAGGCGCGGCCTTGTCGACGTACACCGTCGTTCCCACATTGAACCAGAAGTTGTACGCGCCCGAGCCGTCGGGCGCCGAGTTGCCCACCAACGGGTCGCGGGCCGTTGTGCCCCACAGCACCAAGGGAAACGGATCGCCGGTCGTACCGGTCAAATTGCCGACGGCGTTGGGATCGCCAATCGCTTTCGGATCGACCACCAGCGAAGCGGTTGCCGCGCCGCCGACCTCGATGCGGCCGTTGCCGATGTCGCTGATCGTGTAATGCGTGGCGTCGAAGCCACCGTCGGCAATAGCTGCCTGCAGCTTGCCTACCAAATTGGTCGTGACCGACTGTTGCGTGTCGCCGGCCGCCAGTTGGACATTGATGTGTCCCGGCGAATCCGCCGGCGCGGTGGCGCCGTTGTAAAACGTGATCGTCTCAGTAACGGGGGCGGGCGGCGAAGTGCCCTGCCGGACGTCGGTCAGCGTGAAACTGTATGGGTAGTTGGCCTGGCCGCTCGAGGGGAATGCGCTGGCGCCGCCTGACGGCACATAAAGCGAAAGCCCCGGGTTGGTGAGGGGCTGCGTAGGCGTGGGTTGGAAGCTGAGGCTCAGGCTGTAGAGGCCCCGCGAGTTCCCTCCCCAACCGCTGTTGGCCACATTCGGGTCAAACTGATCGTTACCGCTGGCTGTGACCGCCACGTAATAGATGCCCGGTTGCACCGCCAGGCTGGCCAATGAATCGGTGCCAAAATAATCATCGTTGCGGGCAATCTCTTGCCGCGCCAGTGACTGCGTAACCGTGCTGATGATGTTGCCGGTGACTGGGTCGATATGGCCGGTGGTCGTCACGGTCGCCGGGCCGGCGACCTGCACCACTCCGTTGGCGATGGTGGCCGTGACGTTCAGATTCTGGCCTTCGATGGCCGTGACGATCGAAACAGCCAGGTCTTGCGCGGTATCGGTCGCGCTGAACAGCACCCCTGCCTTGGTCGGGTCGGTATAGAGCCTTCCGGTCGCGGGGTTGATGTCCGAGCTGTTTTGGGTAAACACGAACGTCACCGGCGTGCCCGCACTGCCGCTCTTGGTGGTCGCCGTGATCGTGAACGTGTCGCCCGCGTGAGCCTGGGCGCCGTTGGCCGGCAACGCCAGATCGTTGAACTCTTCGTACACCGTCAGCAATGTGTTGAGCTGGCTTACGCTGGCCAGTCGCTGCGCCTGGGTCTCGGCGTTGAGCGTACCGGTATTGTCAACGGTGAACTTATAGAGATCGATCTGGTTGCTGGTCGGCTCGTATGTGAATTTCAGGTTGGTGATGTCGGCAATTCCCGGGAACAGCCCTTGTGCGCCTCCGCCGGCCTGGTTGCCCTCGGCCCCGCCATTCATCACGGTGTCGGGCGGGCCGTCGTCGTCGTGCGGAAGTCCCAGCGTGTGACCGATCTCGTGCATCGCCACGCTCATGAAGTCGCCGCCATAGAGCGTAGACACGTAGTTGGTATTGCCGTTGACGATGGCTTCTAGCCCGCCGAAGTGGGGCTGGCTGGGAGTCGATTGTCCGCCGCCCAAGCTAACGCCGATCGTGGGCACAGTTGGATCGAGCACGCGCGGATCGCCGACGACGATCCAGTCAGAGACCGCGCTTTCGCCATTGTTGCTATCGTCCTCGATGAAAGTGAGGCCCGTGTAATAGCTATAGAGCTGGAAGATCTCGCGGACCGTCTGCTTCTCGTTGGCGTTGATCTGATTGAACAGCGGCTGGCCGGAGGTTGGATCATTGCCATAATGCACCGGGAAGCTGTAGGTGAACGTCGCGGCGCTGCCCGCGATGACGCCGCCCACGTGATTCTCGTCCAGCGGGATATCGCGGTGGCCCGGATCAGCGAGGCCGCCGGGAAACACCAACCCGTTTAGGTTCGACTGCTGCCGGATGTCGCCACTGAAAACCACCGACTGCTGCGTGGCCGGCAAGGGAGCGGCCAATCCGCCCGGCGTCGAACCGGGCAGATCGGTGGCATGTGTGAATGTGCCATCCGTCGCCAGCGTTTTCCCGGCAATGACGTCGGGGTTGGTTACCGGAATGTTTGTGTTGCCGATGCGCAGGCGGAAGGCGCCATTGGTGCCTCCTGCTACGCCCGCCAACGAATCGAGGCTGCTAGCGAAAATCAGCCTCGCTTGGTTATTCAAGGCGTCGTATTGGACCGAAGTAGGCGCATAAACCGCATCGTCATTGGCGTTGGCGGTGTTCTTCGTATAGATCAGGTTGAACTGGCTGGGATCGAGGTGCGTGGCGTCGCCCGGCAACGTTTGCAGCGGTTCGTTGAAGTAGACGTCGATCTCGTTATTGGCCGGCTGCAGCGTGCCATCGCTGAGGCGCGAGACCGGCTGGGGCACCACCGAGAGCACCTGCGGACCGAGCTGCAGGCGGAAATCTTGGGTGTAGTCGTTCCCGCCATTGAAGGCCGTCTTTGTGGCGTCGGCCAGCGGCGTCTGGCCCGAGCCAACCACCGTGATCTGGTAGAGATCGTCAGGCAGCGGGGTACTAAACCGCATCACCACCTGGTTGGGCTGCGCCGGATCCACGCCGATATATCCCGGCGTGACGACGACGTCGTTGCCCGTGTACCCCGGCGCACGGTCGTTGGCGTCGAAGAAGCCGTCGTCGCCGCTGCGGGTCAACTGGATGCCGTTGGCGAGAGTCGTCGGATCGAGCGTTTCGTTCGCGCTGAGCAGGAATCGAAACGTGAGCTGCGTGGGATCGGTGTGCAGCGTCTGGTTAGGCAACAGCAGCGTGCCATCGTTGGGCAGAATCGAGATCAGCGTGGGGCCGCTGGTGAGCAGCAGGCGGTCTTCCATGCGCTCGATGGTTGGGTTGCGATTGCCCGCCATACGGCGCGCCGAGACGCGGGCGCCTGAGCGCCGTAGCGGCTTGAGACGCTTTTTTCTTCGCTGTGGTTGATCTGCCTCTTGCCCTGATTCGCCGCGCCGCAAGAATTCTTCGCGTCCGAAGCGCCGTGGTTGCCACCAGCTCGCCATGAGTGAGTGTCCCCGCCCTGAAGGAATGGAATGAGTTCTGCCCCTAAAAACCGCTCACGGTCCCGTGTCGACGCGACCGATGCGTCGAGCTTGCCGCTGCGGCACGCCGCTCGTATGAGGCGCGTGGCGCGGCTGGGAATGAGGGTTGTTCTGCCCCGACTATTCAGCCCCGACGGTCGTCGTGATGGTCTGTAAGGTATAGGCAGCCGATTATCCGCTGCCATTGCGCCAAATGCAAGAAATTTGCGCGCAGACGGAATAAAAAGACGTGGTGAGGGAACAGGGGACAGGGAACAGGGGACAGAAAAGGGGCCGGGACTCAGGGGCCGGAGGTCAGGATTCGGGGGTCGGGGGTCAGGATTCTGGGGTCAGGATTCTGGGGTCAGGATTCGGGATTCAGGGGCCGGTCAGGAACGCGAACCGGGATCGCCAAAGGCGGGGCTGAATTCCGGGGCCGGGGCCAGCAACGGGCGCCACGCGGGCGTGCAGAGAAGAGGACTCATTTCCCGGTTTTGACTTTTGCATTTTGCATTTTGACTTTCCCCCGCTCAGGCGAAGTCAAAATGCAAAACGTAAAATGCAAAAGTAAAAACGGAAGGCAGCGCCCCCAGCCACCAGCCCCCCAGCCACCAGCCCCCCAGCCACCAGCCACCCTCAAGCGGCCTTCGCGGGCGGGCGCCGCTCGCGGATGATCTGGGCGTCGCCCGCCGGCTGCGGGCCGCCAAACGGCCAGCGGTTCAGCCAGGGCCACACCAGCCGTGCGTGGTCGGCCAGCCAGTGCGAACGGAAATAATAGCCAATGAAACAGCGGGCGTGTGCCCGTGCCACGTCGTCGGCCGAAAGATACCGGTATTTCATGACCGGCGTGTAGACGTTGTACCGCGTAAAGTCGAAACTGGCGATCTGTTCGCGCACTTCCTCGAAGAACTCGGTGCCGGGGTAAGGCGTCACCACGTTGAAGTTGGCAAAGGTCGGGCTGACCAGCCGGGCATATTTCAGCACCGCATCGATCGAGCGGAGCGTGTCGTCGGGAAAGCCGATCATAAAGCCGGCCACGGTGCGAATGCCCAGCGAGCGGCACAGCGCGACAAATTCGCGTTGCCGATCATCTTTAATCGGCGCCCGCTTGTAATACCGCAAGGTGCCCTCGTCGGGCGTTTCGATGCCCACGGTGACGCTGGTCAGCCCCACGCGCCGCAGCTCGCTCAGCACGTCGGGCCGCAGCAGGTCGATGCGTCCCTCAATCGAAAACTGCACGGGCCGCGGCAACCGCCCGATCGCTTCGGCCAACTGAAACACGCGCGAACGATCGAGGCCGAACAGCGGATCGCGGAACTTAAACGACCGAAAGCCGTGCGTGGCCATGCCGTGCCGCATCTCCGCGGCCACCAATTCGGGCTGGCGGAAGCGGGTCGATTTTTCCACGACGATATACGGGCAATAGTTGCACGAAAACGTACAGCCCCGGCTCTGCTGAATATAGGCCGTGGGAAATCGCCAGAAGTCGTAAGCAATGCGAAACTGCCGCGGCTCGAACAGCGACCAATCGGGAAATGGCAGCGCGTCGAGATCGCGCACCGAGCCGACGTTGACCGTGACCGGGCCGTCGCTCTCGGTGGGTTCGCCCGCGGCGGAAAGCACGTCGTCGAATTTCCACAGCAGTTGCTCGACCTCGCCACGCACCAGAGTGACGTTCAGACCGGCAAACGCTTCGGGCAGGGCGTGGGCCAAAATGCCGGTGACCAGCACCTTGGGCCGCGGCGATTGGGCCAGGGCGGCTTCGATTGCCTGGCGTTCGAGATCGAGTGTGATCAGCGAGGGATGGAAGACATAAACGTCGGCGCCCGGCGGCACTTGGTCTTCGCTGTATTCGACCTGGTGACCTAAGCGACGAAAAATGGCCGCCAGATAGGCAAAGGCCAGCGCCACGGGCCGGCGGTCGCGTTTAAATGCCCAGCGAACCACCCAACCGGCCAGTCCGCCGCGGCCTAGATATTGGCCCACGCCGAACCCGCCCGCGAAATCTTTAGCAACATCGCGCCGCCGCGTATCCCACAAGACAACTCGCATATGCGAAGAAGTTCGGCTGGCAAAGCGCGGCAAGTTGCGTTTTACCGCGCCAGACGGAGCATTCTGCCGCGCCAGCCCGGATTATTCATGCACGTCTCTATGCGCGCGAACGCATGGGGCATGGAAGCCCGACGCGTTACGGGTCGGGCTTCCACGGGCTGATGAATCATCCGGACCAAATCGCCGTGCGCAGACAGCGGAGGTTGCCTAAAGTCTCCCTTCGCTTCGCGAAAGTAGCGCTACTTTCGCGGAGCGAAAGGCGACAATACCGCGCACGGCTGTTTAGGAACCGCCGGTATGGCAATGAACGGGCTGAAGGCGCGGGGCCGCAGATCGCTCGAGGGGCGGGGGCGGCATTGCGTGGGCGGCCCGCGCAACGATCTCGATGTGGCCGCCTCGATCGATGCGATAGCGGACGCCGCGCCACTGCAACTCGCTGCCGGCCAACGAGCTGACGATGCTCAGCCAATGAGCCAGCCCCACCAGCGGCCCCATCCAAAGCTCGACCCAGGCGGCCGCCTCCAGACGCCGTTGCCGCTCGGGCAGATAGATTCGCATCAACGCGCGGCGCTGGCAGCCGCGCAGCACCGTGCAAGCGTAGAACAACGTGCAAACGGACGCGGGCAACCACGCGCCGTGGGAACCTTGGCTGGCAGCCACCGCGGTGATGCCCAGCCCGCCCCAGAACGTAACCACTCCCAGCGTGGCCGCCGCCAGTGCCAGCAGCCACCACCGCGGCGCATAAAACCTCGCGATCACATACTGGCGGCGGACGAACGAAAATGTCTGTCGCCAACCGCCATCGATGGGCGAGGCCACCATGCAGGCCGGCTCGAAGTCGACGCGCAAGCCGGCGCCGCGCAGCACACGCGTCGCCACCAGGTCGTCGCTGAGCGTCTGCCGCCAGGCTTCGCGCAGCTCCAGCCGTTCGAAGACGTCTCGCCGGATGGCCCACGAACCGCCCCACACCAGGTGGTGGCCGCCGGGGCCAACGCCCGACGCCACCGAGCCGTTGATGCTGTAAAGCAGCAACTGCGCGGTGGACAGCCGCGTGGGAACAAACCAGCGATAGCCCGTGACCGCGCCAATCTCGCGCCGGTCGAGCCGGGCGACCAGCCGCCGCAGCCAGTCGGCACGGGGCCGAGCGTCGGAATCGACGAACGCGAGCACCTCGATGTCGTCGGGCAGGTCGGCGGTCGCCGCACGCAGGTTGTGAACCTTTTGGCCCGTGTCGGTCGCCGGACCAGAAATCAGCAGCTTAGCCGGCACCCGCGGATGCTGCATCATCAGCCGCCGCAGCGTGCCGCAAACCGGGTCGTCGGCGCTTTCGACGACGAAGACCAGTTGGTAATTCGCGTACTGTTGCCGGAACAGCGGGCGAAGGTTATCGACGATTTCGGGATCAAGGCCCTTGCAGGGAGCGATCAGGGCCACGCGCGGCTCGTGGCAACGTGCCAGCGGGCGAAGCAGCCGGCTTCGTGCGAAGCGGCGGTTTTCCCAGAGCTTCCAGGTGATCAGGGCAAACTGGGCGATGGCGGCGGCCACAACCAGCAGCCACGCGGCATACCAGGGAATGTACATACGGCGTCCGGTTGCTCGTCAGTGTCGTAAGTCGATTTCCCTGGGGCGGCGACACGATAATGCCCGACACGCGGTGGCGTCAATGGCAATCGTGGCAGCGGTTTATGGCGTTGTCCCCACAGCGAACTACCGCGGCAACGCCATAGCTGCTATCGAATCTTGCGGGGTACGAATTTGGTGAATTGCGCGGTTCGAAGGGCGGCGCCGATGCTCAGGGTGGGCTGGTGAGGGATGCAACGGCTTTGCCGGCGCGCCGGCAGACTTTGGGTGGTGTCCTAATAGTGCGGTGCTGCTGCGCAAAGTGATACTAACCCGAAGCGTCAGCGAGGCAGAATCTCCGCATTTCCTCGCTGACGCTTCGGGTTAGGCGTGAGTCGCAGGTGTTGTGGCTTAGTCTCAAACGGTGCGGTTTTAACAGCAAAGGAGGTGAATCAAAACCTAATCCTACCCAGGCGGGTCCAAGCCCGTCGGGAAGTCTTCGCTCGA
>JAICLL010000310.1 GCA_025927475.1 Pirellulales bacterium
ATGGTCATGACCCGCGCCGAAGTTTTCGAGGGCAGCGGCCCCACGCCCGGCTCGTTCGTGCGCGTGAAGCTCGGCGCCAAGAAAGACGGCCGAATGGTCGCCGCGCAGGCATGGCTGGCCTACGACGCCGGCGCGTTTCCCGGCGGCATGATCGGCCCCGGCTGCATGTGCGTCTTTAGCTGCTACGACATTCCCAATTACCGCGTCGAGGGCTACGACGTGGTGCTCAACAAGCCCAAGACGGCCGCCTATCGGGCGCCCGGCGCCACGCAGGCCGCCTTCGCCGCCGAGCAAGTCGTCGATGAGTTGGCCGAGAAGCTGGACCTCGACCCCATCGAACTGCGGCTAAAAAACGCCGCTCGCGAGGGAACGAAGCGCGTCGGCTGGCCGGCCTATCCGAAGATCGGTTTCGTCGAGACGCTCGAACGGGTCAAGAACCATCCGCATTACAAGTCGCCGCTGTCGGGCAAGAATCGCGGTCGCGGCCTGGCCGCCGGTTTTTGGTTCAACATCGGCCTCAAGAGCTGCGCTTCGGCCAGCGTCAATCCCGACGGCACGGTGACCTTGATCGAAGGTTCGACCGACATCGGCGGCACGCGCACCAGCCTGGCCATGCAGTTGGCCGAGACGCTGGGCATCGGGGCACACGACGTCAAGCCGCAGGTGGCCGACACCGACAGCGTGGGCTACACCGACGTCACCGGCGGCAGCCGCGTGACCTTCGCGACCGGGCTGGCGGCGTATGAATGCGGTCTCGACATCCGCCGACAAATGGCCGAACGGGCGGCGGCGCTGTGGGAGTGCGACGCCAGCGAAGTTTCGTTCAATGACGGCGCCTTCCGCCGCAACGGCCAGGCGATCACCTTCAAAGAGCTGGCCGGCAAGCTCAACGAGCTGGGCGGGCCGGTGATCGGTCGCGCCAGCGTCGATCCCGCCGGTCCGACCAACGGTTTTGGCGCCAGCCTGGTCGACGTCGAAGTCGATCCTGAGACCGGCAAGACGACCATCCTGCGGTACACCGTGTTTCAGGACGCCGGCAAGGCGATCCATCCCAGCTATGTCGAGGGCCAGATGCAGGGCGGCACGGCGCAGGGCATCGGCTGGGCCTTGAACGAAGAGTATTTCTTCGACGCTCAGGGGCGGATGCGCAACGCCAGCTACCTCGATTACCGCATGCCCACGGCCCTCGATCTACCGATGATCGAAGCGGTGATTATTGAAGTGCCCAATCCGGCGCATCCCTACGGCGTGCGCGGCGTGGGCGAAACGCCGATCGTCGCGCCTCCCGCCGCCGTCGCCAACGCCATCTATCGCGCCACCGGCGTGCGGATGTACGAGCTGCCCATGTCGCCCCCGAAAGTCTGGGCCGCCATCGCCGCGGCAAAGAAGTGAATCACGATGAAGGCCTTCGCGTTTCTCAGTCGTTGCTCGGCCGTCACGCCCGATGTATACTTAGGTAGTGGCGTACGATTCACCGAAATGCTTTTTAGGCCGTTGACCGACAATGAGCCCATCCCAGTTGCTTGATGTTGAGGCGATGCTGCACCGCGTGCAGGGCTGGCCGGGCCCCGTCCAGTTGTCGCTGGCCACTCGCATCTTAGAATCGCTCGAAGCTTCGGCCGCGCGCCCGGCAGCGCCGCTCAAGAACTTGCTCGGCCTGCTGACCAGGAGCGCTCCGGCTCCTTCAGACGAGGAATGCGATAACATTCTTGCCGAAGAACGATTAAGGAAATACCGCTAATGCGTGTATTGCTGGACACCAATGTTGTATTGGATGTTCTATTACAGCGGGGGCAATGGTTGGCAGAGGCGGAACGAATCTGGCAAGCCAGCGCGGCGGGGAAACTGATTGTCGCCATCACGGCATCAGCCCTGACCGACATCTACTACGTCAGCCGTCGGCTCGCCGGGGAGCAGCGAGCTCGCGGCGTAATCCGCGCTTGTCTCGATGCGCTCACGATCCTGCCGGTGGACCACGCGATTCTTATCGCGGCGTTTGGGCGAGGCGGCGGCGACTTTGAGGATGACCTACAGATCGAATCGGCTCAGGCGAATCGTCTGGACGCGATCATAACGCGGGACTCGAAGGGATTTTCCGGCAGTTCGATGCCCGTACTCTCGCCCTCGCAACTGGTCGCGCAACTTGCGTCGTGACCCCTGCGCGCAAACAAAGGCTCGGCCCACCCATCTACTTCATCCCGCCGGATGTTATGCCAACGGCGCTAGGCCAGTGCGCAGTCGGGTCCGACGCTTCGAGGCTGGGTTCAACGTTGCACCCGACCTTGTGCAAACTCCCGGCTTCTGGCAATAGACGAATGGACCGTGCGCAGCTACGCCGACGGCGTGCCTCGATCCCCGATCAAATTAACGCCTTCGAGCGGCTTGATCTTTGATTTTCGCAAACCGACGGCTTCGCTCGCCATGACGCACTGGTCCGCGGGGCGTTCCAGGAGTTGGGTGCAACCTTGCACCCAAACCTCGCGGGTGGCGCTTCTTTGGCGTGCAGCGATGCCTCAGCCACATCGAATTGAATTATTCTCCCGGTGACCGAAGGTCTTTATGCCTTGCTGATTCATATAAAATGGGCCGTTCGCCGAATGGCACTTGAACTTTCGTAAGTCCTTTATGCAGCACTCCTTTTGTACTCGTGGCGGGGCTGAGTCATTAGCTTGTAGGCTTTCGGCCGGCGCTTGACGACGCGCGGCTCAACACGGTCGGGACGATTGCCCACTTCGTGCGCGGCGATTGCGTCCAGCACCGCTTCGCACCAATCGTCAGTGCTGATCCTGCTGGCC
>JAICLL010000201.1 GCA_025927475.1 Pirellulales bacterium
AGGCATCCCTTTGAAAACAGGGGCCTTGCCGGCCGTCTATCTCCGCGATGTGGCGGCCGTGCGCGATGCCAGCGACATTCCGGTGAGCTACGCTTTGGCCAACGGTCGCCGGGCCATTTACTTGCTATGCACCAAGCGGGCGGACGCTTCGACGTTGAGCGTCGTCAAGAACGTCAAGGCGGCCCTTCCCAAAATGCAGGCGGGGCTGCCCGACGACATTCACGTGAGCTTCGAGTTCGATCAAACGCCCTACGTGACGCGCGCCATTCAAGGGCTGGCCACCGAAGGCGCGCTGGGCGCTTTGCTGACCGGGCTGATGGTGCTCTTGTTTTTGCGCGATTGGCGAAGCGTGCTGGTGGTGGTGCTCAACATTCCGCTGGCGCTGATGGCGGCCGTTGTCGGCCTCTGGCTGACCGGCAACACCATCAACCTGATGACGCTGGGCGGGCTGGCGCTGGCCATCGGCATTTTGGTGGATGAGGCGACCGTCGAAATCGAAAATATCCATACGCAAATGGCCCATACGCATGAGATCGCGCGGGCCGTGCGGCTGGGAAACGCGCAGACGGCCGTGCCGCGGTTGTTGGCCATGCTCTGCATTCAGGCTGTGTTTATTCCCTCATTTTTTATGGACGCGGCCGCTCGGGCGCTGTTTGTGCCGCTCTCGTTGGCGGTCGGTTTTTCGATGCTCGCCTCCTATCTGCTGTCGAGTACGTTTGTGCCGGTGGCAGCGGTGTGGTTGTTGCGGCACGTGCCGCAACGCGGTGTTGACGACGAATCGCGGGGGCTTCTCGATCGGTTGCGCGGCGCTTATCAGGGCGCGCTGGAACGTCTGGTGCGCTGGCGGGGCACGGTGGTGGTGGGCTATCTGGCCCTGGCCGGCGTGACGATCGCGGTTGTCGGCGGCCGTTTGGGGATGGAGATTTTTCCCTTCGTCGATCGGGGCGAGTTTCGCTTGCGGCTACGCGCCCCTGACGGCACTCGCTTTGAGCGGACCGAAAAATACGCTCTGGAGGTCTTGAGAATCATCGAGGAAAAGGTCGGTCGCGAGAAGGTGGCCCTCACGCTCGGCTACGTGGGCAGCATTCCTTCCAGCTACCCGATCAACGCGGTGTTTCAATGGTCGCGCGGCCCGGAGGAAGCACTGTTGCGAATCGCGCTTACGCAGCATAGCGGTATCCACGTCGAGCAGCTCAAAGAGGATTTGCGGAAAGAGCTGGCGGCACGCTTGCCCGAATTGCGGCTCTCGTTCGAGCCGGCCGATATTGTGAACGAGGTGATGAGCTTCGGCTCGCCCACGCCGGTGGAAGTGGCCGTCAATGGGCCGAACCTGGCCGAGAGCCGCGCGTACCTGGAAAAAGTGCGCGGCGAATTGGCGCAGGTCAACGCGCTGCGCGATCTGCAAGTCTCGCAGTCGCTCGATTATCCGACGATCGACGTGCGGCTCGATCGTGAGAAGGCGGGCATCAGCGGCGTCACGACCGTCGACGTCGCCCGATCGCTGGTCGCCGCCACCTCAAGCTCGCGGTTCGTCGTTCCCAATTTCTGGCCCGACCCCAAGACGGGCATCGGCTACCTGGTGCAGGTGCAGATTCCGCAGTCGATCATGAAGTCGGTCGATGATGTGGCGACGCTGCCGATCCATCGAAATGGCGGCAACCGGCTTTTGCTGCGCGACGTGGCCCAAATCGACCAGCGCACGGCGCCGGGCCAGTACGACCGCTACAACATGCGGCGGCAAGTGAGCCTGACGGCGAACATCCACGGCGAGGCTCTCGGCGCGGTCGCCCAACAGATTTCCAAAGCCATCGAGCGCGCCGGCGACCCGCCCAAGGGAGCGGCGATTGAAGTTCGCGGGCAGATCCCGCCGATGCGGCAAATGCTCCGCGGACTGGCGATTGGCTTTGGCCTGGCCGTGGTGGTCATCTTCTTACTGCTGGCCGCCAACTATCAGTCGTGGCGGCTGGCGTTGGTCACCATCTCGGCCGCGCCCGCCGTGGTGGCGGGCGTGGCGATCATGCTGTTCGTCACGCGCACCACGCTCAACCTGCAATCGTTTATCGGGGCGATTATGGCCGTAGGTGTGGCGATGGCCAACGGCATCCTGTTAGTCACGTTCGCCGAGCAACATCGCCGCGAGTCGCGCGACGTGGAGCACAACGGCGATGCGGCGGCCGCGGCCATCTACGGCGGCACCAGCCGTTTGCGGCCCATTTTGATGACCAGCCTGGCGATGATGGCGGGCATGGCGCCGATGGCCCTGGGGCTGGGCGAAGGCGGCGAGCAAAGCGCCGCGCTCGGCCGGGCCGTAATCGGTGGGTTATTGGCCGCCACGTTCGCCACGCTGTTTATGCTCCCCTCGGTATTCGCCGTGGTACAAAGCCGCGCGACTTTGAAATCGGCCTCGCTCGATCCGGATGATCCCGATAGCGCGCTTTATTCAGTGCAGACAGAGTCAGATAAAGCGAACGAGCGTCGCCGCAGGATCTAGTTGCCTTTATGATCCTATTGCATGGTACAACGCGGGCTCGTGCAGAACAAATCTTGAGAGCAGGCCCGAATCCGCACTATCGGGAACCCGGCGGCGCAGCGGCTTCCGCAGGCTTTTCCATGACCTTCGAGGCCGGGCCTTTTCATTTTGGCGCTCCCGAGGATTATGCTCGTGGCAAAGCGGTTGAGTTTCCAGATGAAGGCGGGCCAGCTATATTAAAAGTGGACGTGCCTGAGGCAGTCGTGTTGAAAGCGGCAAACGACTGGTTCCCTTTGAGTCAGGGGCTTGTGCAGTTCGATTTTGGCCACGGAATCGAAGAACTGGTTGCGTCCTGGCCGACGCTTGCAAAAGAGATCTGGAGTCTGGTATGACCGTGGTAGCTGAGCTCCGCGAGAGGTTTGAGCGTGTCTTCCAGCCAACCGATCGTGGCGTCGTCGGGCTGGTCGACGACCTGTTAGACTTATGCCCAGAGCAGGGGCTTCATCTTGAGTGGCGCGAAAGACAGTGCCTGATTCGCGCACTCGATGGTGCGCCAGCCGCTACAACCCAGATACCGTTGCAAGAATCCGTGTTTCGCGCGATGCTTGCGCGCGTGGCGGCTCTCTGCAATGAACTTGGTCCCGCTGTGGTTTCGCCCTATGGAGGCGACGGTACGTTCGTTGCCCCGGCGAGCTCATCCTCCGTTTATCACGCCGCGTTCGCCAATCGGCCCGGCGAACTGCGACTGGAGATAAGAGTGATGAAGTGAGCGACTTGCTGCTTGTAATCCGCACGTCTGTCATCGCATCGGCTTGCGCGCTCGCCGGTTGCGCTGAGAATGCATCGCCACTCGGCACAGGCAAGCAAGAGGCTTCGCCCCCGCGGATGTCGACGGTTCAACCGCGGCGCACGTCGATCGCCCGCACGGTGCGGCAGCCGGGACAGATTGAGGCTTTCCAACAGGCCCCGCTGTATGCCAAAGTACCCGGCTATGTGCGCCGCTTCCTGGTCGACATTGGCGACCCCGTGAAGGGGCCTTACCAGAATGCGTCGGGCGAGGTGACGAAGCGCGGGCAGTTGTTGGCCGAAGTGGCCATCCCCGAGCTCGATGAAGAGCTGCGGCAGAAGCGCGCCATGGTCGCCCAGGCCAAGGCCGAGGTGCAGCAGGCACAGGCCGCAGTCAAGGTGGCGCGGGCCGCCTTAAAACCGGCCGAAGAGCAATATCAACAGTCTGTGTCAAACCTGGACGCCGCCGAATCCGACTACTCCAAGTGGCAATCGGAGTACGAGCGCGTGGTGAAGCTCGCCGAGTCGAAAGCGATCAACAGCAAACTGCTCGATGAAGAACGCGACCTACTAAGAAAGTCGGATGCCGGCCGCCGTCATGCCGCCTCGCGCAAAGAGGCGGCCTTCGCGATGATCGCGCAGGCCGAGGCGGCCATTGAAAAGGCCGAGGCCGACGAAGCCGCCGCCCAGGCCCGCCAGGCCGTGGCCGAAGCCGATGAAGCCCGCATGCTGGCCCTGGCCGACTACCAGCGCATCGAGGCGCCGTTCGACGGCATCGTCAGCCAGCGGATGGTCGACGCGGGGCATTTCGTGCAGCCCGCCCAGGCGGCGCAGGCCCGCCCGCTTTATACCATCGTCCAAACCGACGTCGTGCGCGTGTTCGTTGACGTGCCTGAATCAGATGCCGTCTGGGTCGATCGCGACGATGCGGCGCTGCTGCGCGTGCCCGCCCTGGATGAGAAAGAATTTCCGGGCAGGGTGGCCCGGACCTCGTGGACGCTTGACGCGGCAACGCGCACCTTGCGCACCGAGGTCGACGTGGCCAACGCCAGCGGCGAGTTGCGGCCGGGAATGTACGCCTACGCCACGATTGTGCTGGAGCGGCACGACGACGTTCTGGCGTTGCCGCTGACCGCGGTGCGGAAGACTGACGGAAAAGCGGCTTGCTTTTGCATCCAAGAAGTCAAGCTCGTGAAGAAAGCCATCGAGCTGGGGCTGAGCGACGGCAAGGAAGTGGAAGTGGTTTCCGGACTGACGGGCGATGAGGTTGTGGTCGAAAAGGCCACCGCCGACTTGCAGGAGGGCCAACCTGCGGAGCCAAGCGCGCCGGCTACGAGCGCGCCGACGAAGTAATGCTTTGGGCGGCGTCTCAATGGCCGCCCATAGGCAGCGGACCGGGCGGCGTGCCGCCGATATCGGGCAAGGCGCGGTTGGCGGCGCCACCCATGCCGCCGCCGATTGTGGGCCTCTCGCTTCCGAGTCCGTACCCATAGTTTCCGCCCGCGCCGATATGTAGCCCTGCGCGAAATGGATTTGTGGTTCCGTAAGAGCCATAAGCGCTATCGGGACCATAGGGCGCCGGCGGATTGCCTGGCATCGCGGGCGAGAAATTGCCCGATGGCTGAAGACCCTGCGGGCCAAAGGCGCCGGCAAGATTTCGGCTTGCGGCGGCGGCGTTGCCACCGGCGCCGAAAGTTCCGACGCGCGATTGCGGCGACGCCAGATCGCCGAAACGAAAGCTCGCCCTGCCGTGATCGCCTAGCGATGCACTGGCTTTCGGCCCGCTCTCCACCAACTCGCGTTGCGCGCCAAGCACTTGGTGCAGAGAATCGAGCTTGATCCAGCGATCGCCCTCAAAATAGGCCCAGCGCTCGCTGGGCGTCCAATACCACCAGCGGCCTTGATACCAGACATAACGCCAACCGGGTCGTGTTGCTCCCGACGCAACAGCTCGAGTCGCCGTAGGCCGTTTTGCCACGTCGGCCGAAGGGTGCTGCGACGCGACTGGCCCGCAGATTAGCCCGACTAATAGGAAGAGCCAGACTTTCATTTGTTCACCCCCGTTTCGAGCCCGCCCGCCGTTCAATAGCTGCTCTTGCAATTCCTGGACCCTCGTACTCTGTCGTTGCAACGCGGTGGCTGGGGCAGAGCCGCGCCGCGGGGCTGGCCAACCGTAAAGAGATTGCCGCGGCGATGCCCCGGCAAGGCCGACGGCTCCCGGCGCCCCGGGGCTGGCCGGCGATAGATTTGGCGATTGTGGCCTCTCCCTCGCGACGAGCTTTGCCCCAGTCACCGCAGATAGCGCCATCGGCCAACGTCCCATTTCCGCCCGTCATAGCCGCCGCAATCCATATAACCGTTGCAACCGTTTTATTCATGTTTAGCTGAGGCAGTCGGCGATAACTGGATTGAGAGCGTCCTTTTTTGGGCCGGCCTCCTGAGACCTGGCATGACTTTACAACGGCCCTACGGGTGCATCGCAGTCGTCGCGTTGGTGACTGCGACGGGCTGCGCAACGCCGCGGTTGCGTGCGAACTCGCCCGCGCGCCCGCCCGCCGCCGCGCACGCCAAGCAGTCAGTCGCCCTGCCCGCGAAACAGCCGAATGCGGTTACGGCAGCGGGGCCACAACTTGTATCGCATCGACGCCAACGCTCGTCAGACGCGCAACTTTCGCCGCCAGGCGCCGACGGACAGAGCGCACCGGCAAACCAGTCACCGCCGCCTGAAACCGTGCCGGTCCCGCCGCCGGCGCCGCCCGTTGAGCCGGCGCCGGCCAGCCTGCCCATCGACCTGCCCACCGCGCTGCGGCTGGCCAATGCCGACAATCTGCAAGTGGCCATGGCGCGGGAACAGATTCGGCAGGCCTTGACCAAGGTCGCCGCGGCCAACGTGCTATGGTTGCCTTCCATCCGAACCGGTGTGAATTATGATCGCCACGATGGTTCGATCCAGGCGGTGGCGGGCAATCAATTCAGCACCAGCCGCAGCGCCGTCTACAGCGGGCTTGGGGCGGGAGTTTTCGGCGCCGGGGCCCCGCTGCTGCCGGGCGTCTACGCGAACTTCAATCTGGCCGACGCCTTTTTTCAGCCCTTGGCCGCGCGGCAGTTCACGCAGTCGCAGCGGCACGCCGCCGCGGCCTTGACCAACGATACGCTTTTGAGCGTGGCCCAAGGCTATCTCGAGCTGCTGCGCGCCGGGCAGGACGAAGAAATCTCACGCAACATCGCTGAGCTGACCCAACGCTTGGCCCAGCTCACGACCAGCTACGCCAGCACCGGCGAAGGGCTGCAAGCCGACGCCGATCGGTTGCACGTCGAGCTGACGCTCCGTAAAAACGACGTCTTTCGAGCGGAAGAAGCTCGCCAAGTGGCCGCCACGCGGCTGGCGCAACTGCTGCACCTCGATCCGACGATCGATTTGCGTCCCGTCGAGCCGGTAGTGGCGCCGATCGACATGGTCGATGACAAAGCCGAGCTGGCCGAAATGGTGGCGCGCGGTTTGATCGCCCGTCCCGAATTGTCGGAAAGCCGGTCGCTCGTTTCCGAGGCCGTGTCGAGATTGCGGCGCGAGCGGTTCGCCCCGCTGGTGCCGAGCGTGCTTTTGGGTACGAGCTATGGGGCGATGGGGGCCGGCATTTCGCCGAGCATGGCGCCTGCCGTGGGCCGGCTCGATCTCGACGCGGTCGCCTATTGGGAGCTGCGTGGCCTGGGGCTCGGCGACCGCGCCGCGCAGCAGAACGCCGGCTCCGTGGTCCGCCAGACGCAGTTGCGTCAGATCGCCACGATGGACCTTGTGGCCCGCGAGATCACCGAGGCCTATGCCCAATCGCGCGCGCGGCGTAAGCAAATCGACATTGCGCGCGAAGGAGTCCAGGCGGCGCTCGAATCGCACGCGCGAAACGTGGCGCGCATCGAACATGGCAAAGGACTGCCGATCGAGGTTTTGCAGTCGGTGCAGGCGTTGGCCGTGGCGCGCCGCGAATATCTACGCACGGTGATCGACTACAACCTCGCCCAGTTCGCGCTCTATCGCGCGGTGGGTTGGCCCGTGGACCGCCGGGGGCGGACAGGGCCATTTTAGCCCGGATTGCGCACCGGCTGATGGAAGCCCGATGCGTAAGCGAGGGACGGCACTGAGTTTCCCTCGCTGACGCGTCGGGCTACCAGGAGAGCAGCCTGCGCGACGACTTTCGCGGGCTGGTGCGCAATGCGGGTTAGTGAAAACCGTGTCCGCACAGTTGACTAAAAAGCGAATTCGCCTATCATCCAGGCTGTTTGCCAGTCCGAGAGGGGCGGCGTGAAGAGGCGGCGATGACGGCCCCGGACTGCTTTCCGGGGCTGTTTTTGTTTGGAGGGCACGGATTGACCCCTTTGCTGCGAGACGCCGAATGGCGCAAGTTTTCCATCCCAGCATGAACACCTTCAGCAAGGCGACCATCTTTGGCGCCTTGTTCGTGCTGGTTGCGCTGGCCTTTCTCGCCGATCGCATCGAGCGTTCGCCCTACGTCACTGAAGTCGACGTCTTTCGCGAGCAGCCGGTGCCGTTCAGCCACGAACACCATGTAAGCGGCCTGGGTATCGACTGCCGCTATTGCCACACCACGGTCGAGACCTCGGCCTTCGCGGGCCTTCCCGCCACCGAGATCTGCATGAGCTGCCACTCGCAGATCTGGAAAGACAGCCCCATGCTGGAGCCGGTGCGCGAAAGCTTTCGTAGTGGCCGGCCCTTGCGTTGGACGCGCGTGCATGACTTGCCCGACTTCGTTTATTTCAATCACAGCATTCACATCAAAAAGGGCATCGGTTGCGAAAGCTGTCACGGCCGCGTCGATAAAATGCCGCTCATGCGGCGCGCGGCGTCGCTGCAAATGGCGTGGTGCATCGATTGCCATGAAAAACCCGCAGGGGCCATACGTGAGGTGAGCGAAGTGTTTCATTTTGGTCCTGAGTCGCGGCCAAAATCGCACGACGAGGCATTGCGGCTGATGAAGGATCATGGCGTTCAAACCGAACAACTCCTCGACTGCTGGACGTGCCACCGATGAGCGAACACAAGGTAGGGTGGGCATTGCCCACCAACGAATCGCCATGCGGCGATGGCAATGGTGGGCAATGCCCACCCTACGATTGGCCAGCCATTCGCGCGAAGCTGGCGACCATGAACGGCCGCGAATACTGGCGCAGCTTCGAGCAGCTCGCCGATACGCCGGTGTTTCAGGATTATCTGAAACACGAGTTTCCGCGCCAGGCGGGCGAATGGCTCGACGCCGGCAATCGGCGCCACTTCCTCAAGCTGATGGCCGCCTCGCTGGGATTGGCCGGCTCAATGGGCTGCTTGCGGCAACCGGACGAGAAGATTGTGCCCTACGTGCGGCAGCCCGAAGAGATCGTGCCGGGCAAGTCGCTGTTCTTCGCCAGCGCCATGACGCTCGGCGGCTATGCCACGGGCATTCTCGTGCAAAGCCAAATGGGCCGGCCGACGAAGATCGAGGGCAACCCCGATCATCCCGCCAGCCTGGGCGCGACCGACGCCTTCACACAAGCGGCCATTCTTTCGCTCTACGACCCCGATCGCTCGCAGACGGTGATGCACCGCGAACGAGTTGCCACCTGGAACAACTTTCTTACGGCCATCGGCGCCGAGCTGCCGGCACTCAAGGCGCGACAAGGGCGCGGCCTGCGCATCCTGACCGAAACGGTGACATCGCCCACGCTTGCCGACCAGTTGCAGACGCTCTTGGAAGAGATGCCCGAAGCCCGTTGGCATCAGTACGATCCATGTGGGCGCGATAATGTTCGAGCCGGCGCCAGGCTGGCCTTTGGCGAGCATATCGACACGATTTACCATTTCGAGCGGGCCGACGTCATCCTTTCGCTGGACGCCGATTTTCTCTGGGGCATGCCGGGCAACGTGCGCTACGCCCGAGACTTTATTGACCGAAGGCGCGTGGTCGGTGGGGGTGCGGCGGGCGAGTCAGATGGCGGCGGAGCAGGCGAGACGCCTACTCTACGAGAGGGAGCAGGCGAGACGCCTACTCTACGGGAGGGAGCAGGCGAGACGCCTACTCGACGGAGGATGAGCCGGCTGTATGCGGTCGAGTCGACGCCGGGGCTCGCCGGCGCGATGGCCGATCATCGTCTGCCAATCGCACCATCAGAAATTGAGGCCTTCGCCCGTGCTCTCGCCGATCGACTCGGCGTGCAATTGGCCCAGGGAGGCGCTGATGTGCCGGCCGGAGTTTCGGCCAAATGGATCGAGGCGGTTGCCTCCGATCTTCAAGCGAGCGCGGGCGCCAGCATTGTGATTGCCGGCGATGGCCAACCGCCGGTTGTTCATGCGCTGGTGCATGCCATCAATGCGCGGTTGGACAACGTCGGCCAAACCATCGAGTACGTCGAACCGGTCGAAGCGCGGCCGGAAAACCAGTTGGCGTCGCTCAAAAGGCTGGCCGACGATATGGAGGCCGGCGCGGTCGACTTGCTGGTGATCCTCGATGGCAATCCGGTTTACAATACGTCAGCCGCGATCGATTTCGCAGGCAAGCTGAAGAACGTCAAGGTCGCGGTCCATCTCTCGCAGCATTACGACGAAACGTCGTTTCTCTGCCATTGGCACCTGCCGGCCGCCCACTTTCTGGAAAGTTGGGGCGATGCTCGCGCTTATGACGGCACCGCCTCCATTATCCAGCCGCTGATCGCGCCGCTTTACGATGGCCGCACGGCGCATGAGCTGATGTCGGTGCTCTTGGGCCGCGCCGGTGAGGCCAGTTTTGAGACGGTGCAACAGTATTGGCAGAAGCGAATGGATTCCGACGACTTCGGCCGCCTCTGGCGCAGAGCCGTGCATGACGGCATCGTGCCCGACACCAAGGCCGCGGCACGCGACGTCGAGCTGTCGTTCGATGGCCGTGATCCCGACCGCGAGGAACCGATCTCTGGCAGCGGGTCGTTTGAGATGGTTTTCACGCCGGACGCGAGCGTCTGGGACGGCCGCTTCGCCAACAATGGTTGGTTGCAAGAACTTCCTCGGCCGGTCAGCAAGCTGACCTGGGACAACGCGATTTACATCAGTCCAACCACCGCCCAAAACGAACAACTTACCAACGGCGACCTCGTGGAGTTGAAGGTCGGCGATCGCCAGCTCGAAGCGCCCGTATGGATCGTGCCGGGTCAGGCCGACGGCGTTTTGAGCCTCTCGCTAGGCTACGGCCGCACGCGCGCCGGCCGCGTAGGCGATGGTCCGGGCTTCGATGCTTATCGGATTCGCCCTGCCAGCGGCACGTGGTTCGTCACGGGAGCCGAGTTGCGGCCTACGGGCCGGCGGTATCAGCTTGTGGTCACGCAAGACCATCACAGTATGTCGGGCCGCGACATCGTGCAGTTCGGCACGCTCGACGAATTTAACAGCGACCCCAATTTTTTGACGGCTCATGCGGACAAGCGCCGCGAAGAAAGCCATCATCCCTTAGAGTTGGAGTCCCTCTATCCGGAGCTAACGAGCGACTTCCCCGAGCGAAAAGAAACCGACAACGCCTGGGGCATGGTGATCGATCAGACCGCGTGCGTTGGCTGCAACGCCTGCGTGATCGCCTGCCAGGCGGAAAACAACGTGCCCATCGTCGGCAAGGAGCAAGTATCGCACGGACGCGAAATGCATTGGCTGCGCATCGACCGCTATTACGTCGGCGCCGTCGAAAATCCTGACACGTACTTCCAGCCAATGCTCTGCCAGCACTGCGAA
>JAICLL010000066.1 GCA_025927475.1 Pirellulales bacterium
ACTTGGCAACGTGCAACAGCCACCAAGCGGCGCCTCGAACCCTCAGAACTCCCAAAATAGGCTACCATATCGCTCTTACGCTACGTTCTAGGACACGGATAAAATGGCGTGCCGAACGGGATTGCCTCCGTGGCGTTCCGTGAAGTGCCGTGCGATGTTGAACCGCAGACGTAGGGTGGGCCGAGCGGAGCGAGTCCCGCCTGCGGCCGGCGATGACGCTGGGCGCGGCGCTGCCCAAAAGGTGGGACTCGCAAGCTCGTCCCACCCTATGGCGGCTGGATGCTTACCCGTTTTGACATTTTAACTTCCCGCTTGTCCATGAAAAAACTCGTCCTCAAACAAATCCCGCGATTGCTCACGCCTCGCACGCCGCAACAAAAGGCGCTGGCGGTTGGCGCGGCCGCGTTGGCGGCGGGCGGGGCGGGCGTTTGGGCCTGGCGCAAACTCAGCCCGCAACTGGCCGTCGCGCCCGGTTGGCCTGGCAAAACGCCCAGGTGGAGCTCCAGCGCCAAGCAAGCCATTGGCGCGGCCATCGACCGCAACAGCCCGGTCTGGTTCACCATTCATCAGGGCATTGTTACCGAAGTCTTTTACCCCCGCGCCGATCAGCCTTCGATTCAGCGGATGGGCTTCATCGTCACTGGCCCGCGCGGTTTTTATTCCGACGAGATGCAAGACACTGACCATCAGGTGCGCTATCTGGCCGATGGCGTGCCCGTGGTGCAGTTGACCAATACCTGCCATCAAGGACATTACCGGCTGGAAAAAACGATCTTCGCGCATCCACACCAGCCAGCGCTGTTGCAGTTCACGCAATTCACGCCGCTCAAGGGACGACTGGAAGACTATCACCTCCACGTCTTCGTCGAGCCGCACCTGGGCAACCAAGGCTGGCGAAATTCGGCGTGGGTGGGCAAACACAAGGGCCGCCCCATGCTGCTGGCCCGCCGCGAAGGACACGCCATGGCCTTGGGCGCCTCGGTCGAATGGCGCAAGGCCTCGGCCGGGTTTCACGGCGTCTCCGATGGCCGGCGGCAGCTTGTTCGCAAAGGCCGGCTGAAGCAGGTTTACCGCCAAGCGCCGCGCGGCAACGTGTCGCTGATCGCCGAAGTCGATTGCCAACCGGACGGCGGCGAATTTTTGCTGGCGATCGGCTTTGGAGAGTCAAGTTCCGAAGCGGGCTTCCGCGTGCAAGACAGCCTGCTGGCCGATTGGCGAGAGCTGCAAGCCCGCTACGTGGCCGATTGGAAAGACTGGCAACAGCAGCTTTTGATGCCGGAGCGTCCCCAATCACAGCCGCCGGAGCCAGGTGGTCGCGATCTCTATCGCACCAGCACGATGACGCTGCGGGCGCACGAAGACAAACACGTGCCCGGCGCGTTGGTGGCTAGCCTGTCGATTCCCTGGGGCGAGGCCCGCAAGACCAACGACAAATTTGGCCCCGTGGGCTATCACGTCGTCTGGCCGCGCGATTTGTTCATGACCGCCGGCGGGCTGTTGGCGGCGGGCGATGCGGCCTCCGCCCGGCGTGCGCTCGATTATCTGCAAGCCACTCAGCAAGAGCGCGGCAACTGGTCGCAAAACCAGGCCGTCAACGGCAAGCCGGTGTGGACCGGCAAGCAACTGGCCGAAACGGCGATGGCCCTGCTGCTGCTCAACCTGCTAAACCGCGACGGCCACTTGACCGCACACGACCGGCGGCGCTACTGGCCGATGGTGCACTCGGCCGTGGCTCACCTGGTGCAGCTAGGCCCGTCGGCTCAGGAAGACCGCTGGGAAGACGCCGCCGGCTTCACGCCATTTAGTCTGTCCACCATCATCACGGCATTGCTGGTCGCCGCCGAGTTGGCCGATGAACAGCACGAGACCGCCATCGCCACCTATCTTCGCGAGACCGCCGATTCTTGGTGCTCCTCGCTGGAAGACTGGACCTACGTCGAGGGCACCAAAGTGGCCAAGCGGGTTGGCGTGCCAGGTTATTACTTGCGCGTGGCGCCGCCCGATGGCGACGGCGCCCCAGACAAGTATCGTGGCCACGCCGAATACTGGTACCGGCCGCTGTTGTTTAAGGAAGCCAAGACGCCCGCCGACGTGGTGAGCGTCGACGCGCTCGCCTATGCGCGGTTTGGCCTTCGTGCCGCCGATGATCCGCGGATTGTCAACACGGCCAGGGTGATCGACGCGTTACTGAAAACCGACACTCCGCGCGGGCCTAGCTGGCACCGTTACAACGGTGACGGCTACGGCGAGCAAAGTGATGGCTCGCCGTTTAATGGCAAGCGCGGCATCGGCCGGCTATGGCCGCTGCTTACCGGGGAACGGGCCCATTACGAGCTTTTGGCGGGCCGCCGCGACGAGGCGGTACGGCTGCTGAATGCCATGGAGCAGTTCGCGGGCGACGGCGGATTGATTCCCGAGCAGGTTTGGGACACGCACGACATTCCCGAGCGCGGGCTTTATTTCGGCCGGCCCAGCGGCTCGGCCATGCCGCTGGCCTGGGCGCATGCCGAGTACATCAAGCTGCGGCGTTCGCTGGCCGAGGGGCGCGTGTACGACCTGCCGTCGCAAACGTGGCAGCGTTACATCGTCGAAAAAACCGAATCGCCGCTGATCACGTGGGCTTTGAACCATCGCCGCCGGACGATGCCGGCCGGCCGAATTCTGCGAATTCAGTCTCATTCGCCCGGTCGCGTAACCTGGCACGCCGGGTCGGGGGTGAACGGCAAGCCGATTGAGCTGCGCGACACGGGCTTGGGCATGTATTACGCCGATTTGCCGACCGCCGATCTGCCGGTAGGCGCTGACGTGCGGTTCCATTTTCAATGGCCGAAGGCCAAATGGATCAACAAGAAGGAATGGTTTGTCACCTGGTCCGATACCGTGCGAATCGAAGCCGCCCGGCAACCGGAGTTGGCGGCGGCAATGATGCGGTAGTCCCGGCCCTTGTGGCCGGCCGCTGGGGGGCAATTGGGAATCGAACGCCAAAACAGTCCGGCACAAGGCCGGGAGCTACCGCGCCCCTGAACCCTGAACCCTGAACCCTCCAGCGTGGAGAGATGAATGATGCGGCGGAACAAACGACCCGAAGTGGTAGTCATCACCGGCGCCTCGGCCGGCGTGGGCCGCGCCGCGGCGCAGGCTTTCGGCAAGCAAGGCGCGCACGTGGGCCTGTTGGCCCGCGGCACCGACGGTCTGGAAGGCGCCCGCCGCGAGATCAGGCAAATGGGCGGCGAGGCTTTGGCCCTGCCCACCGATGTTTCCGACGCCGACCAAGTCGAAGCCGCGGCGGCCAAGGTGGAAGAAACCTTTGGGCCGATCGATATTTGGGTCAACGACGCGATGACCTCGGTCTTCTCTCCGTTTCATCAGATGAACGCCGAAGAGTTTAAGCGCGTGGTCGATGTGACTTTCATGGGCCAGGTGTATGGCACGATGGCCGCCATGCGGCGCATGCTGCCGCGCGATCGCGGCACCATTGTGCAAGTCGGCTCGGCTCTGGCTTACCGCAGTATTCCGTTGCAATCGGCCTATTGCGCGGCCAAGGCGGCGGTGCGTGGCTTCACCGATTCGATTCGCACCGAGTTGATCCATTTGAAAAGCCATGTTCATCTAACGATGGTACAGATGCCGGGCTTGAACACGCCGCAATTCGGCTGGGTCAAAAGTCGCCTGCCCCACAAGGCGCAGCCGGTGCCGCCCATCTTTCAGCCCGAAGTGGCCGCCGACGCCATCGTGTGGGCGGCGCATCATCGCCGCCGCGAGGTGTGGGTCGGCGCGTCGTCGGTCAAAGCGATTCTGAGCGCCAAGCTCGCCCCCACGGTTGGCGATTGGGCGCTCAGCCGCGAGGGATATTCCGGCCAGCAAACGCCCGAGCCGGAAGATCCCAGTCGCCCGAACAATCTCTGGCAGCCGGTGGAAGGCGATCATGGCGCGCATGGCAGTTTTGATTCCCGGGCACGAAGCTTCAGCGCTCAGTTTTGGTTGAACAAACATCGCGGCTGGCTGGCGTTGGCCGCCGGCGCGGCGGGCCTGACCTGTTGCGTGGCCCGCGCCGCGCAGAAGAAATCGAAACCGGCGGAGTCGCGCAACGGCGTATCGAACATGGTCTCCGGCTGTATTCACGCGCTACGAAAGCGCGCGCGATAACCGCGGAAGTTCTGTAGAGAACGGACTCCGTGCCGTTCCGTGCAGGGCGAATCGACGTCAATCCGCGTCCATGCGGTGAATGTCAACAACCGATCAGACGTCGCGCATATAACGTGCATTTTACGGCGCCAGCCGGCAATCGGCGCCTTAAGGAAACACCAATCATGCTCATCGAATTCCCGTTCAAACATTACGAATCGATCTCGCCGGGCGAGGTGCCCGACGCCAATGTCATGGGCATCTATGCCCCGCGCTCGGTCGGCAAAACCGACGAAGAGCACATCATCCAGCGCGGCATCGAGCATCCCATCGGCACGCCCCCCTTGAAAGAAATGGTGCGCAAGCAAGATCGGGTGCTTATTCTGGTCGACGATTACACCCGCGGCTCGCCGGTCAAGAAAGTCTTGCCGCATCTGTTGGCCCAACTGAAAGAAGCCGGCGTCTCGAACAAGGCGATCACGCTGCTCACGGCGCAGGGCACGCACCGCGAGATGACCCAAGAAGAACTGAAGGAAAAGCTCGGCCCGTTCCTCGAACAGTTCCCCGTGCATCAACACCGCTGGACCGATGAGTCGATGCTGCACCGCTTCGGCACGTTGAAAGACGGCACACCCGTCCGGGCAAACCGCCTGCTCACCGAAGCCGACCTGGTGCTGGGCATTGTTTCGATCGTGCCGCACCGCGTGAAAGGCTTTTCGGGCGGAGCGAAGATCGCCTTCCCCGGCGTGGCCGGTCCAGAGATTCAGTCGCACTTGCAGTGGCAAGGCGCCCAGCGGATGTCGGACACCGTCATGGGCGAGCCGGAAAACCCCATGCGGGCGGCCATGGAAGAAGCCGCCAAGATGGTCGGCTTGCGGTTTGTGGTCAACCTGGTCACGGGCGGCGACAAGCACCTGGCCGGCTGTTTTGCGGGCGAACCGGTGGCCTCGCACCGCGAAGGCTGCCGGCTGTCACGGGAGATTTTCTCCGTCACCTTGCCGCAGCGGGCCGATATCGTCGTGGCCGATTCGCACCCGGCCGATTACGACCTGTGGCAATCGGCCAAGGGCTATTATTCCGGCACCATGGCGGTGAAAGACGGCGGCTCGCTGATTGTGGTCGCGCCCAACCCCGAAGGCGTGGCCAAGAATCATCCGATGATGCTGGAGGTCGGCTACAAGCCGTTCCCCGAGCTGCGGGCCATGGTCGAATCGGGCCAGATCAAAGACGTAGTGGGCGCGTCGATCTTGGGCGATCTGTGTCAGATCATCGACAAGACCGATTGCATCATCGTATCGCCGGGCATCACGGTGGACGAAGCCAAGCGGCTGGGGCTGCGATACGCCGCCACGGTGCAAGACGCGCTGTTGATGGCGTTTGAAAAACAAGGCCGGAAAGCCAAGGTGGCAATCTTGCGGCAAGGCGGCCACATCTTGCCGCAGGTGACCGGCGAGCAGCAAGAGGGCGTGCGGCGATAAATGTGCAACGAGCGGCGTCGCAACTGCCCGGCACAAGGCCGGGAGCTACCTTGTTCAACGGCATCGATCCCCTTTCCCAAAGAACCTTCGATGAGACGCGTCGCAACTTGAGGTAAACGATGGCGGTCGAACTTGGTTTTCCCATAGGCGTGCGGTTGGCCCATTGGTTCAATTTGCTGTTTATTTCGCTGTTGGCCCGCAGCGGACTGGCAATTCTTTCGGCTCATCCCAAGCTCTATTGGAACATCCACGCCCGGCCCGGCAGCCAGTGGCTCGACCTGCTGCGCAAGCCGCTGCCGAAAGACCGCATGTGGTGCTCGACCGAGGAAGAAGGCGAATGGCCCTCGTGGATCGCTCTGCCCGGCCGCGAATGCCTGGGGCTGGGCCGCTACTGGCATTTCGCCACCGCGCCGCTTTGGCTGACCTGCGGCATCTGCTATCTGATTGTGCTGTTTTCTTCCGATCAGTGGCAGCGGCTCGTGCCTACGTCGTGGGAAATCTTTCCTTGCGCGTGGAACACGATGCTGGCGTATTTGCAGTTGGAATCGCCCGAACCCGAGCCGCCTTATACCTACGAGCTGGGGCTGCCCTTCAACGCCCTGCAGCAGCTCACGTATTTCAGCGTGATCTTTCTGCTGACGCCGATGCAGATTCTGACGGGCATCGCCCAGTCGCCTTCGATTCTCGGGCGGTTCCCTTGGTACGAGCGCGTGTTTGGCAGCCGGCAGGGCGCCCGCAGCCTGCACTTCATCGGGCTGGTCTCCTACGGCATGTTCTTTGTGATCCACATCACGATGGTCTTCTGGCACAACGTCTTCAAAGAGCTGGACAAGATGGTGCTGGGGCGCGACAAATCGGATGGCTCGTGGGACGCTTTGTGGCTTGGCCTGGCGATCATCGGCTCGATCTTCACCTTCCACGTGGTCGCCACCCTGGCGTCGGTTTATTTGCGGCGTTTCACGCACCGAGTGCTTTCTTTCTGGGTCGATCCGCTGCGGACGATGCTGCTGCACAACTTGCACTCGGTGCAGCACTACCCCGAATCGAAAATTTCGCCTTATTTCCGCACCAACGGCTATCCGCCGATCTCGGCCTATTCGCAGGCCAAGGGTGACGACGACACCTACGAGCGGCTGCTGGCCAACGAATTCCGCGATTACCGGCTGGAGGTATTTGGGTTGGTGCAGCAGCCCTTAAAGCTGTCGCTCGAAGACTTGCGGGCGATGCCCAAGCAGCAGCAGATCACGCTGCACAACTGCATTCAGGGTTGGACATCGATCGGCAAATGGGGTGGCGTGCGGCTGGCCGAGGTGCTGGAGCGCTGCAAGCCATTGCCCGAAGCACGGTATCTCGTGTTTCGCTCATTCGGCAAGCACGAGAAGAGCGAGGCGCCGGTATATTACGAGTGCATCGACTTGAAGGTTGCCCGGCATCCGCAGACCATTTTGGCCTATGAATTGAACGACCAGACCCTTCCCTTGCAGCACGGGGCGCCGTTGCGCCCGCGATTCGAGACGAAGCTTGGTTTCAAGATGGTGAAGTTTTTACGCTCGATCGAGTTTGTGGCCGACTATCGCACGGTGGGCGAGGGCATGGGCGGCGTCCGCGAAGACCACCAGCAATACGACATGGGCGCGGAGATCTGAACCTCACCCAGTAGCCGTGCGCCGAATCGTCGACGCGCCATGGTCGGCTTTCGCTCCGCGAAAGCAGCGCTACTTTCGCGGAGCGACAGACGGCGAATGCCACGAGCTAACCAGAAAGCAAAAACTCGCGCAGCACGGGCTCGGGGTAAAGACAGAAGGCGTATTCCCGCCAGCTTAGCACCGCTTCGGCAGGCAACCGCCGAGCGTAATCGCCGCGGCGGGCCAGCAGCTCGTCACGCCGATCTGCCAAATAGGGCTGCAACGCCTCGTTCGCCTGGCGAATGGCGCGGCAGCGCTGCCGAGCGGTGTCACGCGTCGCCGGCTCGGCAATCCAGCGCTGCTTTTGCGCGAGGGACTGGCGAGCGCTCGACGCCGCTTCCTCCGGCAGGGCGGCAAGGTCGATGTACCGCTCGGGATGAAACTCCAACTCGCGCAATAACTGATCGACGTTCCGAGCTTCGCCGGGCGTGACGCGCCGGTGCGCGACGGGCAACAGCAGTGTGGCCGACAACACCATGAACGGCGAAGGCTCGACCGAGAAAAACTGCCGGACCAGTTCGTCGGTCAACTGGTCGTATTTGCCGCCGCCGATGCCGTGCAAGAACAGATCGCCCAGAAAAAGCCGAGCGAATAAGGTGGTGGTCAACGCCCGGGTGCGCAACTGCACGCCTCGCCGCGGCAGCTCGGCGAGCATCGCTACCGCCCGGCCCCCTTCGGCGTCTGCCGCCAGCGGCAAGGCCAGTTCGACACGATCGTGATCGCTCAGCAGCAACTCGTCGCCGCGGCGCCGCACCCAAGGCCGGCGCCGCTGGGGCCGCTCGTCGCTGCTGAGCCAAAAGGGAGCCTCCAGCCAGTCGCCATCGCGGGCCAGGTCGGGCACCGGATGATTCAGGCTACGGATGCCGTGCTGCCGGCGATAGTCGGCCACCGCGCGGTTATAGACCTCCGCGAAACGCGGCAGATGGGCCAGCAAGTGGGCCGCAAACCAGTGGAACGATTCAAACTGGCACACATGGCTCTGCGGCAGTTCGAGCGTCTCGACGCCCCATTCGCCTTCGAGCTGGTGCCGTGCCTGTGCCAGGCATTCGCCCAGATTGTCGGTCTCGTGGCTGCGGGCCACGACCCGCGGCCAGAAACTTTGCAAGAGCGGGTCGGGCACCAGGGGTCGCAGCCACTCGCAGGCTCGATGACCAAAACTTTCAAAACGCTGGCGATTGCGAATCGTGCGGCCCGCGAAGGGCACTGCCTCGTCGCGATCGTCGAAGGCGATGTTTTGCGCCGCCGGCGAATCGACGCTGCCGCCCGGCACGCGCAAGCTGGGGTCTTTCAGCGTGTCAGTGTCGATCACCAGGTTGACGGCGGCCGCGCCGTGCTCGCGCGCCAGCCGGGCCAGCGCGAAGTTTTTATACCACACGCCCGGATGAAACATCTGCGGCTGGTGACCGGCCAAAAACACACGCGATCCACCGGCCTCCAGATTGACAGCGCGATAGGCCGATGTGTAGCTCTGCGCTTCGCTCAGCATTTCGCGGCGGGCGAGATTGGCCAGATCGCACAGCGAGCGGCCTTGCACGTCGTAGCCGCAGCGGCGCGGCCGTTGATCGCTGTCCACTTGCTCGGCACGCGCGAGCAAATCGCCCACGGCGGCCAGCGGCGGAATCGACAGCACCTGGCGGTCTTCGCGCGGGGCGCGCAGCCGTCGAAATTCGGGCAACGCCGCCGCCGAAGCTGCCTGCTCCGCTGGTTCATGGCTGGCTCCGGCACGGGCTTCGCTCATCCCGCGCATCCTTCGGGGCAAGCGGCCGCCAGGCTGCGCTCGAGCACCTGGCGATAGTGGTTCAGACGCACGTCAGCGTTGTCGAGCGCGCCGCCGAAGGAGCGCTCTTCGGAAAGATAAATCAGCGGCACCGGCAGCTCGCGGATCCGCAGCCCGGCGCAGGCCGCCTGCACCCAAACTTCCAGGGGCATCGCGTACCCGTTTTCCGTGACGTTCAGCCGCTTGAGGGCCTCGACCCGGTAAGCCTTGAAGCCGCAAAACGCATCGGTCAATTGCAGGCCCAGCCGGGCGTTGATCTCGGCGGTCAGCAGTTCATTGATGCGGCGGCGATCGGCCGGCGGCTGGCTGTCGCCAGCGTACTGTTTCAGGTAGCGGCTGCCCGACACAATATCCCAGCCGGCGCAGGCCGCCACAAACCGGGGGATGCGGCGCGGCTCGTGCTGTCCGTCGCAGTCGATGGTCACCAGGATTTCGTAACCTTCACGAACGGCGAACTCGAAGGCCGAACACAGCGCGGCGCCGTAGCCGCGATTGGCCGGATGCGTGAGGCGGTGGATGCCCTCGATCGTGTCGAGCACGCCGGCGGTGCCGTCGCGCGAGCCATCGTCGACCACCAGCACCTCGGGGCTATAGCGGCGCACCTCGGCCACCACGCCCGAAACATGGGCGGCTTCGTTGTAGACCGGCAGGGCTGTCAAGACTCGAACAGGCATATCACGCTGCTAGGTTCAGGCAGTCCCGGGCCTTGTGCCCCGTTTGACCGTTAACCTGCGGCGCGCCCTTAGGCAACCGCACGGCCGGCCACAAGGGCCGGGACTACGTTGGGAGTGCCAGCCCATTTTAGAGGGCGACGGAAGCAAGTCAACGCGGCGCCCTTGGAGCAGACGGCGTAAGAGGTTAGGCTTGAGGTGGGGTGGTACAATGCACATCGCGGCCGAAAGTCGCTGATATGTCTACTAACGACGTCTTTAAAATTCATATCCCGCTGTTGAACGAGGGAACCGTTGTTTACCGACCAACTCTCGGACTCAAAATCGGCATAAATCTTTACAAAGTACTTCCGACCCAGGACTACGAGGCGAGCGGCGAGCAGTGGGAGTTCCCGCCGGGAAGTACGGTCGAGTGTGTTGTTGAGTCACGAGGCGGAAGCGATGTTCTAATCGCCAAGGCTAAGACCTGTTCTACGAGCAGCGGAGAGAGACGATGAACTATTGCTGGGCGCGTTTTTTTGCCTGCGCGGCGTTGGCGAGCCTCAGCCTGGGCTGCGGCGACAACCCTCCGCCCCGCACGGCGGCCACCGCTCCACCGAAGTCCGAGGCTTCGCCCGTGTCGGATTCCGCAGCGCAGGTGCAGGCGGCTGCCGAGCCGGGCGGCGCGGTTGAAGTGCAAATCAGAGATTACGACGCCATCGCCAGGCTGATCGACAGCAAGCGCGGCAAGGTGGTGGTGATGGACTGCTGGAGCACCTGGTGCCAGCCGTGCATGAAGGAGTTTCACAATTTGGTGGAGCTGCATCAGCAATACGGGCCCGAAAAGCTGGCCTGCATTTCGCTGAGCTTTAACTATGAGGGCGCCAAGCGAGAAACGCCCGAAGAGCACCGCGACGAGGTGTTGCGATTCCTGCGCGAGCAGGGAGCGACGTTCGACAACCTGATCGCCAGCGTTCCCGCCGAAGACCTTTATAAACTGCTGGAATTCAAAACGGCCAGTGTGCCGGCGGTGTTTGTCTACAACCAGCAGGGCGAGCTGGCGCGGCAGTTTTCGGGCGAAGTGTCGTACGACGAAGTGCGGAAGCTCGTGGGCGAGTTGCTGCCGGGCAAAACGAAGGATTCGGAATGAGTTGTGGCCAGATGCGCATGGAAACTCGTCCAGTCCTCGCCTTCCAGATAAGGGTCCATGCCCGGAAACGGTGATGGCATGGCAGGGTTCTCCAAGAATATCGCCGCCCGGCTTTATGATACAGCGCCCATGGGACACCGCTTATGGCCCGGTCGGGCGAAAGTCGACGGCGGCTTCCAGCGCAAGGGATGTCGATTCGTCGAGCAAACGCAGGGCGACCCGATCGAGCCGGTTGATCAGCGTCAGCAGCGTGCCGATGGCGGTTTCGGCTTCATCGCGCGTGTGCCCTTCGGAGAGCATGTTTTGCGTGATCAGCAGCTCTCGATTGTCGGCCAAGATGGCCGCCAGGGGCGCGGCTTCGAGGGTCAACGCGGTGTTGTCCGTCAGCAGAGACGACGACTGGCCTTTGCCCAGCGCGTCGGTCAATTGCTTGACCATGCCCACGGTCGAGCCAAGCACGAAATAATCGCCGCAGCGGGCGCACGCCGGGCTGAAGTTGTAATTGACCGTCGCTTGGTCGCGTGACACTTTCGCGTCGGCCAGGTAGGTGGCCTTCGAGATCGTCGTGCCGCCGTACTCTTCCGTCGAGAGAAGGAATTGCGGCTGGCCGTTTTGCCCGCCCGCCAGGTTGGCGAAGCCCACGATCTTTTGATAAGTAATCAGCAATTGCGGAGCGAATTCGTCGGGCCGTTTGAGCCGCAGCACCAAGGCCATGGCCGGCAATTTGAGTTGGGGCGTCGGTTGATCGGCGGAATATTCTTGCCGGGCAACAACCACTTGCAGCGGCGCGGCCAACTCGGCCAGCACTTCAGGACCAAAATCTCGCCCGGAAAAAAACAGCCCAAGCTGCGTATCGGCCTGGGCGAACTGGGCGACGATCGCTTCGTTGAACAGCGCCTCGCGGGCCGACCACAGCCCGGCCAAATCGCGAAAGAACGAAAAACTGCCGATCGTGGCAGGCGGCTTCAGCGCCGGCGCGTCGCCTGCCTGTGCGAAAAACCACTGGCGCGCGTCAGACCGCTGCGAAGCGTCGAACGGCAACTCGGCGCGCAGCCGCAGGCGGTTGTTTTCCAGCGCCAGCGTCGTGGTCGCATAAGGGGCCTGGCGCAACGCGTCGCCCACGCCGCCTAACAGTACTTCAGCCAGGGGATTGCCCGATTTCGCGGAAAGCGCGTTTTGAACGTTCGGATGGTTGCGAACGGCCGCCAGATCGGCCCACGACCAGCCCAGCGCGCCCGGCGGCTTTTTGGCGCGGGCCTGCATGAAACTGCTTGAGCCGGTCAATCCTTTGGCCGCCGCGTCGCGATGACGGTCGATCACCGCCTTGAGTGTCTCGGCCTGGTTGCTGATCACCAGCAGGTCTTCGAGAATGATATGGCACTCGCCGGGGCCGAATGACCAGCCGGTCAGGCCCTGGTGCTCTTGCGATTTGACGGGCGAGGGGCGGCCCTTGGTTTTGGCATCGGCCTCGATGAATTCACGGAGGATGGTGTTGAGTTTTGCCAGCAGTTCGGGTTGCCGGCACCGCAGGGCCAAAAAGCCCGACTGGCTGGCCGGATCGCCGCACAGCGCGATGCCGCCGCCCAACAAATCGCGCAGGGCCGCCTGCCAGCCTGTGCCCAGCCGGGCTTCGAGCAAGGCCACGCCCATCGTCAGTTGCTGGTATTCCGGGGACTGCCGATGGCGTTGATAGGCGTCGGCCTTTTCAATCAGCTCGCGGGTCTTGCCTTCGAGGACGACGTCGAGCACCGGATCGAGGCTGCCCAGTTCGGCGTAAAAGACGGCGGTTTCCGGCGCCAGCCGGGCCGGATCGACCGGCTCGGCGCTGGCCGGGATCGCAATTAGCGAAATAAGACCGCAGCACAACCACATGAGGGCAAATCGCAAGCGCATCGAGCAATCCCGTCGTTGAAAACCAAGGATACGGCACCGGAGCTACGAATAGTTTACCCGCTGGTTTAGGCCCCGGTTTCAACGGCCGAAATTTTTGCGGGACTGGCGGCACAAGCGTCGAGCAATTTCCAGGCACGACCGGGGGCATCGCCGAGGCTCTGCCCCAGCCGCCGGGTAAAGAGGTTTTCAAAGCCTGGGGAGTCACGAAAGCCGCAAAAGCTCGCAGGCTTCGGCGTAGCCGGGGGCAGGCTGGCCGTACTCGCTGGCCGTCACCCGCGCCAACGCCACGAGCTGCCGCCAACGGAAGGCCGGACGCGTGGCCGCGAACTCGTCGCTCACCGTGCGATAGTATTTTTCGGCGTGCAAGGCGCCATCTTCGCTGATGGCGTATTTTAAGAGCAGATCGAACACGGGCCGGGCTTCGTAGCCCGAAGCACCATAGCGATGCACCAAGGCACATGCCCGATCCTGATTCTGCTCTCGAATGGCGCCGTCGAGTTCCTTGAGAAGCGTCTCGCCGTCGCGGGTCTCCAGGGCGGCAAGCTGCTCTTCGTAAGGACGCGGCTTCCACTCCAAGAACTTGCCGCCACGGTGGACGCGATCGAGCGCCACCTGGTAGCCGGCCAACACCAGGCTGGCCATACAGTTGCGGTGGTTGCTGGCCAGGGCGATGTTGCGCCAAGCGTTTGCCGAATCGCAAGCGTGCACTCCGATCGAATCGCCGTGTACGCTGCCCAGCGGCTTATTCGGCTGGGCCTGGCCGGCGGCGCGGCCCGCGTCGCGCAGCACAAGCTGATTGGCAGCTAGCCCGATCGCCTCGGCCACGGCTTCCGGCGCCATGCCTTCGGCCAGCGCGGCGGCCACCGCGTCGCCCGCTTGTGGCGGTGTCGAATCGAAGATCGTTTGGCTCATGCGGTCGATCCATCGGTCGTCGGCCTGCCGCGTGCCTCGAGGCTTGCCGATCAGCCCATATTGATCGAGCAGTTTGGGCAGCAGCGTGCGCGGCTCGCTATGCCGCGACGCGTAGTCTTCCTCTTTGACGCAATAGCGCAGCGACTGGCGGAGCATGGTTTCGGCCCGCGCGCGGCCCACCAACGCGAGCATGTCCCAGGCCCGATAAGCCAGCACGACCCGGTGCACTTCGGTGCTTTCCTGCACTGTGGCGAGCAATTCGTTCCAGGCGTCGTCGGGCGAAGCAGCAGTCGCGGAAACGAGAATTCCTTCCGCTGAGCCGAGGTCACGTCGATGCACGGCCTCGCGGATCTTTTCGGCCGTCGATTGCCCCACCGCCAGCGGAGTCGGCTGCACCGAACGAAGCACCTCATGCGCCCGCCCGCCTTGCTCTTGCAACCGGCGGGTGTTGCGGTAAAGCACTTTCAGAATGGGCAAGGGCCGCCGCTGGTCGGGCAGCGATCTGGCCATGAACCAGGCCGGCGACATGGCCATGAACGTATGAAAGCCAATGTAATCTTCGCCGCCGAAAGTACGGGCGTTGGCCAACGCCGCCGCCGCCACCAGTTCGCGGAGGTCGGCGCCGCCGCGGATGCGCTCGACGAGCGTCGGCAAGATGCGCTCGACGGAAGTTTCTTGCATCAACGCCACCAGCGGTTCGAGCGATCCGAACGAAAGGCTCTCGGTGCCCTCCTCGGCCAGGAGCGGCGACAGTCCCAGCTCGATCGCCACCGAATAGCCAACTCCAGCGACCAACATGCCCCGGCCCACATTCGCCAAAAACTCACGCCGATCGGTTTGCCTGGCTGTCTTGCGCCTCATCGCTTCACTCCTGGAGCGCATCGCTCGTTTGAAGGTGTTAGATCGTCGCCCGCGAGTGCCTTCAGTATAGCGGCGTTGCCGGGTAAGCGAAGGCGCGGAAGCGGGAGCCGTTAGGCGAGCGATGCGTCACGCAGCGCCATGGAGGGCATGTCGCGAACCAAAACTACTGCGGGAAACGAGCCCGATCGACGTGGCGGCCACTACCACGCCGCCCAGCACGTCGGCAAAGTAATGCCAACCGGTGGTCATGGTCGATGCAATCACGAGCAGATTCAGCGCGAGTATGCCCAGGAAAAGCGGCCTGCGCCGGTGCCGTAGCGACCACGTGATGACCATCGCCCAGGCGACGTGGAACGAGGGAAACGTGATCAAGCCTTCCGCGCCGCGATAGCTGACCAGCGTGCGCGTGCCGTCGCGCAGCGAATGAAAATGGTCGAGAAACTGGGCTTGATCGGGCGAGGCCTCCAGGCCATAGGTTACAAACGGCCCGTTGGCGGGGAAAAGTGCGAACAAGCCCAGCGAAACCAACGCCGACAGCATGAACGACGTTAGAAACCGTTCGAGCGCTTTGCGATCGTTGCCTAGCCCCAGCACGATCAACACCAGCGCCGTCTGATACAACAGCGTATCGTAGGCGAAATTCAGTAGCAGGCCGACCAAGGGATAGCCCCCGACCCACTGCCGGACGGCGGGCACGGTCACGCCGCACCGTGCGTCGAATGCCGCAAGCTGCCGATCGACCAGCGGTCGGGCGAACGTGGCCACGGCGTACATCAGCACGATGTACGAAGTAACAAAGGCGACGATCTGCGCCAGCGCCGCCAGCGAAAGCACAAAGGCTGCTTCACCGCGGCGGCGATAATACGCCGCCAGGCCCGCCAACATCAGCAGCAGTCCCACGGGCGCCAGCAAGTCGCGCGTCGGAACGACCAACGACCGCGCGCCGCACAAGGCGGTGGCTGTGAACAGCGTGAAGCCGATGAGGAGGAGATGGGGAGATGAAAACGAGATGAGGAGATGACGGGACGATGTGCGGGCCGATCGGTAGGCCGAAGTCAAAACGCAAAATGCAAAATGCAAACGTAAAAGGGAGTCAGATGAAACCGATTTTGCATTTTGACTTTTGCCTTTTGCATTGTGACCTTCCATCTCCCCATCTCCTCTTCCATCTCCCTATCTCCTCCAAAAAAAATCCCCTCGGAATCCGGTCGTCAGATTCCGAGGGGACGATGAGGCGCTGCCCCGTTCGCGGCGGCGCGAGCGCCGCCGCGACGCCTGTTCCGTTAGCTCGCAGTACCCAGCGAGGCGGCGACGCTGGTGAACGTGGCGTTGGCCTTCGAGCCGATCGAGCCGATCGCCGTCAAGCAGACGATCACGATCAGGGCCAGCATCACGGCGTACTCAACCGCGGTTGGGCCGTCTTCCGAAACGAGGAAACGTTGTACCTTCAGAGCGAGAGACTTCATGGCATCCTCCGATGTTTTTCGGTAGCCGGCGGCCGCTGAGATAGGCTCGGCCTCGGGCTAACCAATACCAAGTAATTACCCGGGTGTTCCGCGACGTGCCACCGGCTTACGCCAGCGGGCCTGCTGCACGTCGCGCAGCCACCCACATTGAGCTTACTCGCACCTTGCCCTCGGCGAAGTGATCGGAAATGCTTTCACGCCGTCCGACGAATCGGACGGCCGATCAACACCCTTTCGGCAACCAGGCTTCCGGTCGGGCGAACCCGACTGGCCCTTGGCTTTGCGTCCCGGCCTTACGACCGGTTTGCCCTTGTCGAGGATGCAGAGGCGGCAGGCCTCGCAGAGACTTTCGTGAACACGTCCATCTCTGTATTGGAACCCTAGTTCAATTCCGCCGGCTGTCAAATCGCCGGCTTTAATAATTCTGGCCAAGTGCGTTTTTTTCGCTGGTGGCCCGCAAGCGGTAGACGACGCTGCCGCCCAGAAACCGCCAATTCTCGCAGATCCGCTCCAGGCGGCCCAGCACCAGCGGTAGCCGGCCCACGCAGGCCGGAAAAATCGAAACGTAACTGCGCGACGCCACGGCAAAACCCGCCGCGGGCCAGAGGCGCTCAGCGACCCAGGGCCGAAAATGGTCTTCGTCAAAGCCCGCCCGGCGCATGCGCTCCTGCGTGTAATAGATGTAGGGGTGGTAGATATTCGGTTCGATGGCCAGCCAGATCGCGCCCAGAGGCAGCATGCGCCGCACTGCCCGGAAAAACCCCGACAACTCGTGCACATGGTGAATGACGTCGATGCTGAACAGGAAATCGGCCGCCGGCGCCGCCTCGGCCTGGGCGATATCGATCAACTCGTATCGCAGATTCGCTTGTGTGAAGTTACGCCGCGCGAATTCGATCATGCCCGCTTGAACGTCAATGCCCGTAAACTCCATCTCCGGCCGCTCGGCGGCGAGTTTGGCCAGCAAGCTGCCGGTGCCGCAGCCGATCTCGACCACCCGCCGGGGTTGGGGCTGCAACGATTGCAAGGTTTGGCGCAATAGGTCGGCCCGCCGCTGGGCAATGGCGCCTTGCCGCAACGCATCGTAGTCGGCCGCCGACAGATTGAAGTGAGTCTGAATGCTTCGCATGGTTTCGCTCGCATCCATATATAGGTCGGCCGGCCTATGTTTGTCTCATGCAGATTGCCTTAGTTTATGATGCCATTTATCCGTTCGTTTCCGGCGGCGCGGAACGGCGCAACTATGCGGTGGCCGAAGCCCTGCGCCGCGAGCACGGCGTGGCGCTGTACGGCTTCCGCTATTGGAACGAAGCGGCCGACGATTGCTTGCCCGGCTGCCGCTATGTGCCCGTCGGCCCGCCCATGGAGCTTTACGATAGCCGCGGGCAACGGCGGATCGCCGAAGCCGTGATCTTTGCCGGTCGGCTGTTTGTGGCGCTCTGCCGGAGCACGGAGGACGTGTGGGATGTCGCACATTGTCCGGTGTTCTCCGTATTGTCGGCCTGGCTTGCCAGCAAGCTCCGCCGCCGCAAGCTGGTGGTGACCTGGCACGAGTTCTGGGGATCGTATTGGCGCGAATATCTTGGCCGCGGCGGAGGTTTGGCGGCAGCGATCGAACGTTTGGCGCTGCGCTGTTCGCCGCATGTCATCACCGGAAGTGAGCATGCGCGGCGCAGGCTCATGGCCGCGGGATATCCGGCGGAAAGGATTTCGCTGGTTCCCAACGGGGTCGATCATGCGCTCATCACCTCAGTGCCCCCGGCCGAGGCATCGTCGGATTTGATCTACGTGGGCCGGCTGCTTCCGCACAAGCGCGTCGATCTCTTGTTGGCGGCGGTGCGGCGCCTGCGAGAAAAGCATCCCCACATCACTCTTGCCATCGTGGGCGATGGGCCTGAGCGCTCGCGGCTCGAGCGTTTGGCCGATGAACTCGGCGTGGCGCCGGCGGTCTGTTTCACGGGCCGATTGGCTTCTTCTACCGAGGTCTATGCCCGGCTGAAGTCCAGCCGCGTGTTTGTCACGGCTTCGCAGCGGGAGGGCTTTGGAATTGCGGCCGTCGAGGCCTGGGCATGCGGGCTGCCCGTGGTTGTTTGCGAAGGTTCTGAAAACGCGCTGCCAGAGTTAATCGACTGCGATCTCAAGGGGCGCGTGGCCGCACCCGACGCCGCCTCGATCGGCGCCGCTTGTCGAGAGCTGCTCGGTCAGCCGCGTGAGGCACACCGCGCCGAGCGAATCGCCGCCGCGGCTGACTACGATTGGAGCCGCATTGCGCGGCGGCTGGCGGGCGTTTATGCATCGCTTCCATGAGTGTGAGTCAGCGTTCACGGTTCAGCAATTGCTTGATGTCGAGCAGGGGATGAAAATGTCTTCGGCCTCCGCCTTCCGCACACCGCACTGGCTCGGCCTGGTGGGCTTGTTTCTTTTCGTGAGCGGCGGGGTGTGTCTCTCGGGACCCGGTCGAATCGATATTGTCGATGGTCATACGCGCTATGACGTCGGCCGAAGTCTGATCGAGCATGGCGATTCGATCGTCCGCGATCCCGACGCTTGGTTCGGCATTTTTCCGGGCCGGGGCGGCCAGCGGTATACGAACTATCGGTTTCCGCAAAGCGCGCTGGCCGCGGCCGCGATCTTAGCCGCCGATCTCACGGGTCCGGTGGCCGAGCCGCGTCGACATTTCTTCTTCTCGCTTAGCGGCGGTGTGCTCTGCGGGCCCATCGCGATGCTGTATGCCCTCTGGTTTTCGCGAGCCGGCATGTCGCAACGGGTCGCGCTGCTCTGGGCGGCGGGCGGCGTCTTCTGTACGCCGCTGTGGTTTTATGGCACCACCACGTTTGATGACCTGCTGGGAACGCTCTTTACGCTGGCGGGCGTCGCCACCGCGTTTTGGACGCGCCACCGCGGTTTGCAGCCGGGCGCAATCGCGGCTGGATTGTTGTTGGGCATTGCCCTGAACTGCAAGCCTCCCTTGGCGTTGTTTGTCGGACCCGCGCTGGCCGCCGGTTGGGATGGCCGCCGGCCTTCGCGCGCCCGATTGCTCCGCGCCGGCATCATGCTGGGCGGCGTCGCCCTCGGCCTCATCGCGTATAAGGCCTACGATCTTTACAAGTTTCCGCCGAGCACCTGGGCCGCCAACGCCGAGGCCATGCAAAAAGGCTATGCGTTGATGTGGCCCGGCAATTTTTGGGCGGGCTTTACGGGCCTCTTGGTTAGTCCAGGGGTGGGCACGCTTTGGTACTGGCCGCCCGTGATCTTGGGGTGCCACGGTTTGGCCGCCTGGTATGGAGAGGTGCGGGGCGCAAGCGACGACACTTACACCGCAGAGCCTGCCGGCGGGCGTCTGTGCGAGCAGTGGTTTGCCTTGACGTTAGGCTTGTCGTCGGCGGTGTTCTTGTGCTTCATCGCCACCATGACATTCTTTGCCGGAGATCCGAATTGGGGACCGCGTTATCTGACGCCCGTGTTCGCGTTGCTTTGGCTGGTGGCGCCGGCGGGGGCTGTTCGACTGCGCCGGCCGCTGGTCGTTCTGTTGCTGGTGCTGGCATTCGTGTGGCAGCTCGCCGCGCTGAGTGTCGAGCCGCTGCGGCTATATATCGAGCGCGGGCTGAATGCGTCGTTCTTTTTGAACGATCCCTGGGCATATTTCCGGCCCAATTGTTCGCAGTTGCTGGCGCGGCCTCGCCAACTCTGGGAAATCGCTAACTACGCGGGGCCGGCCCCTCAAAAATTCTCTCCCGCCGCGCGGCCGACGTTGCCCGTGACCGTCGATCCCGACGGCGACGAGCCTTTGGAGGTCCAGCGATATTGGGTGCTCAACTCGCTGCGCCCCTGGTGGATCAGTCAGCGACATCTGGCGGCAAGCGAGCGGCCCGTCGATTTGGACGCGGCGCTTAGGCTTCTTCTGTCGGTGGCGGGAGTCAGTTTCGTCGGACTTGCCGTATGCATACGGCGCTCGATCGCATCGCCCGCGAATAGAATTTCACGCACTCGATTTTCGATTCACCATTGAGTAGAATATCGCAGTCATTGGAGCGAGGAACCCGGCGATGTCGAGCATTGAGAGCAACGAACTTGCAAGTTTTCATAGTTTCGTTTCAGATCAATTGCGGGTGGGACGCGGAAATGTCTCGCCTGAAGAAGCGCTCGATCTTTGGCGGGCACAGCACCCGGCCCCCGATTCCGAGGATGAAGAGACCCTGGCGGTTCGAGAAGCTCTGGAGGACATGCGGCGAGGCGACACCGGCTTAGCCATCGATCAATTCGATCACGAGTTCCGCAGCCGTCACGGTTTAAAGGCCGAATGATGCCCTTCAGAGGGCCAGGACAGCCGCCGCTAAACCGCCGCGACCTAGCGCGCGCGAGCTAAGCACGGCGGTGGTCGTCAATGCTCACTGTTGCTGCCGATGCCGCGCTGGGCCGTGCTGGGTCGCCAGGTTTTGGGCCGTGTTGATGATGCCCACGTGCGTGAACGCTTGCGGAAAATTGCCGACCAGCCGCTGTTGCCGAACATCGTATTCCTCAGAGATCAATCCCACGTCGTTGCGCAACGACAACAGCCGCTCGTACAACTCTTCGGCCTCCTGCTGCCGCCCGATGAGCGCCAGGCAGTCGGCCAACCAGAACGAACACGGCAGAAATACGCCTTCGTCGCCGGGCAATCCGTCTGCGGTCTCTTCGGTGCGATAACGCAATACAAAACCGTCGGCCGTCAGGTCGCGCTGAATGGCGTCGATGGTGCCGAGCACCCGCGGGTCGTCGGGCGGCAAAAAGCCGACTAGCGGCAACATCAGCAAGCTGGCGTCGAGCGCCGTGGTCTGGTAATGCTGAACGAACGAGTTCTGCCCCGGGTCGAATCCCCGCGCGCAAACCTCGTCGTGAATTTGCCGTCGAAGCTGCCGCCAGCGATCGAGATCGCCGGGCAAATGAAACCGCTCCGCCGACTTGATGGCCCGATCGACCGCCACCCAGGCCATCACCCGCGAATGCGTAAAATGACGCCGTCCGCCGCGCACCTCCCAAATGCCTTCGTCGGGCTGCTGCCAGACCGTTTCCAGGTAGTTCAGCAGGTGGCATTGGGCCGTCCAGGCGTGCTCTTCAATGGCGACGCCGCTGCGCCGTGCCAGGTGAATTACATCCATCACCTCGCCATACACGTCGAGCTGAAACTGCTGGTGCGCCGCGTTGCCGATGCGCACCGGGCGCGAATTCTCGTAACCGGGCAACCAGTCGATTTCGATTTCGGTCAGGCGGCGCTCGCCGGCTAGCCCATACATGATGTTGAGTTGCGAGGCCTTGCCCGCCACCGAACGCATCAGCCAGTCGCGCCAGGCGATCGCTTCTTCGTGATAGCCGCCGGTGAGCAAGGCATAGAGCATGAACGTGGCATCGCGCAACCAGCAAAAGCGGTAGTCCCAGTTGCGCGGGCCGCCCAGTTTTTCGGGCAGCGACGTGGTGGGCGCGGCCACCATGCCGCCCGTCGGGTCGTACGTCAGTGCTTTAAGCGTGATGAGCGACCGCAGCACGGCCTCGCGCCACGGCCCCGTGTATTTGCAACGCGCTGACCATGCTTGCCACCAATGCTCGGTTGAGCGGAGGGCTTCGTCAGGGTCGATCTCGGCCGGCACGCTCTCGTGCGAAGCGTGCCAGTGCAACACAAACGGCACTTGCTCGCCCTCGCTGATGGTGAACTCGGCGACGGTGGACAGATTCTCGCCCCGCAAGTTCACCGTCGAATTGACCAGCACGGTGTCGGGACCGGCGATGGTGCGGATGCCCTTCTCCGAACGGCGAACCCAGGGCACGATCGAGCCATAATCGAACCGCAGGATCAACTGCATTCGCATGGGCACTTGGCCGCGACGCCCGATGACGGTGCGCACCATGACCGGATCGGCCCGGCGGGGAGGCATGCAATCGACCAGCGAGACTTCGCCGGAATCGGTCTCGAAGGTGGTCTCAAGCACCAACGTGCCATCGCGGTAGGAACGATTGGTGCGGCGGATCTCGCCGGCGGGGGCGATGAGCCAGCGGCCATGTTCGGGCGTGCCCAACAATGCGGCGAAACAGGCCCCCGAATCGAACCGCGGCAGACAGAGCCAATCGATCGAGCCATCGCGGCCGACCAAGGCTGCCGTATGAAAATCGCCGATCATCGCGTATTCTTCGAGGGGCAGGGGCATGGGCGGGATTCGGGATTCGGGATTCGGGGTTCGGGGGTCAGGGTTCGGGGTTCAGCATTTTTGTGAATGCCTTTTGGCGAGTTCAAACGCTCGGCTTCCACAAGTATGCTGAACCCTGAACCCTCACGCATACCTCCACGCTTTCAACTTCCTTGATCGTACACCACCATCAATCAACCAGCGATGCGCGATTTGAACGATAAACGAGTTTTGCTCACGGGCGCCGGGCACGGACTGGGCCGCGAGATGGCCCTGGCCTTCGCCGCGGCCGGCGCCCAGGTGGTGGTCACCGACCGGGCTGCGGACCGCGTGGAACAGACCGTCGAAGCCGTCCGCCACGCCGGCGGCCGGGCGGTCGGCTATCCGTTGGACATTACCGATAACGGGATGATCGGCGACGTGCGGCGCAGATTATTAGCAGAACACGGCCCGCCCGACCTACTGATCAACAACGCCGGCATCGCCCACGGCGGCGCCTTTTTAGACGTGCCGCTGGAACAGCACCATGCCACCTATCGCGTGAACTTGCTGGGTCCGGTGGCCGTGACGCACGCCTTCTTGCCCGATTTGATTGCCCGGCCCCGGGCCCATCTCGTAAACATCGCCAGCGCGTCGGGACTGATTGCGTTGCCATATGCGACGACCTACGCCTCGAGCAAGTGGGGCGTGATCGGCTTTACCGAATCGATCCGCGAAGAGCTGCGGCTCTTGGGGCATCGCCATGTAAGCGTGACGGTGGTCTGCCCCAGCTATATCGACACGGGCATGGCCGCCGGCGTGCGCGTGCCGCTGCTCTCCAACATGTTGCGTTCCGAGCAAGTCGCCCGGCTTGTCTTAGGGGCGGTTCGCCGGCGCCGCGAGGTGGTGCTCACTCCCTGGCTCGTGAAGATCACGCCGTTCAGCCGCGGCGTGTTGCCGCCAAGCTGGTTTCGCCGCACCTGCGATTGGCTGGGCATCACCGGCAGCATGCGCACCTGGTACGGACACAATGAAGAAGGCAAACCGCGGCCGGAAGTCCCATGAAACTGGCATTCACCATTTCGGCTGCGCTCGTTCTGGTTTTCGGACTGGTCGTCGACCTTCAATGGTTGCCCCTGGGCGTTCCATCAGAGTGGGACTGGGAACGAATGCCGCGGGCGTCGCTGCCCGCCTGGTCGTCGTATTTGCCGGCGGTGCTTTGGGGCGCCGCGCTCGTCGCTTGGGTGGCCACGGGGGTGCGCTGGGTGGAAGGCGCCGGCCGCGCGGTATTCTTCGGCGGGTTGCTGGCCACGACCGCGCTGGCCGGCGCGTTTCAAATCGCCTCCGAGGCGCCCAATGGCCGCGGCTTAGGCAAATGGATCGTCGCCGTTTACGCGCCGCAGGTAACCGGATTTTTTCAACTGGCCCGTCATGCCCCGCCCCGCCCCGCCGACGTTTTCAACGACTATCCCGCGCTCATTTCTCAACTGCCCCCCGGCCATATCTCGGCGAATCCGCCCGGCTGGGTAATTATCGATCGCGCGGTCATCGACTTCTTTCACGACGCCGGCCGCCGGCGCCTGATGCGCTCGCTCGAACCCGCGGTCCTCGGGGCGGCCTTTGAACGGCTGGCTCCCGCGGCCGGCGCCGCACCCGAGGAACGACCGGCCGCCGTGGCGATTGCCCTGGCCAGCCGCATTGCCTCGCTGCTGGTGATCCTGCCGGCAGCGTGGCTGGCACTGTTGCGATTTGGGCGGTGGGGAGCATGGCTGGCCGCGGGCGCCGCGGGCATGATCCCCGCCGACATCTTGTTTGCGCCACGTTGCGATTGTGTCTACGCCACCGCCGCAACGCTGGCCATCGCGCTGGCCCATCATGCGGCGGCGCCTCATACCGTGGCCCGCCGGCGATCGGCGAGTGCCTTCGCCTGCGGATTGCTGATTGCCCTGGGCATGCTCTTCTCGTTGTGTTTTGTGGTCGCCGCAGCAATGTGTGCGGCGGTGATGGCAGCCTCCTGGCTCGTGCAGCGAAAGCTCGAGCGCCGCGTCGCGATTGCATTCGCCGCCGGTTGGGTGAGCGTGCCCTTGGCGGTGCTGCTGATCACCGGCTGCAACATCAGTCATATCTGGCTCGCCAACCTGGCCAAGAACGCCCAATTCAATCAGCTCACTCATCGGACCTATTGGATCTGGGCGATGGTCAATCCCATCGAGTTCTCCGTTGCGCTGGGGCTGCCCGCCGCGGTATTGCTGGTGAAGCGGCTGGCATCGGAAATTAGTCCACGGCTGACCGCGGCGCGCGATCCGGTTCCTGTGGCGTGGCTCGCGGTGATGTTGTTGTTGAACCTTTCCGGCAGCAACCGGGCCGAGGTCGCCAGACTCTGGATTTTCATGATGCCTGTGGCGGCGGCATTGGCCTTCGAAAGCCTGCCGAAAGATTGGCGGACGGCCGCGGCTTTTTTGGGACTGCAATGCGTCGCCTGCATCATGCTCTGCCGCGAACTCACGGTGATGTGAGCGAAGGCGGCCGCTTGACCATAGACGTTCACTCCGATTAAATGAAGGCACTGGGTCCCCGTAGCCCAATTGGATAGAGCGTCGGCCTCCGGAGCCGAAGGTTACAGGTTCGAGCCCTGTCGGGGATAGTTGACGATATTTTCCGGCGTTTTGCCTGCCAGCGTGTCGGCCACTTGCCGGCTGGCGCGACGGCGCAATTCGGTCACGGCCTCGAGCGAAGCAAACGCCGCATGTGGCGTGACGATCACACGCGGGTCGTTGAACGGCGGCCGCGACAGGTCGGGCGGCTCTTGCTGCTGCACGTCGAGCGCCGCGCCGGCCAACCGCCCGGCCGCCAAAGCTTCGGCCAAGGCTTGTTCGTCGAGCACCGCCCCGCGCGACGTGTTAATCAGATACGCGGTCGGCTTCATGCGGGCCAACTCGGCGGAGCCAATCAAATGGCGAGTTTCCGGCGTGCTCGGCACATGCAGCGAAACATAGTCGCTTTGCGCCAACAGCGCGTCGAGCGGCAGGCACTCGATGCCCGCCAGCACGCCGGCCGCCCGGCGAGTCGACGCGATCACCCGGAAACCCAGCGAGCCCGCCTTCCGTGCCACCTGCATGCCGATATTGCCCAGGCCCACGATGCCCAGCGTTTGGCCCTCCAGCCGGCGCAGCGCCGGACCAGCGGCCAAATGATAACCGCCCGACTTCGTCTGTTGATGATAAAATGCCACCTTGCGGCCCAGCGCCAAGATGAGCGCCAGCGTGTGCTCGGCCACTTCCTTGAGGCAATAATCAGGCACGTTCGTCACGAGCATTCCTCGCCCGCTGGCGAATTCGACGTCGATGTTATCCAGCCCAATCCCCAAACGAGCCACGATGCGGCAGCATTTGGCCGCGGCTAACACCTCTGCCGGCACGCGGGCCCAAGTGGTCATGATGGCGTCGGCGTCCGCGGCCAGCCCGGCGAGCGTGGCCACGTCGGTCTGCTCCGCGAGAACCAGCTCGGCATCCACCGCAGCCAACGTCGCTCGTTCGATCTCCAGATCGGACCAGGCGTAGTCGGTTAGCAGGACTTGAAATCGAGCCATAAAGCTCATTAACAACGCTGTCGGAAATCCGAGTCAACCCTGATTGGTATTGCCGCATTACCGGCATTGCGAACACGCCGCGTGGATGCCGATCTGTCGCTCGCCGAAGACGATGCCGTTCCTGCGGATCAATCTCACACGGGACTCGGGGGCTAAGTGAACAAAGATTGCCATCGGTACATGGTATCCCCATCGCCGTATCGAATCGTGGGACTCGCTTCGCTCGGTCCACCCCTCCGCCGGCGCGCAGGAATTACCCCTGCAATTCCGCCAGCCGCCCGCTGCCGTCGCCGAAGCGATCGACGTCGGCGCCCAAGCGATCGAGCAGCGAGAGCCAGAGGTTATTGAGCGGCGTTTCCTTCTCATAGCGAATGTGCCGCCCCGGAGAGAGCGTGCCGCAGCCGCGACCGGCCACCAGAATCGGCAGATTGTCGTGATTGTGGCGGTTGCCGTCGCCCAGCGAGCTGCCATAGGCGATCATCGAGTGGTCGAGCAACGTGCCGTCGGCCTCGGGAATGCTCTTGAGCTTGCCCAGAAAGTAAGCCAACTGCGACGCATGGAACTGATTGATCTGGCTGATCTTGGCCTGCTTCTCTTTGTCGCCGCCGTGGTGCGACAGATCGTGATGCCCTTCCGAGACGCCGATAAAGCCGTAGCTGCGGTTGCTCCCTTCGTCGGCATGCACAAAGGTGCTGACGCGCGTCAGATCGCTCTGAAACGCCAGCGCCAACAGATCGTACATCAGACGAATGTGCTCGGCGTAGTCTTGCGGGATGCCGGCGGGACGCGCAAAGCCGGCGGGACCAGCGCCGCCCGAATCTTCGCTGCGGGCGATCCGCTGCTCCAGCTCGCGGACCGTCGTCAAATATTCGTCGAGCTTGCGCTGGTCGTTGCCGCCCAACCGCTGCTTCAGCCGGTCGGCGTCTTCCAGAGCGAAATCGAGCACGCTCAACCGGTCGCGGTTGCGCTTGGCTCGGGCTTGCTGCGATTCGCCGGGCTTGCCGTCGCTAAACAGCCGCTCGAACACCAGCCGCGGGTTGATCTCTTTGGCCACCGGCGTCGATTCGGTCTTCCAGGAAACATTGTGCGAATAAGCACAGCTATAGCCGGTGTCGCAAGCGCCCGACTGCGAACCGGCGTCGATGCCCAACTCCAGCGACGCGAAGCGCGTGAGCTTGCCGATGCGCTCGGCGGCCACCTGGTCGGCCGAGACGCCCACTTTGATATCGGCGCCCGAAGTCTTGCGCGGATGGCAGCCGGTGAGAAATGTGCTCAGCGCCCGCGCGTGATCGCCGCCGCCGTCGCCATGCGCCCGGCCGCCGTCCTGGGCCAGGCCGCTGACGACCATCATGTCATCTTTGAACGAAGCCAGCTTCTGCAAAATCGGCGGCAGGTCGAAATTGGCGCCGGTTTGCGTCGGCAGCCAATCGGGCATGTGCATGCCGTTGGGCACATACAGAAAAGCCAAGCGGTTGGGAACCACCTGGGCGGTCTCGGCCGCCTGCAACGCGCGACCGAAGCGCGAGAACGCCGTGGCCGGCAGCATCGTTTCCAACAGCGGCAGTGCCACCGCCGTGCCCAAGCCCCGCAGCGCGGTTCGTCGAGAGATTCGCCAGGAATGCATGATGGTTCCTTTGTTCGTCAAAGCCGTTGCACGCCCACACCAACCCGAAGCGTAAGCGAGGTCTTGGCGTGGCGCGGCCTCGCTTACGCTTCGGGTTGGTGTCTTCACTTTAGCTGGGGCATCGCCCCAGCCACCGGGCGCTTATTTAGTCCTTCGTTTTTGGAATGGATCGCTGGCCACAATTTGTTGGATCAACACCGAGAATTTATACCCGTCTTTCGCCACACCCGCCACCATGTCGTCCACCGTACACTTGTCGTAAGGCTCCAGGCCGCGGCCTAAGGCATAGGTTAACATCTTTTCGGTAAAGCAGCGGGCAAATTCGTCTTTTTTGGTCTTCAAAATCGCCTTCAGCTCCTGCGGCCCCTTGAACGTGCGGCCATCGACCAACTCGCCCGACGCATCGACGAAAAAATTCCCGTCGCGGTCGCGCCAGGCGCCCACGGCATCGAAGTTCTCCAGCCCGAACCCCAGCGGGTCCATCAGGGCGTGGCACGAGGCACAGGCCGGGTTGGCCCGGTGTTGCTCGGTGCGCTGCCGCACCGAACCGCTCAGGACGACTTGTTCGTCTTCGCTCAAATCGCCCGATCCCGGCGGCGGCGGAGGCACCGGCGCGCCCAGCAACTGCTCTAAAACCCATTTGCCGCGCTTCACCGGACTGGTGCGCGTGGGGTTCGAGGTCACGGTCAACACGCTGGCCTGCGTGATCACCCCGCCGCGGTCGCGGTCGGCAAGCGGAACCCGGCGGAACTCCGGACCCGTCACTCGCAAAATGCCATAGTGCTTGGCCAGCCGTTCGTTGAGAAACGTATAGTCGGCATCGATCAGATCGAGCACGCTGCGGTCTTCGTCGATGATCGAAGCGAAGAACATTTTCGTTTCCGTCAGCATCGCCTCGCGCAGCTCGTCGTCGAACGCGGGAAACCGCTTCGCGTCGGGCGTGATTTCCTTCAGCCGGCGAATCTCCAGCCACTGTGTGCAAAAGTTGTCGACTAACGCCCGAGCTTTCGGGTCGCGCAGCATGCGGCTTACCTGGGCGGCAACGTTCTTTCGCAGCGTGCCGGCCGTTGCCTCGCGGAATAGCTCGTCATCGGGCATGGTGCTCCACAAGAAATACGACAGCCGCGTGGCCAACTGAAACTCGCTGATCGGCTGCACGGGGCCGCTGTCGCCGCGCCGGCCTCCGCCGCGGCCCGACTCGATGCGAAACAGAAAATGCGGCGAAATCAGCACCGCCTCGACGGCCAACTGAATGCCGCGCTCGAAGCTCTCGCCTCCGGCCATCGCCTGCTCGACGAACTTGGCCAGCCGATCGATCTCTTGTGGCCGCGCCGGGCGGCGATAGGCACGCGTGACGAATCGCTCCAAGATTTTGCGGGCGCACTCGCCGGCATTCCCATCCGTCGGCTGGCAAAAGATAATCTTCTGGTGCGACTCGGGCAGCTCAGCCGGCCGGGCGTCGAGCGGCCCCTGCACTTCGAGCCACTCGATGGCCAGATTGCGGTCGCGTTGGTTGGGGTCCGGGTTTTTCGGGTCGTAAAAGTCGTTGGTGAAGGCCAGGGCGAACCGCTTTTTCCCCGGCTCAACAGTCACCTTGGTTTCATACGTCGCCGGATCGCCGGCCTTGGCGGCCACGTCGGCCACAAACACCTCTTTGCCATCCAGACGGAAAGCCATCTTGGGCAGCTCATTGCCGGCCTGATCGCCAAACGCCCGACCCCGCAGCACATACTCGCCCTGGGTCGGAAAACTGACCTCCGTAAACACCTCGCCCGTCGAGCTCAGCCCCCAGCAACCCTTGCCGCCATGCGGCGAGCCGCTGCTATGTTCCACCTTGGCGGCGATGAACGTTTGCCGCGGCGTCTTGTCGGGCGTGTGGACATAGATCGCCCGCTCGACAACCTCTTCCGCCGCGGTCAGGTATTTTTCGAGCAAGATGGGCGGCATCGACAGCACATCGCCGATATGGTCGAAGCCATAGCCCACGTCGTCGGCGGGAAAATCATCCGCCGGATGAAAATCGACGCCCATGAGATCGCGTATTGTGTTGTTGTATTCGGTGCGATTGAGCCGGCGGACCGTCACACGGCCGGGATCGCGGGCAAGCGTGCAATCGACGCCCAGAAACTGCGCCTCGATCCAAGCGACGATCGCCTTTCGTTCGTCGGGCGCGGGCTGCTGCTCGCCCTTGGGCGGCATCAATTCGCTGCGCAGATACTCGCGGGCCTTGAGCCAGGCGGCTTTTTGCCCGACCGCCGCCGCCAGCTCGGCCAGCGTGTCGAACGCCAGGTCCGACTCGGGTTCGCTGCCGCCGTGGCAATCGATGCAGTACTTAGCCAACAGCGGCTGCACGTGCTCGCGATACGACTTGTCTCGACCGGCCTGCGCGGCGGCTTGCTCTGTTGCGGGTTGACCGGCTGCGGGCGGATCGTCGGCGGCGGCGACCGAAACCAGCAGAACCAGGGGCAACAAATACGAAACGCGAAACATGTTCAACTGTGTCGTCAACCGTGTTGTCGTGAGGCGTGCCGGAACACGCGGACCGCCGGGGGCAAAATCCGCCAGTTCCGTCCAAAGGGGCGGGATCAGGCACATTATACATGCTGCGGCAGCTTAGTGGTAGCATGCCGCGGCCAGGTTACCCGCCATAAGTACCACATGCGTCGGGGGATGCGCTGTGCCTGTAGGGAACGGACTTCGTGCCGCTGGCACGGACGGCCGAGACAGACGTCTGCAGGGAACAGACTCCGTGCCGCTGTCGCGGAAGGGCCGCGCGACGTCATCTCGCGTTTCGAGGTAAGCGCCAATCACGCTGTCCTCGGCCTGCCTGCCCGGTGGCTGGGCCAGAGCCTGGGCTGTGCAAAATGCCCGGTTGCCAGGGCGCGGTCTGGTTCTGTTTTTGTTCCCGCGGTGTCGCGCGTTTGTTTGCCGTTTTCCAGCACCGAAGGTGCGCCAGCGGCTAAGAGCGGCCTTTCGGCCTTCGAAACCAAATTCCAAAACCAAGCCCGATACCGGAACAAAAACATGTCTAAACCGTGGAGGCAGATCAGCCCCAAACCGCGAATTTTGCGCAGCCCAGGCAGAGCCTAAGCGATGCCCCGGCTGAACGGCGCCGGGCATCGGCAAACCTCTAGCCACCAAGCGTGTGGCGCAAAACAGCACCTGCTACTACCCCTTGCGATTCCGTGGTGGCCTTCGTTGACGACAGAAAAAATGTGGACAGAAAAAAGCAGAACCAGCGCGGATGACGGTCCTGGCTGCCAGGCCGTTCTCCACCTGGGGGGTGATCGGCAGCGCGCTGCCGATCGATCCGCCTCATTCCCGTCGGTCGGCCGTGTCTCAGTAGGGTGGCGCCGAGCGCAGCGAGTCCCACCTTTTTTGGCAGCGCGCCACGAACGCACAGCACCCTGCTACTCAGTTGTCGCTGCCAGAGAGTCGCCAGCCACGCGCGTCTTGCCACTCGGTCGCCCCGGCCCTCGTGGCCGGCCGCCTCACCAAAAATCTTTCCCGCGCTTGCGGAAAACACGGCGTCGCTCCGCCCTTTCCATCGCCTAACCCGCGGCCGCCGATTGACTTCCAGCGCTTGCCGAACGCATCAACGCGCGCTTACGCAAGCGCCATCGCTCGTTGCTCGACGGAAAGCGAAAAGAAAGAAGGCGATCCCGCCCCGCTGCCGGCCTGCACGCCGTCCCGCAGGTCGCCCTCTGCCGCGCAGCATACCTCTCAAAGCTTATACCCGCGCCGAGGGCTTGAAGTTTCACGGCCTCCGGGCCACCCATGCTCCCGCGCTGGCCCTCTACTTATTTCTACGCACGCCGAGACGTTTTGTTCGCCGGTTGATGGGACTTCATCACTGCACCTTGACCTTCGCCGATGGAACGCCAAACAGGATCTTCGCGTCCTCAGTCATTGGCGCCAGCCGATATTCAAAATGTCGATCGACGAGCACATCTTTCAAAAAGCGGAACTGCGCAAATCGAATCTGGCCAGACGAACACATAGCAATTGTCAGCGTCGATATCTGCCAGCCGATCGGCGAGCGCTTGCGGAAGGGCATCCCTTTTTCAGCACTTACGGCGATTCGGCGATGCCCCTTCGTGAGGGACCGAACACAAAGAGAACTTCCAGGAACCGATCGATTGGTCCGTGGGCAGCGATGGGTGCGGACCACCACGCGCGCTTCTCCGCCCCGGCTATCGCCTTCGGCGCAGGCCGCTTCCTGCAGCGTCCCAGAAATCTGGCTTGGTGGGTTTCCCGCGGGAAAACCGACATCCTCTCCCGCCGCGCGAGGTTAGCTGAGGGGCCAGCTCTGAATGCCGAATCCTGCTTTGTCTCGCTACTTCTTAGACGCTCGCCCAGGGCGAACCGTTCCGGATTTCAAAACGAACGCCCCGAGTCCCCCGCCTCAAGCCCCCCAGTCCCCAATCCCCGGTCCATCCTCGAGGGCCTCTTTGTTTCACGGGCTTTCGGCATCAATACGAGAGCACCACTGCCAAGCTTGCGGCAAAAGCGCTCACCGATGAAAGACTTTCATCCTCTCCTTGTATTCTACCAGCGAGGTGGCTTGGGCGGTTTTCACGGCGTTTTTGCAGGGTTTTCGAATCCTCGCCGAGCCCTCCCTGCGTTTTACCGGCAAGGTGGCTTGGTCAAAATCCGCAGAAGAAGAACACTGATCTACGCTGATTCTCGCTAATCAATTAGCGCGGATGAGCCTCGATTAGCTTTCCAACAACTAGAGATCTCGGTCTTGACGCAATGGAGCGAACGGATCGGCGCTTTTCACGAGTGATTTATGATCTCGGGCACCGGCGGCGGCGACCGCTCGGCCAAGTGAGGGGCTGAAAAAACAGCCGCCCGGGACGCAATGATGTCTATCCCCGTTTTGTACTAGGAAGGTGGCTTTATCGGTTTTCGCCCTGCGCCGACAAGATTTTCACGGTATCGCGCGAACACCGCCGCAGCCGTCGGCCCGGAAATGATCCTCTCCCCTGCGTTTTACCGGCAAGGTGGCTTGGTCAAAATCCGCAGAAGAAGAACACTGATCTAGGCTGAT
>JAICLL010000182.1 GCA_025927475.1 Pirellulales bacterium
CATGGCCGGCTGGCCGGCGGCAAAGACTACATCGCGACCATTGAGCCGTGGCACGGTTATCAGGTGGTCGTTTACACACGGCCGACCGATGCCGACCACCCGCTTTGGGACCGGCACGTGATCGACGACGATTTGAAATGGGGTCACGCCGTCTGGTGCGCCAATCTCGATGACGATGAAGACGAGGAGCTGGTGATCGGCGTGCGCGACGACAAAAATGATTCGGTCCGTTGCGGCTTACGCGTTTATGATTTTGAAGACGGTCGCAAATGGCGGCGGCACGTCATCGACCCGGGCGGCGTGAATATCGAAGACCTTACCGTGGCCGATTTTAACGGCGACGGCCGCAACGACATCGTGGCCGTGGGGCGGCAATCGCACAACATTAAGGTCTATTGGAATGAGCGTTGAAAGGCCTGTCCGTTGTCGAGGAGTGCGCGGCGCAACGACCGTCGACCATAATACGCGCGACGAGCTGCTGAAGGCCACACGGCAGCTCCTGGCGCTCATGATCCGTCAGAACGACATCGAGCACGAAGACGTGGCCAGTGCCGTCTTTACGACGACACAGGATCTGAATGCCGAGTTTCCGGCCTTGGCGGCGCGCCAGCTTGGCTGGCTTGACGTGCCGTTGCTCTGCACGCACGAGATCAGCGTGCCAGGCTCGCTGGCGCGTTGCGTGCGCATTCTGATTCACTGGAACACGTCGAAGAAGCTCGACGAAATTCATCACGTCTATATCCGCGATGCCGCCAGGTTGCGTCCCGACCTGGGCCGCTTGCCGCCGGTCGACTGGGAAGAGCTGGAAGCCTGGATCGAACGTGAGCTTGCCGCGCAAGAAAAGCTGCGCGCCGAAAAGCAGGACGCGTCATAAAGGCGTCCATGCGGCATCAACGCGTGCCGCAAGCGAACCGCTCGAACATCATCCAGACGATGGCCACGCCCAATACGGCCGCGATCAGGTGATTCGTACCCGGCGGGTCGGCCGCCAGCCAATGCTGCAGGTAATGAAACATTTGCGTTAAACTTACCAGAGTTGTCGCCCGTCAAGCGTAGCATATAGTCCAGGACATGGACGGCGGCTGTAAGCTTGGAGCAGGCCCCAGCCAATAGAAACCCGACGCGTAAGCGAGGGCCCAAACGGGATGTCCCTCGCTTACGCGTCGGGCTATCACGCGTACAGCCGGCAGGTGCCGGGCTGTCGGCAGTCCTCGCGACCGACTTTAACGATTGCTTCGGTCATTCCTGCTCAAAAAACGTGACCTTCACGCGTCCTTGGTACGAGCGGCGGAAGGAAATCATGTTCGCCCGAATGACGGGGACTGGCAGCCCGCTCGGCTCATCGACGTGCCATATCTTTTGCGCGCCGTCGGCGGCGGGCGACGTCTCCGGAGTGGTGTCGGTAGACAAGGATTCGGGGGCCGGACGCGGGTGGACCACAGGGCGGCGGTTCATATTGGGCGAAAAAGGCAGGGCCGGGCGGAATTGCTGTCGCGGGTAACAATAATTTCGGCAGACGGCGCGGCTGGCGTGAACTGTTGCCTCACGATTTCCTTGCTTTGCGAAAAATTAACTTTACCGGCCCGCCAGCCCCTGGCCACCGTAGCGCGGAAAAGGCAAAATGACCGCAAGCGGCGGTCCATAAGACACTGGAAGAGCCATGCAGCGCACCGAACAGCAATTTGAACTGGCGGAATCGTTTCTCGCCGGTGGAGTTTCCGCCTCCATCCGCCTCAATCGGGCCCTTGGTCGGCCAATGTACTTCGATCGTGCCGAAGGGTGCCGGCTGTGGGATCTCGATGGCCGCGAATACATTGACCTCTGCACCAGCCACGGCGCCACGCTGTTGGGGCATGGCGATGCCCGCGTGCGTGCGGCCGTCGAAGACGTGTTGGCTCGCGGAGCGGCCTGTTCCTACGAAAACGAATTGCACGCCGAATTGGCCCGGCTGATTTGCGAAACCGTGCCCTGCTGTGAACGCGTGCGGTTCACCGGCTCGGGCACCGAGGCCACCTTACATTGCATCCGGTTGGCACGGGCCTTCACCGGCCGCCCCAAACTGCTGAAATTCGAGGGCAACTTCCACGGCTACCACGATCAGGTGATGTTTTCGCTGGGTACGCCGGCCGATCGGCTGGGGCCTGAAGACGCTCCCACGCCCTACCCCGCCTCGGCCGGCCTGACGCCCGGCATCGAAGAACAATTGGTCTTGGCCCCCTACAACCGGACCGATCTGTTCGAGCAGATCTTTCACCGGCACGCCGGCGAATTGGCGGCCGTTATTTGCGAGCCCGTCTGGTACAACGCCGGCTGCATCCTGCCCAAGCCCGACTTCATCAACGCCCTGCGCGAGCTGACGCGTCAGCATGGCGTGTTGCTCATTTTCGACGAAGTGCTGAGCTCCTTTCGCATGGGGCCAGGCGGAGCCCAGGAATACCTGGGAATCAAGCCCGACCTTTGCACGCTGGGTAAAGCGGTAGGCGGCGGCTTCCCACTCAGCGCGTTCGGCGGCCGCCGCGAGATCATGGACCGCCTGATGCCGCGTGGCGATTGCCAGCACAGCGGCACCTACAATGGGCACCCGGTCCCGGTGGCGGCCGGACTGGCGGCCATCGGCGTCTACCGTCAAAGCGGATTTTACGAGTCGATCCGTCGGGTCGGCGACCGGCTTAAGAACGGATTAAACGATCTCTTCGCTCGGCATGCACTGCCCGGCCGGGTGCAGGGACTAGGCGCCCGCTTCGGCATTTATTTTGGGGTCGAGCGGGCGGAAACGTATCGCGACCTGCTGGCGCACCGCCGCGACCTGATGTTGCGCTTTGTGGCGGCCGCGATCAATGAAGGCGTTTACTTTCATGATTACAGCGGCGCCGCCTGCCACCACGGCTTCTGCGCCGCCATGACACTCGACGACGCCGACGAAGCGCTGCGCCGGCTGGAGCAAGCGGTGATAAAGATGGCGGAGTGAGGGGCCATCGCCATTCAAAACCCGTCACATCGCTGATGGTGGCTGGCCCTCACGCGGAGCGTGAAGACTACTTTACGCTCGCCATTCCACCTCTCGCGGGGCGCGTTGCCAAAAATCGCAGCGTTGCCGCGCGGCAACAGACGTTGATAAACGGCAACATTCGGCGCGTCGAATGACTGCTGTGCATCGCGCAACGCAAGCGGCGTAACTCCCTTGCCGCTTACCGCTTACGGCGCATGCTCGCGTGCCGCCACGCCCACCGGCACCTGCTTTGCCTTGCTGCTCGTCTCCACTTCTAAATAACCGTGCAAGCGAGCCACAATGAATTGCTTCCGCAGTCGAGACCACTATCGCCGTCAACGTCAGCCGCAACGTCTGTGTATCGAAACACTCGAAGACCGCAAGCTCCTTTCGGTCAACGTGCTCAATTACCGCTACGATCAATCGAGCAGCGGCGTCAACGCCCAGGAAACGACGCTCACGCCCGGCAACGTCAATGCCGCGAACTTCGGCAAAATCGCCACCACGCCGGTCGACGGGCAAGTGTACGCCGAACCGCTCTATATTTCCGGTGTGAACATTGCCGGCGACACGCACAACGTCGCCTACGTGGCCACCGAGCACGATAGCGTCTACGCAATCGACTCAAACAGCGGCGCCGTGCTCTGGCACGATAGTTTTCTCGGCCCCGGTATCACCACGGTTCCCACCGCGGACACCAAGTCGCTTACGTCGCTGACACCCGAATGCGGCATCACTGCCAGTCCGGTGATCGACCCGAACACACACAGCATTTACGTGCTGGCCAATACCAAAGAGGTCCGCGCCGACGGCATCCACTACGTTTATAAACTGCACGCACTCGATCTGAGCACGGGGGCCGAGAACCTGGGCGGGCCGCTAACCCTCGCAGACACGATTTGCAACGACGCTACCGCCGCGGACGGCGGCGACTATACCTATGTTTCCGGCCCCAGCGTCAAGGGCACGGGTGCGGGCAGCGTCAACGGCGTCGTCAGCTTCAACGCCTTACGTGAACTTAGCCGCGTGGCCTTGACAGAGGTCGACGGCAACATTTTCATGGCTTTCGGCTCGCACCCCGACATCGAACCCGCCCACGGTTGGATACTGGCGGTAAATGCCCAGACGATGTCGCTCTGGGGCGCTCTCAACGTGACGCCCAATGGCGATCTGGGCGATATCTGGCAAGGCGGCAATTCGATCACCGTCGATGCCAACGGAAACATGTATGCCGTGACCGGCAACGGCACCTTCGACGACACATTGAATGCGGACGGCTTTCCGATCCTTGGCGACTACGGCGACTCGGTCGTGCAGTTCGCTTATGACCCCGACAGCAGTCCGACCCATCAAAACATCAATGGCTATGGATTGAAGGTGGTCAGCTACTTCACGCCTTCGAACCAGGAGGTGCTCGACGACGAAGATCTCGATCTCGCTTCGAGCGGCACGGTGCTGTTGCCGCCTCAGGCCGGCAGTGCCAGCCAGCCAAACTTGCTCATTACAGGCGGCAAGGAAGGGACCGTTTACTTAATGAGCAGCGATTCGTTGCCAGGCTACAACCCAGCGGGCGACCAGGTTACGCAGGAAGTAACCAAAATGTTCAATACGATCTACAGCGCGCCGGCCTACTTCAACGGCAGGCTCTATTATGCCATTGTCGGTGGGCACGCCCAGGCGTTTTCGCTGACGAATGGACAGCTCAATACCACGCCGTCGTCGGTTTCGACCGACAGCTACGGGTATCCCGGTTCTACACCCACGATTTCCGCCAATGGCACGGCCAACGGCATCGTGTGGATGATCGACACCGCCACCAACGAGCTGCGAGCTTACGACGCGAACAACCTGGCGCACGAGCTTTATAACAGCGACCAGGGGCCGGGCGGGGCCGATGCCTTGGGCAAGGCCGTCAAATTCGCCGTGCCTACTGTGGCCGATGGCCACGTCTTTGTCGGCACGCAAAACAGCCTGGTGATTTACGGACTGCTCGACCCACACAAGCAAGGGAATGGCGCCGCCAACCGGATGTTCGTGAACGCCGCCTACGAGAGCATTCTGGGGCGGGCGGCGGATCCGGCAGCCATCGCTTCCTGGGCGCAGGCCCTCGACAACGGTGCGTCCCGTATGGCGCTGACGAACGTGCTTACGCACAGCGATGAATACTATAGTGGCATCATTCAAGGCGACTACCAGCGCTATCTTGGCCGCGAGGCCGATAGGCCGGGATTGCTGGGCTGGACGGCGGCCATGCGCGGCGGCGTCAGCGACGAGCTGTTGGAATCGCTGTTCATCGGCTCACCGGAATTCTATCTGCATAGCGGCGGGACCGACCGAGCTTGGGTTGACGCAATGTATATGAATGTTCTGGGTCGCGCACCTGACGCCGCCGGAGAAGCCGCATGGGTGGCCGCTCTGGCCGCCGGAGCCAACCGCACCTCCATCGCCTACAACTTTGCCGCCAGTCCCGAACGCGAAGCCCTGCGCATCACGAGCGACTACAGCAATTACCTCGGCCGTTCGCCCGGACATGGCGACATCGCGGGCTGGGTGGCGGCGTTTGAATCGGGCTTTAGCAATGAAAACGTCGTCGCCGGCTTCGTCGCCTCCGACGAGTTTTTCAGCCGGCATGGAGCGGTCTAAAGCTCTCGTTTTGTCACAGCTAAAATGTCATTCAGATTGCGAATTTGGCCATAGGGTTCTTGTTTGCCGCCTACGACTACACTATGCTACAGCGGTCACATGGCAGACGCTCCCCGCAAAGGCTCATTGCTGGTTATTTTTCTGACGGTCTTCATCGACCTGCTCGGCTTCGGCATCGTGCTGCCGTTGTTGCCAATTTACGGTGAAGACTTTGCCGCCCAGTATGAATTGACTGACCAGCGAGTGGGCTGGCTGATCGGACTGCTGATGTCGAGCTTTTCGGCCATGCAGTTTCTGTTCTTGCCGGTTTGGGGGCGTCTGTCCGACCGTTTTGGCCGCCGGCCGATTATTCTGATCGGGCTGGTAGCATCGACGTTTTTCTATGCCATGTTCGGCGTGGCGGCCATGTTCCGCAGCTTGCCCTGGCTGTTTGCCACGCGCATCGGCGCGGGAATCGCCGGGGCGACTATTTCGACAGCCCAAGCCTACATCGCCGATACCACCAGCAAAGAGAGCCGGGCCAAAGGCATGGCCTTGATCGGCGCAGCCTTCGCCCTGGGCTTTACGCTGGGGCCGATGATCGGCGCGGCCGCTTTGTTTCTGGGCCGGCGGATTGCCGAAAGCCCCTGGCCGGGCTTCGTGGCCGCGGCCATGTCGGGCTGTGCCCTGGTGCTGGCCATTTTCAAGCTGCCCGAGTCGTTGACCAGCGGCAGCGGTTCGACCGGCAGCGGTTCCGCCCATCGCACGCTGTTCGATCGTTCGGCGGTGCGCTCGGTTCTTTCCGTGCCCTCCATCGGCTTATTGCTGCTGACCGCCTTCATTGCGGTTTTTTCGTTCGCCAACTTTGAATCGACGCTTTCCGTGCAGATTGAGCATCTGGTAAATGATTCGGACGATGCAGATGCCTCGCTACTCGGTTGGTTTGTGCGCACGGTCGAAGGTTGGGGGTACGACAATCCGGAAGACGTGGCCATCCTGATTGTCTGCGCGGCGTTCGCCTATCTGGGCATCATTCTGACCTTGGCCCAGGGAGTGTTGGTGCGCCGCCTGGCTGACCGCTTGTCGGAAGGCACGATGGCGATCTGCGGCGCCTTCACCGCACTGATCGGCTTTTCGCTCTTGGCCTGGGCGACGATGCACGCTGATTTCACTCTGTTACTTATCGCGATGGCAGTCGAGGTGCTCGGGTTCGCGCTGGTCAATCCATCGCTGCAATCGCTGATCTCGCGGCGCAGCGACCCGGCCCAGCAGGGCGGCGTTCTCGGCCTCTCGCAGAGTGCCACTTCGTTGGCGCGCATTCTCGGCCCGGTTTTCGGGCTGAGGCTGTTCAAGGAGTCGCCCGAGTTGCCTTACTTTGGCGCCGCCGGGTTGATGGTGCTGGCTTTGGTGTTGATCGTGGTCAGCGTGCGTTCGGGCAGCGATTTCAATGCTTGATCCGGACTCTTTATGAGCCTCCATGCTACGCGCGCACGTGTGCGGGTGGAAACCCGACGCGTAAGCGAGGGAAACCGCCGCTTTTCCCTCGCTTACGCGTCGGGCTTCGCGTCCTTCCCTCCCGGTCGCCAGCTCATTATTCGGACATTACCGGCGGGCGCGCCCACTTGCTAGTAGGGCCTCGGGCGAGATAAGGTAGGTAAGAGGGCAACTGGCAGGGAGGCTGTCTATGAACGGCGTCCGCTTTCAGGTCCAACGTCTTTTGCCTCGTGGGCGGTGCGCGGCAGTCCTGCCGCACGATTTCATCTTTGGGAGGCTGGCTGAGGCAGATGCTCGCTTATTTGGTGATCCGCGAAGGCTCGAAATGGACCGATGTGTTCCGGCTCATCCCGGGTCAATCGGTGACGATCGGCCGTGCGCCCACCAATCAGGTGGTGCTCAAAGACGAGCGCTGCAGCCGCTGCCACGCCGAACTTTTCACGTCGGAAGGCGAGTGGACGCTGCGCGACCTCGACAGCCGCAATGGCACCTCCGTCAGCGGTACTCTCGTTCAGGGCGATCAAACGCTTAAGCCGGGCGACGTGATCCGTATCGGCAATTGCCAGCTCGCCTTCGTCCACGATCTTTCGCAGGCTTTTCCCGAAGGCGGTAGCGCTTTGCGGTCGGCTGAAGAGATGACCGTGCGGGGCACCTTGCCGGCCGGTCTGGACGCAGCCAGCGTGCTGGAAGATCAGGAACCGGCGGAGATCACTCACCGCCGCGGTCAAACCCGCTTCCTTGAGCCGCGCGAGGTGGACGACGATGAAAAGGGCGTGTCGAAGGTGGGTCGCGCGGCGGCGAAACTTTGCCGGCTGGCGTTCGAGCTGGCCAAAGCGCCCGACTCAGTATCAATGGCCAAGCTCGCTTTGGCGGGGCTTTTTGAAGGCACGCAGATGGACGCCAGCGGTCTGTTGCTGCTGCGCCGCGGCGCCAACGGTGAGCCGAGCGCGGCCGATCTGGAGTTGATCGCCTCGCGCACCGAAACTGAGCGGCCCTATCATCGCGTGTCGCCGTTCCTGGCCGCGACGGTGTTGCGAGAAAGCGAAGCGGTGCTCGGCCGCAATGTGATGGGCGATAGCACGCTGGGTAGTCGCGACAGCAAAGGCGACTTGTTCGTCACCAGCGTGATTTGCGCGCCGATTCGCCGGGGCAAAAAGGTGTTCGGCCTGATCCACCTGTATTCGACGTCGCCGAATCGCTTGCCCGACCCCGACGACCTGGAGTTCACCCTGGCGGTGGCTGATACGGTGGCGGTGGCGTTGCAAAATCTGAGCCGCCGCCAAGAACTGGCCGAAAACCTGAATCAGATTCGCGACGAAAACGTGCAGTTGCGTGAGCGGCTGGGCGTGCAGAGCGAGATCATTGGCAAAAGCCGGGCCATGGCCCGCGTCAGTGACGAGATCGGCCGCGCCGCTCCCACGAGCGCCACCGTGCTGGTCCGCGGTGAAAGCGGCGTGGGCAAGGAGCTGGTGGCCCGGGCCGTGCATTTTTCGAGTCCGCGTCGCAAAGGGGCGTTCGTCTGCCTGAACTGCGCGGCGCTGTCGGAAAGTTTGCTCGAGAGCGAATTGTTCGGCCATGAGCGGGGCGCCTTCACCGGCGCGGTGGCCCGCAAGATCGGCAAGTTTGAGGCCTCGCACCAGGGCACGCTGATGCTCGATGAGATCGGCGAGATGAGCCCCACCATCCAGGCCAAGTTTTTGCGCGTGCTGGAAGGGCATCCTTTCGAACGCGTCGGCGGTAGTGAGCCGGTGAAGGTTGACGTGCGTGTGATTGCCGCCACCAACCGCGATCTGGAAAAAGACGTGACCGAAGGGCGTTTCCGGCGCGACCTTTACTTTCGTTTGCACGTGCTGGAAATCTACGTTCCGCCGCTCCGCAAGCGGCCGGAAGACATTCCCGAGCTGGCTCATTACTTCTTCAACAAATACAACCTGGAAACCAGCCGCAAGCTGCGCGGCTTTACGCCCGAAGCAATGGACCAGATGGTGCGCTATCGCTGGCCCGGCAACGTGCGCGAACTGAAAAACGTGGTCGAACGGGCGATCGTGCTGGCCGCGGGCGAATTTGTCGGCCAGGAAGACCTGATGCTTTCCAAGCTGCCGACGACCGGCGACACCGGCGACCTGACGGTGAGCAATCAGGAGTTTAAGCCGATCTCGCTGGCCGAGATGGAACGCCGCCACATTCTGGCGACCCTGAAAGCGACGAACTGGAACAAGAGTCAATCGGCGCAGTTACTGGGCATCGAGCGTTCGACGCTCGATCGCAAAATCCGCCGCTATGAGCTCGCCGAATTCTCTCCCGGCCGCTCGTAGGTCAGGCTTTCCAGCCTCGACGGGGGCAAACCCCAGCCCCGGCTACTTCAGTTTCAGCCAGTTGCTCAAGCCGCTCGATGACGAGTTGCCGCTACTGGTCGGCTCGGACAAGGCCGGCAGCCGCACGACCTGCCCCGAGGGCAGGCCGGTGGAAGTGCCCGCCCTGGCTGACGATTGCGATGCGCCGCTCGGCACGCCAGACGCCGGCAAGCTACCGCTACCGCTGAGCGACGGGCCCGCGGTACCGCTGACCGAATTGGGACTGCCGCCACTGCCTGCCCCTGCGGGCGGCTTGGGCGCAGCGTTGGCAGCCATCGTACTGGTTTTTTTGCGTACCAGGGCCGGCCGCTCCGGAAAGCGGGCCGTGGACTCGACCGTTACGTCTGGCACTCGCAGCGGCTGTTGTTTCTTTTTCTTGCCGCTGAACAGGAACCGACTGCCCGCGAAATGCGTGCTGTCATAAATCGTGCCGCGTTGGAACGGACCGGTGCCCAGGAACCACGAGTCCTTGGCAGTGGAGATGATTGGGAACACTCCCGACTGCCAGACGGCTTGGCCCGTCTCGCGGTTGTAGGCGAAACAAGCCAGCTTGGCGATTCCCCGTTGAGAGGTCGTTTTGGCGAAGGGAATTTCCGGAATGGCCGAGGGCATGCCGGCCATGGTGCTTCCCGGCACGCTGATGGCGGGTACGCCCAACAGCACGTCATGGTGGTCGGTACCGATGGCGCCCGATCGCACCTCGACCACTAAATCGGCGGAGGCGGCGTCAGACATCAGAATGCAGCCTTCCGAGAGCATGTGCTGCCGCAATGTGCTGACGACATACTTGTTGTCGACGCAATCGAGATACTGGGGATCGAGGTAGACGTATTTGTCGGCCAGTGCCCTGAAGTCCATGTTGTCGATGGCTCGATCGACCGCGGTGGAGAGCAACAACTGCTCCGTGGCCGTGCGCGCCGTATCCGACCAGCGCGTGGTGCCGCAGCCCACCGCCGATGCGGCCAACACAATCAGGCATAAATAAACGCAGCGCATCACAGATTCAAAGCTAAGCCGGTCGAAAGAACTGCTGCCGCCACTGGCCGGGCTGCGGAGTATAGCGAACTTGCCCCCAAGACTGAACGCGGATTCCTGCGGAGCACCGCAGCGCCGGCAGGCAGGGTAAAGTAGGTAGCATACCCCGCACATCCTTGGAGGTTCTGATCGATTTCGGCAAACAAAACGAGCAATTTCGCCAACGCCAGCCCGGGCTTGCGCCTAATGTTGCGAGATTAAGGCGATGCCGCCCGCTTGCCGGGCGGAGATTCACGTTGGCCATCTGCCATGACCGGCAACGAAGTTCGGGTGAACAGTGCGAACTGCCCCAATGATTGAAATGGTGCGTGTGGCCGAAGTCAAGCTCAGCGCTTGATCGTCTTCCAGAACCAGCGGCGGTGGATGATGCCGACGCGAAGTCGCTCGATCGGCTGCATCAGATGCCGCGCATAACGCGCGTGTTCAAGCTCGCCGACCAAGCGGCGCAACTGTACATCGACGGTGGCGCGGCAGCCTGCTAAACTGCTTTCAATGGGGTGAGGCGTGCCATCTGAATCGGCCGCGGTGACAATGAGTCAAAAGACTAGCAAACCGCCATTGCGGCCCGACATGACGGTGCGGCAGATCGCCGCCGATTATCCCGCTTGCCAGGAAATCTTGCGCCGGCATGGCGAAGCGGAGCGGTCGGGTATCAAGTTCGGGCACCTGGAACCCTTGGAGCGGTTTGCCAGGCGACAAGGCATTGATGCAGCCGCTCTGCTGCGAGAGCTGGCCGCCGCGGCGAATGTTGATACCGCGCCGGACAGCGCATCGGGCCGCAGCGTGCATCGGCCGTTCATCGTGACGGCGCTGGCCACCAGCTTTTCGATTGGGGCCGGTTGGGGCGCCTGGCTGCTGTGGCAGATCGGCCGAGAAGGAAGTTTCGACGCCGCTTCCGCGAGCTCGGTCGTGGCACATGGTGAGGCCCAACTTTGGGGCTTCATTGTGCTGTTCGTAGTGGGCATTGCCCTGCGCTATCTGCCGGTCGCCACGTCACAACCAGCCGTGCGCGGCGGACCTGCGCGCCTGCTCTTGGTGTTGTTGCTTTCGGCGATCTTCGGCGCGTTTTTTTGGTCGTTGTGGCCGGCGCGCGTGCCTTGGATGGGTCCGGCGAGCGGCGCCTCTGCCGTCGCCGCCGCGTTGGTTTATGTCACGATCATTTGGCGATACGTCGCAAAGAAGTTGGCCCTCACCTGGGCGCGTTTTGTGTTCTGCTCGGCAAGCTGGCTCTGCGTCTGGGCGTTTTATACGTGCTGGCTGCGCGCGAACTTCTCCGCCGCCGGTCCCGGCGCCTTTGCTGAGTCGGCGCGGCTGAGGCTGCTGGAACTGGCGGTGTTCGGTTTCACGCTGAATTCGATCTTCGGTTTTGGGCTGCGGTTGCTGCCCGGCTTTCTTGGCCTCGGGTCGCCGACGAGCTTGCTCATCGAAGCCGCCTTTTGGCTGCACAACCTAGGTGCCGCGGCGCTCATCGCGGTGGGCCACGCGCCGTGGGCACGCGCGGCGGGTGCGGCAACGATCGCGCTGGGAGCGGTGTTCTATGTGCTTGGCATGCGCGGTTTTCGCGGCCGTCGGCCACCGGCGCAGGCCGACCGAGCGGTCGCCCCGCGTCCCGAAATTGGTGAGCGTTTTCTGCGGCGCTACATGCAGCTTGCGTTTGCCTGGCTGCTGGTATCGCTCGGTATGTTGGCTGCCAGCGGCGCGCAATCGGCATGGCATTCGGCGGCCGCTGCGCACAGTTTCATCGGTGCGGCGCGGCACGCGCTGACGGTCGGGTTTATGACCACCTTAATCATGGGCGTCGCGCAGCGGCTGCTGCCGGTGCTCGGCCAGACGTTATTGGCATGGCCACAACTCGTGCGGCCGATTTTCGCTTTCATCGCCCTTGGCAATCTGCTGCGGGTGGGCAGTGAACTGGCAACCGCCTGGTGGCCGATGGCCTACCGCATCATGCCGCTGTCTGCATTATTGGAGCTGACCGCGCTGGCTCTCTTCACGGTAAACTGCCTGCGCACGCTGTGGCCGCCGCTGGACTCTTTGCTGCGGAAGGGAATTGTCAGCGAAAAGTCTTCGCTCAAAATCCTGTTGGCCGAGTACCCGGCCCTTGAGGACGAGCTCGTCGGTTGGGGATTCGCCTACGTCGCAC
>JAICLL010000031.1 GCA_025927475.1 Pirellulales bacterium
ATTTCCTTGATCCTTCGCTCCGCGAGCTTAGCATTTGACATGTCTTGTCCATCCTTGAACTTGCGTCCTACGAGTAAACCAAATCCCGGCCAGATACATTACTCGGCCCAGCCGACTCCTGCAAACCCGTTCCTGCGCCCGGTCTACGTAGTGGCGGCCAAGTGCGGTTGACCAAAGCCTTTTGGACTGCTATGGTTAGAGCAAATGTAGGCCATTGTCTAAATCTTTGCAGAACCTCGCCAGCAGGAGCCACCTTGTCGCAGTCGTCCGTCGAGTCCGAAACCGGATTCCGGAATCTTTCGCTTTCGCCCATCATGTTGGCCGCGCTCGACCGCGCCGGCTATTTGGAACCGACGCCCATTCAAGCCGGCTTGATTCCGCGGGCGTTGGCCGGCGTCGATGTCATGGGGCAGGCGCGCACCGGAACCGGCAAGACCGCCGCGTTTGTGATTCCGATTCTTGAACAGTTGGAAACGCGCAAGGCCGCGTTGGGGGCCCAGGCGCTCATTCTGGTGCCCACGCGCGAGCTGGCCGTGCAGGTGCGCGACGAGATGATCAAGCTGGCGCACGGTCGCAAGGTACACCCGGTGGCGCTCTATGGCGGCACGCCGATTCGTGCCCAGATCGAAAAACTGCAGCGCGGGGCCGATTGCGTGGTGGGCACGCCCGGCCGCGTGCTCGACCACATGGCCCGCGGCACGCTGGTGCTCGACCGTTTACGGTTTGCGGTGCTCGACGAGGCCGATCGAATGCTCGACATCGGCTTTCGGCCCGACATTGAGAAAATCTTGCGGCGTTGCCCGCAATCGCGGCAGACCTTGCTTTTGAGCGCCACGGTTCCGCCGCCGGTGGCGCGGCTGGCCATGCGCTACATGCGCGATCCGGAATCGCTCAATTTTTCGCCGACCGAAGTATCGGTCGAGACGATCGAGCAGTTTTATTTTACGGTGGCGCCGGAGCGGAAAGCGGAGTTGCTGGTCAAGCTGTTGAAACGCGAGAATCCGCGGCAGGCCATTATCTTTTGCCGCACCAAGCGGGGCACCGAAAAAGTTTACCGGCAGTTGCAAAAGAAGCTGCCCGGCGTCGATTGCATCCATGGCGATCTGCCGCAAAAATCGCGCGACCGGGTGATGCTCAGTTTCCGCGAGGGCAAGGTGCGCTGTCTGGTGGCCACCGACGTGGTGGGCCGCGGCATCGACGTCAGCGGCATCTCGCACATTGTCAATTACGACATTCCCTCGTTTTGCGACGACTATGTGCATCGTGTTGGGCGCACGGGCCGCATGGGTCGCGAAGGGGTGGCCTACACGTTTGTGACTCCCGAAGAAGGTCCCGAGCTGACGCGGATCGAAATGCGCATCGAACGGCTGCTCGAGCGGGCCGAAATGGAAGGCTTCGAGGCGGTCCCGCGCCGGGTTACCACCGAGGCCATCGTCAACGTGCCGCCGGCAGACGGCCTGCCAGCGTCCCCGGAAGAGCCCAAGAAGCCGCCCGCGCCGATGCTCACCGGTCGCGGCCGCCCGCCCCGCCGCATCCGCCGGGCGTTGTAAGAAGCCCGAATACGATGCGTAACTTCGATCCTCGCGCCGCGAGCATGGCTGCGTCGCAGTTTTATGCGGCCGCTTCGCCCCAGACCTGTGCGAGCATGGTCACCACTTCCACGGCCGCGGCCATTTCTTCCAGGCAGGTCCACTCCAACGGCGAATGCGGATTGTGCTCGCCGGTCGAAAGGTTGGGCGTGGGCAAGCCCAGTTCGGTCAGCCGAGACCCATCGGTGCCGCCGCGAATGATCGTGCGGCGGGCCTGGCGGCCCAACCGGCGATGGGCTTCTTCGGCATAGGACACCGCCCGAGGCTCGCGGGCCAGCCCTTCGGCCATGTTGCGATATTGCGGCTGTACATCCACGGTGATCTGCGCGCCGGGCCAGTCGGCCGCGGTGGCTTTGGCCTTCGCTCGCAACAATCTCGCCTGCTCGGCCAGCTTGGGCGTGTCGAAGTCGCGCAGCAGAATCTTCAGCGTAACCGACGCTACTCCGCCTTCGATCTGATAGGGATGCAAAAAGCCCTGCCGCCCGTCGGTCCGCTCGGGCGACATTTCAGCCGGCAATCGCGACCAGAAATCAGCCGCCACGCGCACCGCGTTCACCATGCGTCCCTTGGCGATCGAAGGGTGGATGTTGATGCCGCGCACCGTGACGGTGGCCAGATCGGCGGAAAACGTTTCGACGTCGATCAGGTCGGCGCCCGAACCGTCGAGCGTGTAGCAGACCACCGCGGCGAGCTTTTGCAAGTCAACATGATCTACGCCATGGCCGATTTCTTCGTCGCAGGTGAAACAGGCTCGAATTGGGGAGTGCTTGACCTCCGGGTGCTCGGTTAGCCAGGCCAAAGCCTCGACGATGACGGCCAAGCCGGCCTTGTCGTCGGCGCCCAACAGCGTCGTGCCGTCGCTGGTGATGACGGTGCGGCCCACAAGCTGAGCCAGCTCGGGGTTATCAGCCACGCGAATCACCTGCGACGCATCGCCGGGCAGCAGCAGGTCGCCGCCCTGGTAATCGCGCCACACTTGCGGGCGAACGTTCGCGCCGGTGGTCTCGGGCGAGGTGTCCAGGTGTGCGTTGAAGGCGATGGTCGGTGTGGCGGCGGCAGTGTTGCCCGGCAAAGTGGCCAGCACGATGCCATGCTTATCTTGCGCTGCGTCGCTGAGGCCGATTTCGCGCAGTTCGTCGACCAACATTCGTCCCAGCGCAAGCTGACCGGGCGAACTGGGATAATCTCCACCCGGCTCTCCCGCCGTGGTGTCAACGCGCACGTAGCGCAAGAAGCGTTCTAATAATCGAGCAGAATTGACAGGGTGCATCGGGGAGGGCTCGGGCTTCGGGGTTGGGGGTTCAGCATCGCGGCGCAAACGTCGTCGCTTGCGCAACCTTGTCATTGGATTTGGGTGCGCGGCAAGTCTTCATCGATAAGCCGGCGATCACGGTTCCGAAACCTCGTCGCTGGCTTCCGCGATCTGGCCCCTGGTTTCTGTGCCAAACCGCGTTGATCGCAAAAACCCGATCGGGTAGTTGGTCACGCCCGACTTCACCAGGTCGGCGACGATCTCGCCCAGCACCGGAGCAAACTTGAAGCCGTGCCCCGACAACCCGGCGACGAAGATCACTTGCGGATGCGCGGGATGCCGATCGACGACAAACTGGGCGTCGGGACTCATCGTATACATGCACACACTGTGCTGCGTGACGCGAGCAGCGGCGTGCGGCAAACACTGGCGTACAAACCGCTCGACCGGCGCCAGATCGGCCGCCGTGATTTCGCGATTGATGTTGAGCGGGTCGGCCACCTCGTTGCCGCCCGTATGCTCTGCCACTTTGACGCCGGCGCCGTCGATCTGCGGAGTACCGTAAAAGATGCCGGTGGGCAATTCATACAGAAACGCTGGAGAGCGATCGCTTCGATAGGCGTCGTTGAACGTTTCAAACCAGAACACCGGCTTGCGCCGGACTTCAAAGCGAATGCCGACGCCGGCGAGCATTTGCGTAGCCCACGCGCCGGCGCAAATCACCAGGTAATTGGCCCGCAAGGTTTCTCGATCGGTCTGCACGGCCACGCCCGAGCCGTCGGCCTGCCAGCCAAGCACCTGGCGATCGGCGAGCAGTTCGGCGCCCGCCTGCACCGCCTGAGCGGCGTGGGCGGCCACGCACCGCTCGACGCGCAAAAGACCTGCCCGGCGTTCGTAGACGCCCGTCAAACCCTCGGGCACCTGAAAGCCCGGCCAACGGCGATGAATTTGTTCGGCGGTGAGTTGCTCGACCTCCAAGCCATGCGCGCTGGCGCTGGCCAGCACACCCGCCACGACTTCGCCTTGCGGTGGGCCGATTTCCAGCAGACCGGCTTCTTCGCGCAGCGTTCCGCCCGCACGTTCGGACAATTCGTCCCAAAGGCGATACGCTCGCAGCACCAGGGGCACATAATCGGGATGCTCGAAATAGGCTTGCCGGATGATCCGTGTTGCGCCGTGCGAACTGCCGCGATCATGGCCGGGCGGAAAGCGATCGAGACCCAGCACGCGCACGCCGCGATGAGCCAGGTGATACAGCGCGGCGCTGCCCACGCCGCCCACACCCAACACGATGGCCTCGTAGCTAGTCAAAGCGACCTTCCCGTGGTCACTGGGCGTTGTCGTCCGCCGGCTTGGGAAGCTTGGCCGAGAACTGATCGCGGAGGTTCTTGGCCAATTGATCGGCGGGCTGCAGCTTGATCACCTTGTCGAGCTGCTTGACCGCCTGCGACGGATAGCCCAGATAGCCGTAATGAAAGCCGAGCAGAAACCGGGTGCCGGGATCGTCGGGGTTGTCTTTGATCGTCTTTTCCAAGGCGCGAAGCTGCTTGGTGTAATCGCCCATCTTGCCATACAGCTCGCGGTAGTTGCTGACGACCACGCCCCATTGATCGTCGGAGATCAGCGTCATGGCCTGCTGCGTGGCCCCCGCCGCTTCGTCGTAATTGCCGATGGCGAACAAGCCCTGAGCCAGCATCATCAGCAGCACGCCGTTCTGCGGATCGTCGACCACGGCATGCCGCCAGGCGTAGACGGCGCCCTTGTAATCACCGGCCTTGAAATCGTTCTCGCCCTTTTCGGCGAAGACCTCGGCGTCGGTCGATTTCGCAGGCGCCTGCGTGGTGGCCGGCACCGGCGTGACGCCGTTTGCCACGCCGTAGCCGACGGGCGCGCCATAGCCGCCGCCATAGTAATACGGACCGTAGCCATAGCCATAGTAGGGATACCCGTAGCCGTAGCCGTAACCTCCGTAGCCGTAACCTCCATAGCCCAGACCGCCATAGCCTGACCCGTAACCGAGGCCATAGAGCCCATAGCCTAATCCGAAAAACGGATAGCCAAACCCAAAGCCGAAGAAGGGATAGCCAAACCCAAAGAACGGAAAACCGAAGAAGCCGCGTCCGAAATTGTTATTGTTGCCTTGGTTACCGTGGTGGTGGTGATGGTGAGCCATGTTTCCTTGCCCGCCATTCATACCATGATGGCCGTGGTGGCCCATCATGCCGCTGCCCGTCATGCCCGAGCCTGCGGCGCCTGCCCCGGCAGCGCCCAGCGCACCATTTCCCAGACCAGCATGTCGCAGCCCGCCCGCTCCGGCGCCGGCCAGGCTGGCGCCGGCGTGATGATGGAGAAATTGAGAGTGATGCCCCGCGGAGGTCGCTTGGTGATTGAGCAGCGACTGGGCGTGGTGTCCGCCGGTATGGCTGACGCCGCGAAATCCGCTGGTCACCTGTTGCCCGCTGTGATGCCCGAGAGTGCCCTGGTTCAGGCCGCCTTGATTGAGACCGCTGTGATGAAGACCGCTGTGATTCACACCGCTTTGTCCGAGCGTGCCCGCATGACCGCCCATGTGTCGTGCGGTGAAGGAGTTGGAGTTGTGGTGCAAACTGCCCAAGGGCGAGCCGGCGTGGTGCGTGCCGCCATAGAGCCCGCCCAAGCCGCCACTGCCCAGCGTGCCGCTGTGATGTGCGCCGATCGAAGAGGCGCCAAAACTTCCGCCGTGGTGTCCGCCCAGCGAGGGAGCCGCGAACGCGCCGCCGTGATGCATGCCGCCGAGGCCGCCGTAATGCCCGCCAAGAGTGCTGCCGCCCAGACCGTAATGCCCGCCGCTCAAGCCACCCAAGCCCCCATGGTGTCCTCCAAACCCGCCCATGTGGCCGCCGAAGCCACCCATATGGCCGCCGCCGAAACCGCCCATATGGCCGCCGCCGAAACCGCCCATGTGGCCGCCGCCGAAACCACCGTGGCCTCCGCCAAAACCACCGCCGCCATGGCCGCCTCCGCCGCCATGCGCCCACACGGGCTGGGGAATGCTCCAAAGAACGACCGCCATCAATGCGGCCACGGCAGACAACGGGCGGGAACGCATGGCAAGCTCCTAAAAATCCGGGTCACAACCCTCCTACCAATATTATTGTAGGCCGCCCGGCTAGGGATACTAGCAAGCTTGCCGGTTTGTAAGGGCAGGAGGCAGGAATCGGGGGGGCTGGAATCGGGGGGCAGAGGTCAGGGGAAAGAGGTTCCCTGATCATTTCGATTTCTCGAAGATCGCGTCATCGACCGAGTCGAGGAATTTGAGTTCCGTCACTTCCAATTCGACGATTTTGTTGCCCTTGGCGATATAGGAGATCTTTTTTGGATATACCAGCCCGTCGAGCTCCGCAAAATCGTCGTAGGTTTCGTCGAACTCGCCCGCTTGCATTTGCCGCGAGAACTTGACGAGCGTGAAGTTCACCTTGTCAAAGTAGAGGCGCACGTCGGGCCGGTCCGCGTGAGATACTTTGACGCCGAGGGCGGAACGTCCGCCGATCATGGTCTCGTCCATCGTGGCAAGCTGGAAAGCGCGATCGTCCAGCGGCAACAAGGTGGCGAGCCATTCGGCATAGAGCTTGTCTCGGTATCCGGCCACCCTGGTGGCATCCGTGATAGGGCCGGCGCCGTTGGTCCAGATTTCTTTGCCGTTGAATTGGATGGCGAACGGCGCCTTCTTGCCGCGGATGAGCGATTCTTGTTCCGTGGCGAACTTCTCCGGCAAAACCGCGGTGACTTTCATCGTCAAATCGGCCCAACCCGAGCCGCCTAAGGCTTTCCCCTTGTATTCGTATTGAACGGGTTTTTGATACTGGGCCAGCGCCTCGCGCCCGCCCATGGCCTCGATCGCCTGATCGATGATCATTCGGGCATCGGCCTGATCAGCGGCCCGGCTCGGAGGGATAGGGACGACAATCAAGAAGCTCAGTACGGTGAAAGCTCGCGTGGTCATGAGCGGTTGTTCTCCGAAGAAGTTATTAGGTCCGCGTTCCGCACCCCGAACTCCACACGACACAGCGGGGCAACACTTAGGCTCTGCCCCAGCCACCGGGCCGTCATCGGTCTCCCTGGACCTCGAGCCCGTTACTCATGCACCGGCCGCCCGCCAACGTACGTGGCCAGCACTTTTGTGTCGCGCAGCTCGTCAATCGGGCAAGTCAGCAAGTCGCGATCGACCACCACCAGGTCGGCCAGCTTGCCCGGCTCGAGCGAGCCAATCTGATCGTCAAAGAACATGATCCGCGCGTTGTTGATCGTGTAGAACTGAATCGCCTGCTCGCGCGAAAGAGCTTCTTCGGGGTGCAACGGTTCGTCGTACCACTTCGCCTGCCGCGTGATCGCCACCCACATGCCCAGAAACGGATTGTAGGGGTTGATCGATCGCAGTGAACCAATCTTTTGCATGTGGTCACTGCCGCCGCCCGCGGTCACGCCCGCGGCAAACAAACTGCGAAGCGGCTGAAACCAGCGCAGCCGCTCGTCGCCGAACTGAGCCATCAGCGTCCGCGTGTCGAGATAAAGCCAGGCGGGTTGAATATCGACCAGCACGCCCAACCGAGCCGCCTGGTCGATGGCCTCGCGGCTCATGAAGTTCGAGTGCGTCAGGCAGGGCCGGGTGGCGGCGATCGGCGTCGCGCGGTTCACTTCTTCATAGGCCGAGAGCAGCTCGTGCACCGCGCCGTCGCCCACGCTGTGGGCGGTGAATTGCAAACCGTGCTCGACCGTCGCTCGCACAATCGGCACCAGCACGTCGTGCGGAATGTAAATCATGCCGCGATAGCGCGGGTCGTCGATGGCGTAGATGCGGCTGACGCCCCACGGCTGGCGCAGGTAGGCGCTGCCGGTGAGCATGCCCCCGTCGAGAAAGGTCTTGATGCCGATGAGCCGCAGTCGGTCGTCGCCGCGGCAAAGCGGATCGGCGGCGATGCGGTCGATTTGTTCGATGATTTGCGGCGTAGCGACCGAGGCATCGACGCTGTGAGAAAGACGCGTGCGCAGCGGCAGCTTGTTGGCCGCGTGCAGGCGGCGATATTGATCGACGTCCGCCGCACTGGCGTTGCGATCGATAATCGACGTAATGCCGACCGACAGATAATCGGCAAAGAGTTTCAAGAGCTGCTCGTCGCGTTGCGCGGGGGTGGCCTTGGCGTTGGTCGGGGGAATCTTGAGATAGCGCATGGCGCTGCGCAAAATGCCGGTCGGCTCGCCGGTTTGCGGATCGCGTTCGATCCTGCCCGGCCCGGTCACTTGAAAGTCGCGATCGATGCCGCTGAGCTTCAAGGCCAGCGAATTGGCCGAGGCGTCGGGCCCCGTGGAAAACACCACCGGGTGTCCCGGCGCGGCCCCATCGAGCTCGGCCTTGGTGGGGTAGCGTTGTTCTTTCAACCGCGTAATAAACACCTGCCGCACCACGATCCACTGCCCTTCGTCGAGCGCCTGAGCGCGCGAGCGAATGTAGGCCAGCACGTCGGCGATGGTTTCCATGTCGGGCACGGGATGGTCAAACTCGTGCATGCTGGCGTTCACCGGGTGCACGTGCGAATCGATCAACCCCGGCAGCACCATCTTGCCCGCCAAATCGACCAGCGTGGTATCGGGCCCCTTGGCGGCCAGCACTTGTTCGTTGTCGCCGGTGCTGAGAATGTGGCCATCCTTGACGGCCAGGGCCTGGTGGATTGCGAAATTGCGATCGACGGTTACCACCCGGCCATGGTGCAAGATGAGATCGGCTTGGTCAGCGGCGCACGCCGGGGCAGGAACCCATGCCACGAGCAAGGCGGCGATTAAGCTTCGACGCAAACGGTGTCGATACAGATGCATGGGGACTCAACGTGGAGCAGGATGGATCAGATCCCGCCCATCGTAACGCACCCAAACTCTACATGCTAGCTTTCGAACGACTTGCCGATGCCCCCGAAGCGGATCAGCCGGGGCATCGCCTAGGCTCTGCCCCAGCCACCGGTGCGTTTGCCGAATTTGTCTGTCAAAAAGACGCTTCGCCGTGAATCTCCGAAACCGTCTTACACCAGTTCGGCGATCGGCTGGCCTTCTTCAAGCATGTAGACCGGGCGGCCCGCCTGATTGACAAACTGCACCTTGGGGTCGATGCCCAACACATGGAACACCGTGGCCATCAGGTCCTGCGGGCGAATCGGCTTGGAGTTGGGAATGTCGGCCTTGCGCGCCGATTGTCCCACGACCTGGCCCATGCGCAGTCCGCCGCCGGCCAATGCTAGCGTGCTCAACGGCGCCCAGTGGTCGCGCCCGGCGTTTCGATTGATCTTGGGCGTGCGGCCAAATTCGCCGGTGACCACCAGCAACACCTTCTCGCTTAGCCCGCGGTTGTAAACATCATCGACAAACGCGGCCAAGGCGCGGTCCAGCTCGGGGGCGCGGCGCTTCATCGAACGTTCGATCTGCCCGTGCATGTCCCAGCCGCCGTACGAGACGGTGACGAAGCCGCAGCCGGCTTCGCACAGCCGGCGGGCGCGCAGCAGTTGCTCGCCCAGGCCCTTGCCATAGCGCTCGACCACGTGCGGATCTTCGCCCTTGGTGTCAAAGGCTTTGCCGGCATTTCCCAGCACCAGGTCAAAGGCCTGTTGCTCGAAACGATCGAGACCTTCAATCAGGGCGTCGTGATCGGCGCGGCGTTTCAGTCGATCGAGACCGTCGAGCAACGTGCGGCGGTCTTGCAGCCGCTCGTCGGTAACCGCTAGTTCCATGTTGCGGCGTGCCTGGCCGCTGGGATCGAACGGCGCATAGGCCGGTCCCAGAAACACCGGGCCATCGGCGCCCAACCGCCCGAGCCGCACATAGGTGGGCATGCCGGTGCGCGGGTGATTCGCTCCGCGCACGCGCGACAAAACCGAACCCATCGCCGGCCGTGTGGGCAGACCGCCATTGTCGGCAGTCCGATTGTCGTAGCCCGTCATGACAAAGTGAGTGCCGCCGGCATGACCGCTGTTGCTGTGGGTGAACGAGCGAACCAGCGCCATGCGATCGATCACCGAGGCAAGCTGCGGGAAAGTGCCACCGACGGTGATGCCCGGCAGCTTGGTCGAAACTTCGCCAGTGACACTACGGTATTCGCTGGGAGCGGAAAGCTTGGGATCGAAGGTTTCGATGTGCGTGGGACCGCCGCCCAACCAGACCCAAACGACCGAAGTGTCTTTCACCGGTCGGCCCGCCGCGGCGGCCTGGGCTCGGGCGGCCAAGAGCTGAGGCAGGGCCATCGCGCCGGCCCCCAAGGTGCCGATCTTCAGAAACTCACGGCGAGTGGTCCCTTCACAATCGCGGTAGGTGCGGTTCGACAACAGATCCAGCATGGCGACTTCTCCAGAGGGAAACCGGTCCAAAAAAAGCCCGGCCAGATTATATCGTCCGCTCCGAAAAGCCACAATCAGGGCATTTGCTTGCTACCCCCTCGGATGGGTGCAGCGGGGCCGCCGTGGCTCTCGGCCCGAATGCGCTGCGGCACCGGCAGCTCGATCGTGAATTGCGTCCCTTTGCCCTCCTTGCTTTGCACGTCGATCCGCCCGCCGTGCGCCTCGACAATTTTTCGGGTCGTCGGCAGACCCAGCCCCGAGCCGCTGGGCTTGGTCGAGTAAAAGGCCTCGAACAGCCGCGACAGTGTCTTCTCGCTCATGCCGCAGCCGTTGTCGATCAGGTGTAGGGCTACGCCGCGCGGCGTCAGCTCGGTGGCCACCACCAGGGTGCCGCCATCGGGCATGGCCTGCTCGGCATTCAGGATCAGATTCAACAGTGCCCCGCGGAACGACTCGCGATCGAGCAGCACGCTGGGCAAGTCGGAGGTCAGGTAGGGCAGAATCTCGACTTTGGCGTCGATCGCCTGGGGGCGATAGAACTCGAGAATCTGCACCAACTGCTGGTTCAGGTCGGTCGGCTCCAACCGCAGTTGGCGGACTTTCGCAAAGTTCAAAAAGTTGTCGAGCAACTCGTGCAGCCGTTCGCATTCTTGCTGCACCACAGCGATCTTGCCCAGCGCCCGGCGACTGCGGGGCGAATCGTCTTGCTGGAAGTCTTCGGCCAAAAGCTCCATGTTGAGCCGGATGGTCGAGAGCGGGTTCTTGATTTCGTGGGCCAGGCCGCCAGCCAGCCGCGCAATCTCGGTGTATTGGTCGATCAGCCGCTGGTTTACAGCAGACGGCTCTGGATTTGCCGGGTTGGGGTTTGCCTCGGGAGCGATCATCGCGTCATCATACGCAAACGCGCGAGAATCTTCATGGGGCTTAACGAGGGTTAAAACTCTCTCTGATGAGCCCGCGCTGGCGGATCGCCAAGGTGAACGCCGTCCGCTGGCGCCGCCTCATCGTCTTCGTCGAGCGCGGGGACTGGCGGTTCATCGGTGAAAAAATCGCGCAACCGGTCGGCCAGGTCGCCCCGCAGTCCCGCGAGCAGCGCTAACGCCCGGTCGGCGAAACCCAGACAGCCATATTCGTACGCCAGCAGCAGGCGCGTGTTCACCGGGTTGGGAAGTGCTTGAACCGAGCGTTCCAACGCACGCAGATGCGCCAGATAGACCAAAGCCGAGCCGAAGTATTGGCGATAGTCGCGCACATAATGATCCCACTCGTGTTGTGGCGCCGCGCCGAGCGCGGCAGAGAGCGCCGCGACCGCCGCTCGATAGTTGCCCAGCGCGAAGTACGCTTGCACCGCCAGCAGCCGCGCAAGCTCATCGTCCGGATCGGCTCGCAGCAAGCGATCGAGCCGGTCGAGCGCCCCCTCGTAATCGGCCATGCGGAACAAAACCAGCGCCTCCCGTCTCAACGACTCGGGGGCGGCCCGCACGGCGCCGGGCGTGGCAAGCATGGCGCCAGCGCGGGCGTCTGCCGCGCCAGGCAGGGCGATGGATGCCGCCGTTTCGTCATCGGCATACACGGGCCGGTAGAGATAGCTATTGGGACCGGTGGCGATGGTTTGATGGCCAATCGGTTGTCGTGTAAGGTACGGATTTGGCCAAAACCCGAATCTGGCCCAGACGGCAAAGGGATCGAGCCGGCCGGGACCGGCGGGTGGCGCAATGACCGTGGTGCCCCGCGGTCCCGCATAGAGCCAATCGTAGCCGTATGCCTGGTATTGCCCGTGGGCTGTCTCCGCTGCCAAGAGAACGCCGCATGCCGCCAGCACGAGCGCCAGCCATCGCGCGTAGATCTCAACGAGACGGTTTCGACGTACGGCGGCAGCCATCGCGTGCGCTCTGAGAAAGGAGGTATCCATCCTTGAATCGTAGCGCTTCATGCTATCCCCGCCTGCCAGAGCGGGTCAAGCAGCGCGGGTGGCCATCCATGCCAGCCGATCGTTCTGTTTGGAGCCGCATCGAATAAAGCTTCCGGGTCATCGGTAAGCCTCTTGCCCCAGCCACCAGCGGTCGCCGAAAATAGCACCGGCGACTACCGAACTTGTTCGTCAAAGCCGATTAGAGAGCGACTTGGCAGCGACACTCAAATCGGCGAACAGCTCGTCGCGCATCCGGTGACGGCGATCTTCGTCGGGGGCACGCAGAACGGCCGAGGGGTGATAGGTGGCCAACATCCAATGCGCAAGCGGGCTTTCGAGCAACTCGCCGCGCTGCCGGGTGATGCGGAACGATGGGCCGAGCAGCGACTGAGCCGCCGTCGCGCCTAAGCACACGATGACATCCGGCCCGATGACTTCAATTTCGGCGGAAAGCCAAGGGCGACAGGCGGCGATCTCACGCGAGCCGGGCTTGGCGTGCAGCCGCCGTTTGCCGCGCGGAGTCCATTTAAAGTGCTTTACCGCGTTGGTCAGATAAACGTCGGCGCGGTCGATGCCCGCCGCCCTCAATGCCTCATCCAGCAGGCGGCCGGCGGGACCGACGAAAGGCTTGCCCTGCAGGTCTTCTTGATCGCCGGGCTGTTCGCCCACCAAGATCATGCGGGCCTTGGCCGAGCCTGCGCCGAAGACGGTTTGCGTCGCCCGCTGATAGAGGTCGCAACCCTGGCAGTCGTGCGCGGCACGCGTCAAGGCAGTGAGCGTTTTTCGCGCCGGGAGAAAGTCGGCGGCCGAGCGGGATAATTGACGGGTGGCCATTGGGTTACTCCGGGTGCTCGGTTGACCTGACCATACACTCGCCCGTCAGCAGCAACTCGGATGCCCAACAGCAACTCGGATGCCGCCATCTGGGAACGGAGTTCGCATGCTCCGGAATGGTGTTTCGTGGGAGAACTGATTCGTTTCCGAGGAACTGAGCATGGACGCAATCGCCGTAGCGCGCCGCCTGCCGATCGGCGCCGAGGTCCAGCCCGGCGGCGGGGCGCACTTTCGCGTCTGGGCGCCACGACGCGAAAGGGTCGAGGTGGTGCTGCTTCCGCCGTGCGGCCAGACGGGTGGGACCGTCGCTCGCCACGAGTTGGAGCGGCAGCCGAGCGGATACTTTGCCGGGCTAGTGGCCGAGGCGTGCTCGGGCACGCACTATTACTATCGGCTCGACGGCGAATCGCAGCTCTACCCTGATCCAGCTTCACGATTTCAGCCAGAAGGATCGGCAGGACCGTCGCTCGTGATCGACCCGGCACAATACGCCTGGCACGATGCCGACTGGCCCGGCTGCAAGCTCCACGGGCAGATGATCTACGAAATGCATATCGGCACTTTCACGCGAACAGGCTCTTGGGCGGCCGCGACGGAAGAACTGGCCGAACTGGCCGATCTGGGTGTCACGCTGCTGGAAGTGATGCCGGTGGCCGAGTTCCCCGGCCGATTCGGCTGGGGATACGATGGCGTCGATTTGTTCGCTCCCACGCGGCTGTATGGCAGGCCCGACGGTTTTCGGGCGTTTGTCGATCGGGCGCACCAGTTGGGCCTGGGGGTTCTGCTCGACGTGGTTTACAACCACTTCGGTCCCACCGACAACTATCTGGGAGCGTTCAGCCGCGACTATTTTTCGACGAAGCATCATACCGACTGGGGCGAGGCGCTGAATTTCGACGGCGAAAATGCCGCGTCGGTCCGCGAGTTTTTCATCGCCAACGCCGGCTATTGGATCGACGAATACCATCTCGATGGCCTGCGGCTCGATGCCGTGCATGCCATTGTGGATGATTCGGCCGATCATGTTCTGGCAGCCCTCACGCGCCGCGTGCGCGAGGCGGCGGGCCGGCGGGCCACGATCGTCATTGCGGAGAATGAGTTTCAAGACCCCCGTTTGATCGAGCCGGTCGAGCGGGGCGGGTATGGTCTTGACGCCGTGTGGAGCGACGATTTTCATCACGCTGCGCGAGTGGCCATGACCGGGCACAATGAATACTACTACAGCGATTATCAGGGCACGCCCCAAGAGTTGATCTCGTCGGTTCGCTGGGGCTATTTGTTTCAGGGGCAATGGAACGAGCGGCAGCAAAAGCGGCGCGGCGGCCCCGCCTGGTCGCTACGGGGCGAGCAATTCGTCCATTTCTTGCAAAACCACGACCAGGTGGCCAACTCGGGGCATGGGCTGCGGGCGCACCGGCTTACCTCGCCCGGCAGGCACCGCGCGCTGACCGCTCTGTTGCTGCTGGGGCCGGGCACGCCGCTGTTGTTTCAAGGTCAGGAATTTTCGGCGTCGGCGCCGTTTCTGTATTTTGCCGACCACAATATCGAGATTGCCCGGCTGGTGCGCGAGGGGCGACAAGAATCGCTGCGCAGTTTCCGCAGCCTGGCCGGACCCGACGCGGCGAAATACTTCGCCGATCCGTGCGATGTGCGTACCTTTGAAGCGTGCCGGCTCGATTTCAGCGAGCGTGCTCGGCACGCCGAGGCGTATCGCCTGCACTACGACCTGCTTGCCTTGCGCCGCGACGACCCGGTGTTTGCGTCGCAATGCGCCGAGCGAATCTTCGGCGCCGTGCTCGGCAGCGAAGCCTTCGTGCTGCGGTTCTTTGGCGACGCAGGCGACCGGCTGCTCTTGGTCAACCTGGGCCGCGATCTGCAATGGGGATCGCTGGCCGAGCCGCTCTTGGCAGCTCCGCCCGGCGCCGATTGGCAAGTCCTCTGGTCGAGCGAAGATCCGCGTTATGGCGGCTCGGGCACGGGACTCTTGGACACTCGCCATTGGCATTTGCCCGGCCACGCGGCGATCGTGTTATTCGCCGTCGCGCTTCCCGCTCAGCGCGACTCGGCGAGCGCGGCGGACATCACCAGATTCGCGTGACGCCATAAGTATCGAAAACGGAATCATTGCCAACAATTGGGATCTGCTCTACCAATGCCTGTGCCACAAGCAGCCGATCGAAAGGATCTTTGTGGTGGAATGGCATGGTTATCAAGCTAGCTGTATGGCCAGGTAAAATCAGCAATACCTTGAAGCCGTACTTGTACAGAGCGAGGTCGATGAAATCTGCATAGGGCCGATTCAACTGCCATTTGGAGATGCTGACCTTGATCGCCATCTCCCAATAACCTTCACGGCATGTACTCCGCGAAATCCTTCAGATGTTCGTCATCATCGGCAACGATCGTTATAAATCCCTTGCCGAGACCCGGGGGCGGTCGCAGACCAGATTTCGCTTGCGGTTGTTCACTGACAAGCTTTGCTACCGGCAGATCGTTGTCAGTGATGAGAACTTCTTTTCCGCCGGTAAGCCCACGAATCAGCTCCGGCAATTTTGATTGCGCTTCTTGAATCGTCACCGATGTCATTCGTCAGGCCCTCCGTTAGATTTTGTTGCGGCCATGAAATACAGACGCTTACGCTACCTCACGGGCCGTCTTTGCGTTGATGCCTGTGGCTCCAAATACATCCGACCACACGTGAGTCGACCGCCGAAAGAAAGACCGTAATAAAATGCCGCGGTGAATCGGCCCCCACAAAATTGATGGCGTCGCCGGTGGCGGCGAAGGCGTCGACCGTTTCGGCCAGGCCATGATATTGGTCGAGCCGCCCGCGCTGCCGCAGCTTGTTGCGGCGCACGGAATAGACCTCGAAAAAGCGGATGGCCGGCAGGCTGGCGCGGCGGTCGACGTGCAGCGACCAGTCGCTGCTGGCCGCCAACAGGGCGCGGGCCTCGCTCGCCACCGGCCGCACCGCATGACCCGGCGGTACATCGGCCAGCAATTGCAACAGCTCTTCCTTGGCGAATTCGGGCATGATAGCCATTATATCCGCCCTGCGGCCAAGGGCGAAACCGGCGGTCAGTCGTGGCTGGCGTCGGCCTTCTCGGTGGCGGGCTTGTGAAAGGCCGCTTCCACCCGATCCGTTTTGTCTCTACGGACTTTTCTGGAGTCGCGGCGGACGAACTCGCGCAGCATGTAGACTTCGACGCGCGAGTTCTGCGTGGCCCAATCAAAACTGTCGGGTCGCGCCTGCGGCTCATAGGGACCCGCTTGGCTCAAGCGAATGCGATTTGGCTCGACGCCCTGCTGCTGCAAATACTGGCGGGCCGCCTGGCAGCGCGCGTAGGAAAGCTGCCAGGCGTCGGCGAAGGGGCTGCCGGCGGGCAAGGGGCGCCCCGTGGCATGCCCGCGGATCTCAATTTTGTTCGGCTTGCCTACCAGGGCCGAGGCCATGCTCCGCAGCCGTTGTTGGGCTAGTTCATCGAGATCGGCCGAGTGCTCGCTGAAGAGCACCAACGTACTGACGCGCGTGTTGTCGTCGTCCTGGCCGCCTTCGAGCGGGGCGCCACCTTTACCCATCGCGTTCGGTTCGTTGCTGGGTTCGGCTTTGGCAGGGCCGCGGCCATAGGTGCGGGGGCCTTTGGCCGGCGCTTTGAGATTCGACAGCCCGCCGCCGTCGGTGGCCGCAAAGGCGTTTGAGGGGCCCGAGGGCGTCGACGAAGTGCCCATCGGATCGGTGAAGTATTTGGCCACGGCTTCCTTGACCGGCTTGCTTTGGGCCACAATCCACATCACCAGAAAGAAGGCCATCATCGCGGTCACGAAGTCCGCATACGCCACCTTCCACGCACCGCCGCCTTTGCCTGCCATGATCGAACCTTTCGGGCTTTTTTAGGCAATCTTCAAGAACGGACCTTTTACGACGCCGCCTTGAACAGCTCGTCGAGTTCGTCGCGCGTGGGCCGTACTTCGCTGCCCACTCCGCGGCGAGCCTGCTCGATGGCCACCTTCGGCGGCATGTCGCGCACAAAGGCCAACACCGCCGAGGCAATGCTCCGGAAGAAATTCAGTTCGGCCGCGCCCTGAAACTCCATTCGCCCCACCATGGGAGCAAAGAAGCCATACGATGCCAGAATGCCCAAAAACGTCCCCACCAGCGCGGCGCCCACTTTGTGGCCGATCTCCTCGACCGGGCCGTCGATGGCGCCCATCGTGATCACAATGCCCAGCACGGCGGCCACGATACCGAAGCCGGGCAAAGCATCGGCTGTTTTGGAAAGCACGCTGATGGGCGCGTGGTGCTCTTCTTCGATCACCCGCAATTCCGTTTCGAGCAGGGCTTCCAGTTGCTCGGCGTTGGCGGTGCCTTCGATCACCGGCGACAATGCGCCGCAGATGAATTCGACCGCATGGTGATTGGCCGCCAGCTTCGGGTATTTATTGAAAATTGTGCTTTGGTGCGGATCGGAAACGTGCGACTCGAGGCCGAGCATTCCGTCGCGGCGGGCGACTTGCATGATGTCGTAGAGCAGCCCGAACAGGTCGCGATAGGCCGCTTTATTGAACGGAGCGCCTTTCATGGCCTGCATGACGCCGCGCATCAGGTCGCCGAGCACTTTTTTGGGCGACATCATGATAAGCGCGCCCATCGACGCGCCACCGATGGTGACAATCTCGGCCGGGTGGATGAGCGCGCCAATGTGGCCGCCCGACCAGGTAAAGCCGGCCAACACGCACCCCGTAACCACCACGCAACCAACAATGACAATCATGGCAATTCTAGATAAGACGGTTTGTGGGCGGCATTTCTTCGCCCGCCGCAGCTCAGGCTTGGCTGCCTACGATATGTAGCATGCGAACCGAGCCCGCGTGGCGTGGCCGGCGGGCTTTGGTAGTGAATATGACGAGCATGCCGACCGTGCCGGCTGCCCCGGCTGAGTTCCATCCCCTCGCGTGGATCGCCGACGCACCCGAACGGTGAATTCCGGTATTTCTGAAACCTGAACCTTCCAAGCTGACCTACGTTTTCATGGAGTCCCGAACCGAGGCTGCCAATCTGCTCCCATGCCCATCGAAGCAGTGGTATTGGTGCTTTGTAGTGCCACCGCGCTTACAGTGATCAGCGGCGTTGCCTGGCTCGTGAACCGGCGGCAAACGCGCGGCCGACGTCGCGGGCGGACCTGGTCGCTGGCAACGCTGCGCCGCTGGGCCACCAGCCGCCAGGCGGCCTGGTCGTTGGGTGGTTTGCTGCTGATGATTCTGGCGGGCTGGTGGGCCGCGGCTTGGCTCAAACAGCAGGCGCCGCCAGCCGAGCAGGCGATCGAGCTTGCGCAGGGCATCGCGGGCGAAGGCGGCGCAGGCGGCGCAGGCGAGGTGGCGGCATTCGACGCGGCCATCGATCCGGCGGCGCGGCAGAAACTCCTCGCCGAACGTTGGCAGCGCGGACTGCCACTGTTGGCGGTCATCGGCCTGGTGGTCGCGGCCTGGGTGGCGTTGGCTCATTCGGGCATACTCGATCAACACCAACGCCGCAGAATTGCCGCGGGAAGCGCGCATGACAAAAGCTAAATCAATCGCGGAAACGATGCTGCCGGCGAAAGTGGGTAGGCGTCGAGCCGGTCTCTTGCCGAAACACAATCGAAAGCTGCCGTGAGTCGGTGAAGCCCGAACGCATGGCGACGAGCGACATTGGCATGTCGGTGTCGGCTAGCAATGCTTTGGCGCGCTCTAAATGAGCGCGGCGGATCTCCTGGCCGATGCCGCGTTGCACATGGTGGCGGAAGCGGCGCTCGAGCGACCGCCGCGAGGCCGCCACCGCCCGCACCACGTCGCCCACATCGATGGCCTCGCCCGCGTGGTCGCGAATATAGCGCACCGCCGCCGAGACATCGGCATCGGCGATCGCCTGAATATCCGACGATTGCCGCACAACCAACCGCACCGGCGGCAACTCCAGCCGCGACGTTTCGAGACGCTGCCGGCGGATCAGCCGTTCGAGCATCACTGCGGCTTCGTAGCCAATGCGCGGGCCGGGCAACTGCACGCTCGACAGAGAAGGCCGCGCCAGGTCGCAGAGCAGATCGTCGTCGTCGACACCGACAATCGCCACCTGGTCCGGCACGTGCAAACCCAAGTGCCGACAGTACTCGGAGACTTGCACTCCCTGGCTGTCGTTACTGGTCAGAATGCCCGTCGGCGTCGGCAACGACTTCAGCCAAGTCAGCAGCGACGGGTTCCATCGCCACAGTCCGTTCAGTTCGCCGGGCCGCCTGACGCGGTCTCGAAACACCGCCACCGGGTGGCCCAGCCGCTCGATCTCGTCGCGAAAGCCGGCCTCGCGCCCGACGGAAAAGGCATGTTCGGAATAGCCGACAAAGGCGAAGTGCCGAAGGCCGCGCTCCAGCAGGTGCTCGGCGGCGAGTCGCCCAACGGCCCGATGATCGACGACGACCCGCGGGAAAGCCAGTTCTGGCAACACGCCCGACACGTTCACCACCGGCTTATGCAGGGCGCGCAGGCCGGCGGCCAACTCCCTGGTGAACACATGGGCGATGAAGCCGTGTTGCGTTTTCACCAGCGGCGAGTTGAGCGCGCGGCGATCGGGGGCAATCGGCGTCAGCACCCAGTGCGGACGCTCCGCCGCCAGCGTTTTCACGCCGTGCAAAATGTCTCGATAAAACGCCAGGCCATAGCCAAACACGAGCCCGATTCGCAGCAGCTTCATGGATGACCAGTTTAATCGCTTGTCGCAAATTAGCAAAAGATTTACGCAAAGCAGCCTCCCCGTTCGCGCACCTTGCGGCACATTGGATAGCGGCGCGAATCAATGGTTCTTTCGGGAAGAGGCACTCCATGAAATCGACTCTGCGTGTCGTGGCCAAACAGACGGCCTGGATCGCTGGTTTCTCTCTGGCAATCGCCCTGGGCGGCAAAATCCTGCGGGCGGCAGAACCCGACGCCGAAACGCGCGCCGGCTGGCAAAAGCTCGCCCAGCAGGGCGAAGGCTTCGTCATCTGGGAATCGAACCGCACGGGGCGGTGGCGCATCTTTCGCCGCGAGCTCGACGGCTCGAACTTGCGGCAAATCAGCCCCGAAGAGGAGGGCCGCGAACACTATTGCCCGCACCTCTCGCCCGACGGAACGCGACTGGTCTATCTCAGTTACCCGGTGGGAACCGATACCTACGACCACCGACCGCCGCGGGCCATGCCGCTCTACCTGCTGTCGGCCGAAGGCGGAAAACCGAAGCTACTCACTCCAGCCCGTGATTATTTCGAAGATCGGGCCGCGGTGTGGATCGACAACGACCGCCTGGCGTACATCGACGGCGAGGGGTTTAGTTGCGAACTCGACCTGCGATCGGGCAAGAGCACGCGACTGACGGCCAACGGCATGAAGGGCGGCAACTGGGGCCAGGGCGGCTACTTGATCAACGCCACAAAAACCCACGCCACCGGCGGACAGCCGACTTTTTCAATCTATGACGCCGGTAAGCGCAGCGTGGTCGGCCAGAGCGCGCTCGGCGGTTGCCAGCCCTATTTCACCCACGACGGGCGGTGGGGTTTTTGGATGGGCGGAGCGGGTGGGCCGATCAATCGCATCGAACTGGCCACGCGGCGGGTGTCTCCCATGATCGCGCTGAACGATCCGCGCATGCCGAAAGAGCGAGCGTATTTGTATTTTCCCATGATCTCGCGTGACGGGCGGTTTTTTACGTTCGCGGCGTCGCCGAACCAGCACGACCACTTTAAGTCGGATTACGACGTGTTCGTCGCGCGGCTCGATCCCCAAAAACTCGAAATCATCGACCGGCCCGTGCGCTATACGTTCGACGCCAAGAACGACCGCTTTCCCGACGTATTCGTCGCCGGCCTGACCGACGTGGCCCACAAGCCCAATGCGCTGGCGCCGACGCGATTGGAAGTGACCGCCGCCGGTTGGCCCGCGCAAAAAGACGGCTTGGTCTATTTGTTTCAGACCGCCGACCAGCCGAACCTTTCGCCGAGCGCCGACGGCCAGCCGCGCAGCTTCACGCTTAACCCGCGTGCCCGCGCCCGGCTGAATGGCCGCCAGGGATTAGTTCTGACCGGCGGGGCCTACCTGGTTTCCGACGCCGACAGTGCGCTGTTGGAAGCCTGCCGCCGCAGCGGACAATTGACGATCGAGGCCTTCCTTCGTCCCGATCATCTCAAGCAACAGGGGCCGGCACGGATCGTCACGTTCTCGTCCAGCGCCAATGAGCGCAACTTCACGCTCGGTCAACAAGACGATCGCCTGATTTTCCGACTGCGAACGCCAGCCACCGGCGTCAACGGCGTGAATCCTGAAGTCGCACTCTGCCGTCTCGACTCGACCGCGCCGCGGCACGTGGCCGTGACGTATCGGCCAGGCGAGCTGGTTTGCTATCTCGATGGAAAGGAAGTTTATCGCGGCCGCGACGTGCAGGGCGACTTCAGCAATTGGTCGCCGCAGCATCTCTTGTTCGGCGACGAATGGGACGGCGCCCGCGACTGGGCCGGTGCGTTGGAGGGCGTCGCCATCTTCAGCCGTGCGCTCGGCGCCGAGGAGATTCGCCGCGACGCCGCGCAGTATCGCCATCTGGTCGAGTCTTTGCCGGCGGCGCAGGGCATCGCGGTCGAAGCCGAGTTGGTCGCCCGATCTCCCTTGCCGACGATGGAGGAAATCAAGCCCTATCGTTCGGCATTGGCGGTTTATAAATACCGCGTGTCGGGCGAGGTGCCCAAGGCGCTCGGCGGCCAACGCGAGGTGCTCGTTGCGCATTGGGCCTTGCTCGACGGCCGGCCCGAGCCGATCGGCGGCTGGCAGCCCGGCAAGAAGGTGCGGCTCGCGCTGGAGCCGGTCGAGCGCAACGCCCAATTGCAACGCTATGTCACCAAAGACGCCTTCGATTCCGACGACGATCTGGCGCGACCGCGATACTATGACGTCCGACCTTAGACCTTCAGGGAGAGCGTTGATGGGGAAACCGGTGACGTCTACGTTCGACGTCTGTAGGGAACGAACTCCGTGCCGTTCCGCGCGGGCGGCCCGATGTCGAATTGCTCTTTGGCGGAACGCCGTGTGGGCAGGACGATGCCTAATCGTAGTTCACGGCACGGCACGGAGTCCGTTCGCTACAGAACCCGGACGTAATGGAATGTCATACCACCGATAGACCCGCTGTCATCACAAGATGGTTTTCAGCTCCCACCTGTTTGTCTTCTATTTCTTGCCGTTGTCGCTATTGCTGTACTATGCAGCGCCGCGGCGCGGTCAGCATCTGCTGCTCACGCTGCTGAGCTATGTTTTCTATGGCTGGGCCAACCCGTTGTTCGTGGTGCTGATGTTCGTTTCGACGGTCATCGACTATGTGTGTGGCCTGGTGTTGGTCGGTCGCTGGCCGGGCTGGGACGACAATCATACGCCGCTGTTGCCGCCCGGCGGGCCGCGGTCGGCCTGGCAAAAGATTGCCGTGACCGCCTCGATCTGCTCGAACCTTTCGCTGTTGGGCTTCTTCAAGTACTTCAACTTCGGCCTCGATTCGTACAACGCCCTGGTGGGCGGGCTTGGCTTCGACGGCGCTCAGTGGGACACGTTCCTGCGCATCACGCTGCCGTTGGGCATCAGCTTCTACACGTTCCAATCGATGAGCTACTCGATCGACGTCTATCGGGGCGACGCGCGGGCCATTCGCAACTTCACCGATTTTGCTTGCTACGTGGCGATGTTTCCGCAGCTTGTCGCCGGGCCGATTATTCGCTTTCAGGACGTGGCCGATCAATTGCGCGAGCGCACTTATTCGTCCGAGAAATTTGCCCGCGGCGTGGCATTCTTTTCGTTCGGCATGGCCAAAAAGATCCTGCTCGCCAACGCCTGCGGCAAGATGGCCGACGTAGCCTTCGACGCCGGCTCGGTTGACGTGCTGGAAGCCTGGGCGGGGCTGTTTGGCTACGCCTTTCAGATTTATTTCGACTTCAGCGCCTACTCCGACATGGCCATTGGCCTGGGTCTGATGTTCGGCTTTGTGTTCGCCAAGAATTTCGATTCGCCGTATCAGGCGCAGTCGATCACCGATTTTTGGCGGCGGTGGCACATTTCGCTTTCCACCTGGCTGCGCGACTACCTGTATCTGCCGCTGGGCGGCAACCGCCGAGGGCCGACGCGCACCTATGTGAACCTGGCCACCGTGATGGTGCTGGGCGGGCTGTGGCACGGCGCCTCGTGGAACTTTGTGATCTGGGGCACGATCCACGGCGCGATGCTCGCCTTCGAGCGCGCTCAGGGCAAAGAGAGCTTCTATCGCCGCCTGCCCGGCCCGCTCAAGACGCTGCTCACCTTTGTCATCGTCTGCTTTGCCTGGGTTTTCTTCCGGGCGGAAACGCTGCCGCGGGCGCTCGATTATTGCCAGGCGCTGCTGGGCCTGGGTGCGCCGGCGCCGGGCGCGGGGCTGATCGCGGGCATCATTTATCAGCCGTATTACCTGATCGCTGTGGCGGGGGCCGCAATTACCACCTGGTGGATGCCACAAACCTGGGACTTCACGCGCCGCATCACGCCGGCCAAAGCCGCCTGGACGTTCGCCTTGCTCGGCCTGTCGCTGGTGCTGCTCACCACGCAATCGTACAACCCGTTTATCTACTTTATTTTCTGAACTTAGGTAATGAACTCCCCCGTTCAACCCACCCGCCCGCTGAGCCGCGAGGAAGTCGCCAAGCTGGAGATCGGCCATACCGAGATCGCCGGTTGGCTGGCCCGAACCATGACGGCGGTTTTCGTGCTGGCGGTATTCGTCGTGCCCTTGCTGCACGAGCTCTCGGGCCCGGCCGAACAAGGCGAAAGCCGCACGGTTGCTTGCTGGCCTCGCTGCTGTTCGATCTTCACCACCCTGCCCGAAGTGGCAATTGCGTTCGATCGCGCCGACGGCGACCTTTGGCAGCGGACGTTGGCGGCCAACGCCCGACTGTTGAAGAACATCGATCTTTACGAGGGCAGTTTGAAAGAAGAGTCCGATCTGGTCGGTCGTCTGCTGGGGCCGACGCAATACTGCCTGGCGAAATGGGGACGGCTGGGCAACGAGAAAGCCTACTTGGGAAGCGAGGGCTGGCTGTTTTATCGTCCCAGCGTCGACTATGTCACCGGCCCGGGGTTTCTTGATCCGCGGATGTTGGCCAAGCGGTCGCAATCGGGCAAGCCGTACGCCACGCCGCCGCAGCCCGATCCACGCGTGGCCATCATCGATTTCGCCGAGCAGCTTCGTCGGCGGGGCATTTCGCTGATTCTGGTGCCCGCACCGGGCAAGGCCAGCCTTCAGCCCGAGCGGCTCTCGCCGCGATACGCCCGCGACCAGGCCGTATTGCAGAACGAATCGTTCGTGCGTTGGAAGCAAGACGTCGAGCGCGCGGGCGTGTTGGTGTTCGACCCGGCCCCGCTGTTGCGCGAGCGGAAACTGCGCACCGGCGACGATCCCTTTCTGAAGACCGACACGCACTGGGCCGCCGCTGCCATGCAGCAAGTGGCCGAAACGCTGGGCGCATTCATCGAGGATCGGGCGCCGCTGCCGCCGCCCTCTCCGGTTGATTACCGCGCCCGCCGGCGAACCACTGAGAACTTGGGCGATATCGCCGCCCTGCTGCGGCTGCCTGACGACGCCGCGCTCTATTCGCCCGAAACGGTCGAAATTCGCCAGATCGTCGATGGTGACGGCTCGCTGTGGCAGCCCGATCGCTCGGCCGACGTGTTGCTGTTGGGCGACAGTTTTACGAACATCTATTCCCAAGAGGCGATGCGGTGGGGCGAGGCCGCCGGACTGGCCGAGCAACTGAGCTTTGCGCTGCGGCGCCCGCTCGACCGCATTTCGCAGAACGACGCGGGCGCGTATGCCACGCGGCAGACGCTGGCCCAGGAGCTGGCCCGCGGCGACGACCGCCTGGCCGGCAAACGCTTGGTGATTTGGGAGTTCGCCGCCCGTGAGTTGGCCGTTGGCGATTGGAAGTTATTGCCTCTTCCTGAGGGCAACACAGTACTCCCTCTCCCTCCGCGAGAGGGCCGAGGTGGGGGCGGCAAGCTGTCTTCTCTGCCAGCGAACGAGCGATCGCTGGTCGTTCGGGCGAAGGTCGAAACTTCGGCGGGCGTTCCGCGGCCGGGCAGCGTGCCTTACCGCGATGCCGTGACTACGCTGCACCTTTCCGCGGTAGAAGCCATCGAGGGCACGGTGCCGGGCGATCAGATGGTCGTCTACGTGCTCGGCATGCGAAACAACCGTTGGACCGCGGCCGCCAGCTACAAGGCGGGCGACGTGGTTACCTTGAAGCTTCGGCCCTGGGCAACCGTCAGCTTGAAGTACGGCAGTCTCACGCGCATCGAGTTGGACGATCCCGACTTTACGCTGATCGATTTGCCGCTGTTTTGGGGAGAAGAGCAATGAGTAATTCACCGGTTGATGGATGCACCACATGGAATCATCAGCGCACGACCGATACCGCACTCGGTCTTCGATCGCTGTGCAGCCCTGGGGCGGCGTCGCACAACATGTGGTGGCCGTTTGTCGCCGCTGTGCTGGCCCTGTTCCTACGCGGCCCGCAGCTCGCCGCCGCCGACAACGCCGAAAGCTTTCTTGCCGCGCTACGAACAAAAGTCTCCGCCGCCGAAAGGGAAAAGCACACGGCGATTGCCGGCCAAGACGGCTGGCTCTTTTTCATACCGGAGCTGCGGTCGCTCAGCGTCGGCCCGTTCTGGGGCGAATCGGCCACCAAGGTCAGCCGCTCGTCGAAGCCCGAATACGCCGACCCGTTGCCGGCAATCGTCGATTTCAACGATCAACTGAAGCAAGCGGGCATCGAGCTGTTGCTGGTTCCGGTGCCGGCCAAAGCGGCGATCTATCCCGAACGGCTCGATGCCAAGCTTGAAACGGCGGCGGGCGAGAAGCTCCGGTACGATCCCAAGCAGCGCCGGTTCTACGATGTGCTCGGCCAGCGCGGCGTCGCCGTAGTCGACCTGCTGCCGCAGTTTCTCAAGCGCCGCGGCGACGGCAAGGCCGACCTGTATTGCCATACCGACAGTCATTGGTCGGGCGCGGCGGTGGCGCTGGCGGCGGAAATCGTCGCCGAGCAGGTGAAAGATCGGCCCTGGTGCAAGGAGCTTTCCAAATCGAAATACGAAACGGAGTCGCGCGTCGTCGAGATCACCGGCGATCTGGCCCGCATGATCGACGAAGCCCAGCCCAAGCGAGAACGTTTGTCGCTGGTGTTCGTCGGCGCTCGGCAGGGCGAGGCGCTGGCTCCCATCGCGCCAGACCGCGACAGCCCGGTGCTCTTGATGGGCGACAGCCACACGCTGGTGTTTCACGATCCCGAGTTGTTTGCCAAGGGCGCGGGCTTGCCCGATCATTTCGCGTTGCGGCTGGGCATGCCGGTCGATCTGATCGGCGTGCGTGGCTCGGGCGCCACGACGACGCGCATCGAGCTGCTCCGCCGCCGCGATAATCTCAAAGGCAAAAAGTTGGTCATCTGGTGTTTTTCGTTCCGCGAGTTTACTGAGAGTTTTACCGGTTGGCGAAAGGTGCCGGTAATTCGTTGACTGATCCCAATCGATGTTGGCGCACAAAATGGATAGCATAGACGTTCGACGTCTGTAGGGAACGGACTCCGTGCCGTTCCGTGTCTGCGATTCGATGTCGCGCCGCCCCGCACGGCACGGCGTCCGTTCCCTAATCGGTGTTGACGAGCATGTTCGGCAAATGCCCCGGTGGCTGGGGCAGAGCCTAAGCGATGCCCCCGGCTAGTCCGCTTCCGGGGCATCGGCAAGCCTCTGCCCCAGCCACCAGCCGGGTAATGCGATTCGACGCCGCGCCGCCCCTCACGGAACGGCACGGAGTCCGTTCCCTACAGACGCAATCCGCGATTCGAGGAAAACATGATTCCACTGCTCGGCTCGAAAAAGCGTCTTTGCGACGGCTTCTCGCGGCGCGACCTGCTGCATATTGGCGGGCTGGGCGCGTTCGGCCTGTCGGTCGATCTATTCACGCGGCTTAGCGCTTCGCAGGCGGCGGAGCCGTCGGCCGCGCATTTCGGCCGGGCCAAATCGTGTATCCTGCTGTTTCTGTTCGGCTCGCCTGCCCAGCACGAGACGTTCGACCCCAAGCCTGACGCGCCGGTCGAAATCCAGGGCGAGATGAAACCGATCACCACCGTGGTGCCCGAGCTGCAAATCTGCGAACGATTGCCGCGCACCGCGCTGGTGATGGACCGCGTCACCGTGGTGCGCTCGATGACGCACCAGTATCCGCTGCACGGCGTGGCCTACGCGCTGACGGGCATGCCCACCTACAACCCGGCGATTGAAGACCAGCCGCGCGACCCGGCGCATTGGCCGTTTATCGGCTCGCTGGTCGATTACATCGAGTCGCAGCGAACCGGCGGGCGACTGCCCGAAATCCCGCGCAACATGGGCTTGCCCTGGCTGTTTGGCTCGCGCTCGACCGACAAGCCGCCCCTGTCGGGTCCGTACGCGGCGTTCCTGGGCCGGGCGTACGATCCGGTTTGGACCGCCTACGACGGAAAGCCGACGCGCGTCGTTCCCAAGCTGTCGCCCGGCCAGAGCTTCGATGTGCACGACCACTTTGCGGGCGTCGAACCAAGCGGGCGTTTCGGCCTGTCGGCCGAGCGTCAAGCCGACGTTTCCGCCGAGCGTCTTCAAGGGAGGCGCTCGCTGCTGGACCAGTTCGACGCGGCCCGCCAGGCGCTCGATGCCAGCGACGTGCAAACCTACGACCGGCAGCGGCAAGCCGCCTACACTCTGCTCAGCTCGCCAAAGATACGCGAGGCGCTCGATGTCCAGCGCGAGCCGGCCGCCGTGCGCGAGGAATACGGCATGACGATGTTCGGGCAGGCGGCCTTGGCGGCCCGGCGGCTGGTCGAAGCGGGCAGCAAGTTCGTCTCGGTTTTTTGGGACCCCGTGGGGCCGTATGGTATCAGCGTCTGGGACACGCACGCCAACCATTACCCACGGCTGAAAGATTACTTGCTGCCGGTGTTTGACCAAACCTACCCGGCCCTCATTCGCGACCTCGACCAGCGTGGTCTGCTCGACGAAACCTTGGTGCTGTGCCTCAGCGAGCACGGCCGCACGCCGAAGCTCAACAACACGCCCGGCAGTGGCCGAGAGCACTGGTCGCGCGCCTATTCGGCGGTGCTGGCGGGCGGCGGCGTGGCCCGCGGCAAAGTGGTGGGCCGCACCGACAAGATCGGCGGCGACGTCGAGCTCACGCCGGTCTCGCCCAAAGACATTCTGGCCACGGCGTTTCATCTGCTCGGCATCGATCCACACACGCTCATGTTCGACCGTCTGAATCGCCCGCTGCCCCTCGCCGGCAGCGGAGTCGTGCGCACAGAATTGTTCTGATCCGCTGCTCGGACGCAAATCGACAAAAGTTTTACGCGACTTTGCGTTTCGCGCGCAACATTCTCGGCGACAAATAAGGTGAGGGAAGCGATCGTGCCTAAGATCTGCCTAATTGCGGCCATTGTTTTGTCGATGCCGGCCGCCGCGCGGGCCGTGCCGCCGGAGTACCGCGTCGAGGGCGGCCGGTTGATCGTCGCGAATGTTTCGCCCGATTGCCCGATGATTTATGACAACGACTGGTGGCAAGACGTGCCCGACGCCGCGTACCTTTGGGCCAAGACCAGTCTCGGAAAGTGCGACCTGCGCGGCAATATCATCACGCGCTGCACCTTCCGCTGGGAAAAAGGCTACGCTCATCAACTGCAAGAACAGCTTGACGACTGTCGCAAGCTGTTGCGGCTGGCGCGCGAGAGTGGGCTGCGAAACATCCCCGATCCGGTGCTTGGCGCCGAACAGTCCCTGCGACGCCCGAAAAGCGGCAAGATCGAAGACACGCAAATTGCCCAGAGCACAGGCAGCGAGCTGATTGTCTCCGAAGCCCGCAAGGCCACGCCGCAACGACCGCTGCTGGTGTTTGTGGGCGGTTCTTGTACGACCATGGCGACGGCTTATTTGAGCGATCCGTCGCTGGTCGACCGCACGATCGTCTTTCAGATCGACGGCGGCGGCTACAACGGCAGCGACGGTTGGGCGTGGCAGATCGTGATGAAGCGTTGCCGGTTTGCCAACTGGGCACGAGGCTATTTTTGGGACAAAGTCAACACCTGGAAACCCGATCGATTCGCCGAATTGCCCAAAAACCCGCTCGGTGATTTCCTGCGGCACTACGCGGTCGAAGGGCACGGCAAGGCGAACCAGTGGGGCGACGGACCTTGGATTTTTTATACATTCGATCATCGCTGCTTGAAGGACGCGGAAGATTATGACGGCCTGGCGATCACGGTGCCCCGCGGTGGGACGGATGTGAAAGCCATCGAAGATGAGTTCTTCGATACCATGACGATGTCCGGCGGCGGGCGATGATCGGCACAAATGCGCAACCATGCGGCGATTATTTGCCGCGATGGCAACAGAGTCACTGTGCGGTCCGTGGCGTGATTCAGTCCGCGTTGAAGACGTCGGCTACGTCCACTGCGAATCCCTCCAACATCAGAGAAGCGGCCGATTGGCCCCGCTGCAAAGTGCCCGCGTAAACATAGCTGCCGCCCTGAAGCGTCAGAACGGTGATGGTTTCGTTCTCGGGATTCACGATCCAGTATTCCGCAACGCCGCCCTCGGCGTAATCGCCCCGCTTGTCGATCAGATCGCGGCTGGGCTTGTCGGGACTAACGACTTCCAATGCCAGATCGGCGCCGGTCCAAAAGCGGTTTTGGCGACGCGGGTCGCTCGCTAATCGCACCAGCAGCAGGTCCGGCTCACGAAATTTGCCAGGTCGGATTTGCAGCCGCAAGGGGGCGAAGCGGACTTTGCCGCCGCGCGGTCGAAGGAAGCCGGCAAACGCTTCATACAAGAAAGCCAAAATCGCTTGATGGCGGTCGGTCGGCACGGGAAGCGGCTCCAGACTGCCGTCGGTAAACTCGATCAGCCGGTTCGTGTGATCCGTCATCGCTAGGTATTGCTCTTCGGTCCACGCGCCCTGGCGCGGCATTACGTCGAACAAGAAATCTTTCCACGCCCGCGGCGAGAACTCGCTCGTAGAATCTGAGGCGGCGGACATGGTGCTTGAGGCGGTGTGCTTGAGTCGGTTTGATACGGTATCTGCTGCCCGTTATTATAAGTCGGTCGCCACCGTCTTCAAAGAGCGGCCAACTTCGCGGAGTGAACGAGCCGACCATGATCGATCGCGCGAGTTTTCGTTTGATTTTTTGCTTGAGACCTCTTTCGCGCTTCATGACGTTCCTTTCTAGAGAATCGGTGCAACCGGTGGAAATGAGGGTTTCGATTCTGTGCCGACCGCGACACCGCCGCGCGCCGCGCCGGGCCGCCGCACGACGGCACGCGCCATCGCCCGCCGGACCGCTATTCGTATTATTGCTAGCGCTGATCTCCGCCTCGCGCGGCGAAGATTGGCCGCACTGGCGCGGTTCGTACCGCAACGATCTAACCGCCGAACCGTCGCGCTGGAAAGACGGACCATGGCTGCACGACAAGCCGCTTTGGCAAGCGGCGGTTGGCGAAGGAGGCACTTCGCCGCTGGTCGCCGGCGGACGGCTATATGTCATGGGCTGGCAGGATGGGCACGATCAGGTCCGCTGCCTGGACGCCAAGACCGGCACGCCCGTCTGGAGCACGTCGTACCGCTGCCCACAATTTGCCCGTTACGCGGTTGGCGACAAGAACGCTTATTCGGGACCCACGTCGACGCCCGAGTACGACGCGGAAACGGGCTGTCTCTATACGTTAAGCTGCGACGGCGACTTGAACGGTTGGGACACCGCCCATCAAGGCAAGCGATTGTGGGGCATGAACCTCTACGACCGGTTCGGCGTCGGGCAGCGGCCGGCCAGCAAGCTCGAACTCGACGACTTGCGCGACTACGGTTACACGACGGCGCCTTATGTTCACGGCGATTGGCTGCTGGTCGAGGTCGGCGCCAACGACGGTCTGCTGGTGGCGTTCGATAAGCAGACGGGCGAGCGCCGTTGGGCTTCGCAGTACGGCGGGCCGGCGGGCCACACCGGCGGTTTCGCCCCAATCACGGTGGCGGGCGTGCCGTGCGTCGCGCTGCTCGCGCTCGATCACCTCGTGGTGGTGCGGCTCGATGGCGGCCACGAGGGCCAGACCGTCGCAACCTATCCCTGGAAGACAGCCTGGGCCAATAACGTGCTCACGCCGGCGGTGCGCGACGACTGCGTCCTGATCAGCGCTTGGCACACGCATCGCTCGCTTTGCAAGTTGAAGATCACACTGGGCGGCGCCGAGAGCTTGTGGGAACAGCCGTGCGCTTCGCACGTGGGCAGCCCGGTGATTCAGGACGATTCGATCTATCTGGCCGGCGAACGGTTGGCGTGCTTCGACTGGGCGACGGGCCGGCTCGTGTGGGAAGGCGGATCGTATGGCAACGGCGGGGCCTGCATCGTCACCGGCGACGACAAATTGATTGTCTCCAGCGATCGGGGCATGATCGCCTTGGTGGAGAGCGCCAGAAGCTCGCCCGGCGAATACCGGCAGCTTGCGCGGCTGGCGCATCTCTTCTCGGGCGGGCAATCGTGGCCGCACCCGGCGCTTGCCGACGGGCTGCTGTACTGCAAAGACCGGCAGGGAAACCTGAAGTGCCTTGAGTCGCCGAAATGATCCGATGAGCCGGCGCGGTTCTTCGTGGCTTTGGCTTACGTCGGTCGCTTTCCGTGGTGACTTTGGTTCCGGCCGGCGACGGCTTATCCTACCTAAGAATCGATCCGAGGACCGGCATTGTGCTGCGGGCGACCCGTCCGCCGGCTGGACTTCGGTGGGCTCTGAGTTACGCTACACGATCACTCATGAATAACATCCCACGACAATCGAACCTCGCAATATCGTCGTTTTTGATTACGGCGGCCGCGCTCGCTTTCGCATCGGCAGCGCCAGCGGCCGATGCCCCGGCATCGCGGACGGCTCTGGGCGTCGAAGGCGCCGCGTTCACCATCAACGGCCAGCCGACGTTTTTGCTCGGTGCCAGCTACTACGGCGGACTGGGCGCCCCCGACGACGCACGACGGCAGGACTTCAACGAGATGCGCGCGTGCGGCTTCAATTGGATTCGGGTGTGGGTCACCTGGGCGGCCTTCGGCGGCGATATCTCAGCGGTCGACCCGACCACCGGCGAGCCGCGACAACCCTATCTCGACGTGCTCAAAAGAGTTGTGGCCGACTGCGACCAGCGGGGCATGATCGTCGATGTCACGCTCTCGCGCGGCAAAACCGACTCCGGGCCGCCGCGTCTGCCCACTCACGAAGCGCACCGGGTCGCCGTGCGGACGCTTGTCGAATCGCTCAAGCCCTATCGCAATTGCTATCTCGACCTGTCGAATGAACGAAACATCGGCGACTCGCGGCATACATCGATCGACGAATTACGCGATTTGCGCGAGTTGGTTCGCGCGCTCGATGCCCAGCGCCTGGTTACCGCCTCGCACGGGGGCGACATCGGCGGCGATGAGCTGCGTGCTTACGTGCGGGAAGTGGGAGTCGATTTCATCACGCCACACCGCCCGCGGGCGGCTTCATCGCCCGGGCGAACTGAGCCCAAGACGCGCGAGTATCTGGCAGCAATGCTTGAATTGGATCGCGTCGTGCCCGTGCATTATCAAGAGCCGTTTCGTCGCGGTTACGATCAGGGTTGGCGCCCCTCTTCCGACGATTTTTCGACCGACCTGGCCCAAGCGCGAGCCGGCGGCGCCGCCGGCTGGTGTTTTCACAACGGCGACCAGCGCGGCGCCGCCGAAGGGCGTCCGCGCCGCTCGTTCGATTTGCGCGAGCAGGGGCTGTTCGAGCAACTCGACACCGAAGAACGCAAGTTCATCGCGCGGCTCCGGGGCGGAGATTGAGCACCGACGCCGGTTGGGCGATACTGTAGGAGACTTCACAGAGATTTTCTCCGGAGGGGACCACGGATAACTCGGATGGGCACGGATACGACGAAGTTTTGGTTTTCTATCCGCGCCCATCCGCGATATCCGTAGTCTCCTTAGAATCTTGCGATTACGCCCGAAGGGTGTCGTTTTTTCGGCCGGGCGAAGCATACACGCTTTGCCGGGCTATCTAAAACAAAGGACAGAGATGACGTTACGCACTCTCATGTTGCTTGCGGCATGGGCGATGCTGGCCAAGGCGCCGGCCGCCGCCGAAGATTGGCCGGCGGAGAAATGGCAAACGGCGGAACCCGCGGATGCCGGTCTCGATGCGGCGTTGCTGGCAAAAGCCCGCGACTATGCGCTGTCCGGCGGTGGAGCGGGCTATGTGACGCGCGGCGGTCGGCTGGTGATGAGCTGGGGCGACGCGCGGCGCCGGTTCGATCTGAAATCAAGCAGCAAGTCGATCGGCGTTACCGCGCTGGGCCTGGCGATCGGCGATGGCAAGTTGGCCTTGAGCGATTTGGCGACGAAGCGGCATCCAAATTTCGGTGTTCCGCCCGACGGCAACGCCGCAACAGGTTGGCTCGATAAAATTACGCTCAGGCACCTGGCCACGCAGACGGCCGGGTTCGAAAAGCCCGGCGGCTATGGCAAGCTGCTCTTCGAGCCGGGCACGCAGTGGGCCTACAGCGACGGCGGCCCCAACTGGCTGGCCGAGTGCGTCACGCTGGCCTACCGTCAGGATGTCGCTGAGTTGCTCTTCACGCGTGTGTTTCAGCCGCTGGGCATTACGCCGAAAGATCTGGTGTGGCGGGCCAACGCCTATCGACCGCATGAAATCGAGGGCGTCGCCCGGCGCGAGTTCGGCTCGGGCGTCAGCGCCAACGTCGACGCCATGGCGCGCATCGGCCTGCTCTATCTGCGCGACGGGCGGTGGCGCGATCAGCAGTTGCTGCCGCGCGATTTCGTCCGGAAGGTGGCGAGCGTCGACCGCGCGGTGGCCGGGCTGCCGGTGGTGAACCCGCGGGAATATGGCAAGGCCTCCGATCATTACGGTCTGCTGTGGTGGAACAACGCCGATGGGACGTTGGCCGGCGTGCCGCACGACGCCTTCTGGTCCTGGGGCCTGTTTGACAGTCTGATTGTGGTGATTCCCAGTCTTGATATCGTGGCGGCCCGTGCCGGCGATTCGTGGAAACGCCAAAGCGATGATCATTATGACGTGTTGAAACCGTTTCTGGCGCCCATCGCGTCCGCCGCAAAGACGACCGCCGCGAAAAAAACCGCCGCGAGAAAAACCGACGCCGACGCGAGGGCCACCGAGCCGCCTGGCTCGCGCACCGCCGCAGCCCCGCCCAGTCCGGTCATTCGGCGGATCGATTGGGCGCCGGCCTCAAGCATCGTGCGACGCGCGCGAGGCAGCGACAACTGGCCCCTGACCTGGGGCGACGACGACGCGCTGTACACGGCCTATGGCGATGGCCGCGGCTTCGAGCCGTTTGTCGAGACGAAGCTCAGCTTGGGCCTGGCCAAAGTCAGCGGCGGACCGGACGATTTCGTCGGCCTCAACCTGCGCTCGTCGACGCTGGAACAGCCCGGCGACGGCGCCGCCGGACGGAAGGCTAGCGGCCTGTTGATGGTCAATGGCGTGCTGTACCTGCTGGCGCGCAACGCCGGCAACGCGCAGCTCGCCTGCTCGCGCGATCATGGAACCACCTGGACCTGGAGCGATTGGAAATTCACCACGAGTTTCGGTTGCCCAACGTTTGTGAATTTCGGCCCCGACTATGCCGGCGCGCGCGACGATTTTGTCTATCTCTACTCGCACGACGCCGGCAGCGCGTACAAGGCCGCCGATCAGATGGTGCTGGCACGCGTCGATCGCCGGCGCATCGAGCGCCGCGAGGCGTATGAGTTTTTCGCCGGCTTCGACGCGGCTGGCGAGCCACAATGGACGCCCGACATCGATCGCCGGGCAGCCGTTTTCTCAAGCCCAGGGAATTGTTATCGTTCGACGATCAGCCACAACGCGCCCTTGCGGCGTTATCTGTGGTGCCAGATTTTGCCGGGCGACGACCCTCGGTTCGCCGGTGGACTGGCCATCTATGACGCACCGGAACCGTGGGGTCCCTGGACCAACGCCTATTTCGCCGACTGCTGGGATGTGGCGCCCGGCGAGACCGCCAGCATTCCGTCCAAGTGGATTGCCGCCGACGGACTCTCGTTTTATTTGGTTTTTTCCGGCGAAGATTGTTTCTCCGTGCGGCAGGGCACACTGTCGGTCTTCAGTGCCGCCTCGCGCTAAGAAACAGACCAATATGCCGCTGAGGGTTTTCGTCCGCAACGTCTCACCCACTGAAGGTTATCGATCGTCTGAATCGCCTGCCGCGGCACCCGGCAGGGGGTTTTTGCAGATAACTTCGCACCCCGGCAGCGCTTTCTTCAAGCGCTCGAGAGCGGTCACGGTCACCTTCGTGTCGTCAAGCGTCAGACGGCGAAGATCCTTGCAGGTTTCCAAGGGACTCAGGTCCGATACCTGCGTCGCATCGAACTGGGCCTCCGCGAGGGGCATGCCAGCCAGCGGCGACAGATCCGAGATGGGCGTGTTCTGGCAATCGAGCGAAGCCAGTGGCATGCCGCGCAAGGGCGCGAGGCTCGAAACGCTCGTCTGGAAGCAAATGAGCTTGGCGAGCGGCATTCCTTCCAGCGGGGCCAAGTCTGACACTTTCGTGTAGTAACAGGCAAGGTTTTTTAATCGCAGCCCCTTGAGGCCCGACAGACTGGTGAGCGGCATGGCAACGCAAACGAGCGACGTGAGAGGAAGCCTGCCCAGAGGCGACAGATCTCTCACGCCTGTGCCGCTGCAATTCAGTGCGTCAAGCGGCACATCAGTCAGTTTCGATAGATCCGAAAGTCGATTGAGGCGGCAGTTCAATTCCTTCAGCGGCAGGCCTCGCAACGGCGACAAATCGACGAGTAACCCTTTGCCGTAATCCCGACCCGTACAACTCAGCCGTGTCAGCCGCCGCAGGGCGCGCACGGGCGAGATGTCGGATACTCGATCGGTGTCAAACCCCAACTCGGTGACTGCTCCATTCCGGATCTTGGGCGAAGCGGACGTTTGCGGGCGGTTCGCCCAAATGCCGCAACAGCCGGTAAGTTTGCCGTCGAATCCGGGGTTGAGCTCCGTTAACTTGCGCGCGACCGCTTCGAGCTGCCGCTCGGGGGGCATCGCTTGCACATCCTCGACCCATTTCTGAAAGGTCGGCGTATTCCATTGTTCATCGCCGCGCAACGGCGAAAAGTCCTTATGCCGCGTGGCTTGGCCAGCATCGAACGGGGCAATCGCCGGCGCGGAGGCCTCGCGCGGCGGGCCTTGCCAACCAAGTTCTTTTTCGCGCGGTTGCTGTGAGTCGCCGACGAGCGACGGATGGTTAGCCGATTGGGGCGATGGCGAATCACCGCGTTCGAGGTACTTGATCAGATAAGCGACCAGGATCGGGGCGATGATGGTGGCAAACGCGCCGCCCACGAGCTTGGCAACCAGGTGCTTGCTTCGTTCCGAGGCCACCGCCTGTCCCAAATTTCTCAACGGCGGCTTCACGGTCTTTGCCGTCAGTCGATTCCGGTTTCCCCCAGCGAGCGTCGCCGCCGGAGCATGCTTCGCATGTTCGCCCGTCTCTGCGCCGACCAGCTCCAGCCCCTCCAGGGCTTCGATGACTTCCGTCATCGACTGATAGCGGTCGGCGACCTGCTTGGCCACCATCTTCTGGAAGACCGCGTCAAGCGGTTGGGGAACACCTGACTGCTCGTCCGCCAGCGAGGGGGCCGGCTGCTCGCGATGGGCAAGGAGTTTTGCCATCAGCGACTGCCCAGCGTACATGGGTTTTCCTGCGATCAGGTAATACAGCGTGCAGCCAAGACTGTAGATATCGGCCCGTGCGTCGGCGCGCCGCACGTCGAGGGCCTGATCCGGGGCCATGTACTCGACGGTGCCCATGACGGCGCCGCTGTCCGTCAGCTCGGCCTGCGTATTGCTATCGTTGTCGGCATGAATGCGTGCCAGCCCCATGTCGAGAATCCGCACGACGCCGTCTTTGCCGAGCAGCAAATTACCGGGCTTGATGTCGCGATGGACAATGCCTTTGTGGTGCGCAAACTGAAGCCCGCGCGCCGCTTGCAGGATGTAGTTGACGGCCTTCGCGACCGGCAGCGGACCCTGCTGTTTGACGAGCACGGAAAGATCGCTGCCCTCGACGAACTGCATTACCAGAAAGTGAACGCCGTCCGCCTCGTCCGCGTCGTAGGCGGCAACAATATTCGGATGCTCGAGCCGGGCGGCCGCTTCGACCTCGCGCTCGAACCGGGCAACCGCGGCGGGATCTTTCATCAGACCCGCCGGAAGCATCTTGATGGCCACCAAGCGCTTCATGCGGCGGTGTTCGGCCTTGAACACCTGTCCCATGCCGCCGGCGCCGAGCGTGTCGAGCAACGTATAGCCGCCGAGAATCAACCTGTGGGCTTCGCCAGCCTGGACGCGACCGGCCTGGTAGGGGGTAAGATGTTTTTGCTTGACCAACGAATCAAGCAGCGCTTGTGCGTCGCCGGGACTTGCATGGGGGGGCAAGAAACGCTCCAGTTTGCCCGGCGCCACGACGCCACTGGCGCTGAGTTGGTTTACGACCGTTTCGAGGGTGAGGCTCATACCTTTCCCATCATAGATAAGGACGCCAAAGCGAAAAAGATGCGATAAACACAATTCGCCATTTTTGTAGGCCCTACTGATCCGATGATTGCTGTTCAGCGCCAAGCCGGAAGCAACGATCGCACGCTCCTCATGTCGCAAAATGGCAAAAGATTTGCGTTAAATGGCATGGGCAAATGCGCCTCGGAGTGCAGAATAAAAAGAGTAGTGACCGCATCACTGAGCAGGTCTTCAGGATTGTCGTTCAAAAAATGCCACCGTATCTCCGCATCTTCACGATCTTTTTCATTGCAGCCTTCGCCCGCGGCGCGTCGGGCGAAGACGCCGCCGCCGAGTTTTTCCGCGGCATCAATCTGAATGGCCCGCCGGTGACCATCGACGGGCATCCATGGGAAGGCAAAGACTCGCCGCACTACAAATGCGACGACATGGCGTTCGAGAACCAGCAGGTGCCGCTGGTGCCGCCGACCGACGAGCAGCGGGCCGCCATGATTCGCTCCAGCCGCTGGGGCGGGGGCCGCAACCAGGTGCGGCTGGTCGACCTGCCGCCCGCAACGTACTCGGTGTTTCTCTATGTCTGGGAAGACAACGACCCCGAAACCTTTAGCATCGCCCTGAATGGGCGGACGGTCGCGGCCAACCACAACAGTGGCGGAACGGGGCACTGGAACAAACTTGGACCGTGGATTGTCGAATGCACCGACGGCTCGCTGACACTTACCAGCCAAGGCGGGGCAGCCAATTTTTCGGGCGTCGAAATCTGGCGCGGCGAATACGACGTGGCCGGAGCGGCCGAGGCGAAGCCCGAAGCCGTCGCCTTTTTTGAAAAGCGCATTCGCCCACTGCTCATCGAGCATTGCCAGCAATGCCACAGCGCCGAGGCCGATGAAGTGCAAGGCGAATTGTTCGTCGATTCGCGGCTGGGTCTGCGGCGCGGCGGATACAGCGGCCCGGCGGTGGTGCCGGGCGATCCGGGGCAAAGCCTGCTGATTAAGGCGGTGCGCTACAACAACCCCGACCTGCAAATGCCGCCCGATGCGAAGCTGCCGGCCGACAAGATCGCCGATCTCGAAGCCTGGGTCAAAATGGGGGCGCCCGATCCTCGCCGGCAAGCGGTCGCCGCGGTCAAAAAGAAAGCCGTCGATCCCGAGCAGGGCCGCGACTGGTGGTCGCTGCAACCGGTCGCCGATCCGCCGCCTCCGCCATCCGGCGACCCAAGCTGGGTCTACAACGACATTGACCGTTTTATCGCCGAGAAGCTTGACCAGCACAGCCTGAAGCCGCTGGGCGATGCCGACAAGCGCACGCTGCTTCGCCGGGCGACGTACGACTTGCACGGCTTGCCGCCGACGCCCGACGAAGTGACGGCGTTTCTTGCCGACGATTCGCCGGAGGCGTTTCGCCGCGTCGTCGAGCGGCTGCTCGATTCGCTGCGCTATGGCCAGCGCTGGGGCCGGCATTGGCTCGATGTGGTTCGCTATGCCGACACCGCCGGCGACAACTCCGATTTTCCGATTCCCCAGATCTATCGTTATCGCAACTGGGTGATCGACGCCTTCAACCGCGACTTGCCGTATGACCAGTTTGTTCGCGAGCAGTTGGCCGGCGATCTGATGCCCAGCACGAACGACGAAGAGCGCCGGCAACGGATCGTCGCCACCGGCTATCTGGCGGGCGCGCGGCGGTTTGGATCGCGCGTCTCCGATTATCCGCAGCATCTGACCATTGAAGACACCATCGACAACCTGGGCCGCGCCTTCCTGGCGCAAACGCTCAACTGCGCCCGCTGCCACGACCACAAGTTCGATCCCTTCACCACGGAAGACTATTACGGCCTGTACGGCATTTTTTACAGCACGCGTTATCCTTGGCCGGGCATTGAGTTGGAGCAAAAGCAACGCGACCTGGTGCCGCTCGACCCCGCCGAGCAGGCCCAGCAGGCGCTTGCGGAGCACCGCGCCAAGCAGCAGCAGTTCGACGCCCAGGTGCGCGAGTTGGAGCAGCGCCGCGACAAGGCTTCCGGGGAAGAGAAAAACAAGCTGAATAAAGAAGTTGAGGCTGCCCGCAAGGTTGCCGTTGATCATTCGAAGACACTGCCTCCGGTCGAATGGGCCTACGCCGTGGCCGAGGCGGCGAAGATCGAAAACGCCCGCGTGCAGTACAAAGGAGACCCAGCCAAAACGGGTCCTGAAGTTCCGCGGCGGTTTCCCACCGCGCTGGGCGGGTTTACCGTGCCGGACAATAAAACCAGCGGGCGATTGCAATTGGCCGATTGGATCGCCGACGCCAAGAATCCGTTGACCGCCCGAGTGATGGTCAACCGTCTGTGGCACTATCACTTTGGCCGCGGGTTGGCGCCCACGCCCAACGATTTCGGCAAGCAAGGCAAGCCGCCCACGCATCCCGAGCTGCTCGATTGGCTGGCCAGCAGGTTGATCGAGTCGGGCTGGTCGATCAAGTCCATGCACCGCTTGATCATGGCGTCGCATGTCTATCGGCTGGCGGCGATGCACGACCCCGCCTCGATCGCCGGCGATCCGAACAACGACTTCCTCTCGGGCTTTCGCCGCCGCCGGCTCGATGCCGAAGCGCTGCGCGACACGCTGCTGTTCTTGGGCGGAAATCTCGATGTTTCGCCGGGCGAGTCGCATCCGTTTCCGCCCAGCTTCGAGTGGAACTTTACGCAGCACAATCCGTTCAAGGCGGTTTACGACACCAATCGCCGCAGTGTCTATCTGATGACGCAGCGAATTCAGCGTCATCCGTACCTGGCCATCTTCGATGGCGCCGACACCAGCGCCAGCACGCCTGCCCGAACCACCAGCACGACGCCGCTGCAAGCGCTCTACTTGATGAACAACGAGCTCGCCCACCAGCAGGCCGAGCGGATTGCCGGGCGGCTGATCGACGAGCGGCCCGACGACGCCGCGCGGATTGAATGGGCGTATGAGTTGCTGTTCGCGCGGCCGCCCGATGAGGCTGAGCGGGCCGCCATGGAAGCCTTTTTAACCAAGGCCCGTCAGGCGGTCGCCGCCGGGCAATCGGAAGATCAGGCCACGCGGCTGGCCTGGCAAAGCTGCGTGCGATCGTTGCTATTATTGAATGAGTTTGTTTACATCGATTGACCATAATAGATATCAGGTGCCAGTCGGTCTTCGACTCTGATCGGTTTTGACAATCAAGATAGGTCACGGTGTGCGGAATGTCGTAGGATGGGCCGAGCGCAGCGAGTCCCACCGTCTGGCAATAACTCAACGCGGCAACGATTATGCGGCAAATGGTGGGACTCGCTGCGCTCGGCCCACCCTACGCCGGCGACAAACCGCCAAGCGGTTGCCGGTTTTGATCGTGAAAACCTGTCGTCAGCCTGGAAAGACTGACCTACAAAAAACGGAACAGAACCATGAACCACGGATTCTTCCACTCTCCGAATCGCCGCCAGGTGATCCATTCGTTGCTGGGCGGCTCGCTGGTTTTTCCCGGCCTGCTGTCGGAATTATTGGCCGATGCTTCGCCCGCGCAAGGGCCGCTCGCGCCCAAGGCCCCACACTTTCCCGCCAAAGCCAAACGCGTCATCTTTCTGTTTTCGACCGGCGGCGTGTCGCACATGGACACGTTCGACCATAAGCCCGAGCTCTATAAGGCCGACGGCAAAATGACCGGCATCGGCGGCGGGTTGTCGAACCAGCAGAAGGTGTTGTTGCGGCCCAAGTGGGATTTCAAGCCCGGCGGGAAATGCGGCACGATGGTCAGCGATCTGTTTCCCCATCTTCGCGACCAGATGGACGACATCTGCCTGATTCGCTCGATGAAATCGGACGACAACGAGCACTACCAGGCGACGCTGGCCATTCACACCGGCTCATTCTTCTTTTCGCGGCCCAGTCTGGGCGCGTGGATTAGCTATGGCCTGGGCACGGTGAACCAGAACCTGCCGTCGTTCATCGTGTTGGCGCCGCACCTGCCGTATGCGGGCACACAAGTCTACGCCAACGATTTCCTGCCGGCGTATCATCAGGGCACGCGCGTCGTGCCCGGCGCCGATCCGATTCCCAATTTGCGCGCGCGCGGCCCCGTGGCCGGAATGCAAGAGCTCGAGCTGGGGCTGGCGGCCGAGCTTAACCGTCGGCATCTGCGCCAGCGTACCGACGCTTCGGACCTGGCCGCCCGGATGCAGTCGTTCGAGACCGCGTTTCACATGCAGACGGAGGCGCCCGAGGCTTTCGACCTCTCGCAAGAATCCGACGCCACGCTCGATTTGTATGGCATCAACCGCGGCGACACCGAAAGCTTCGGTTGGCAATGCCTGGTGGCGCGGCGGCTGGCCGAGCGCGGCGTGCGGTTTGTCGAGCTGGTCGACAGCGGATCGTCGGGCAATTGGGATTCGCACGGCAACATGGCCGATCATGCCCCGCTGGCCAAGAAGATCGACCGCCCGATCGCCGGCCTGTTGCAAGACCTGAAGCGGCAGGGAATGCTCGACGACACGCTGGTGGTGTGGACCACCGAGTTTGGCCGCACACCCGGCATCGATGGCGAGCAAGGCCGCGGGCATCACAGCGCGTGCTTTTCGTCGTGGCTGGCCGGCGGCGGCGTGAAAGGCGGCATGGTGTATGGAGAAACCGATGAGATCGGCGCCACTGTGGTGCGCGACCGCGTTCACGTACACGACTTTCACGCCACCTTGTTGCACCTTTTGGGCTTCGACCACACGCGGCTCACCTATCGCCACGCCGGCCGCGACTACCGGCTGACCGACGTGCACGGCCGCGTTGTGAAAGAGGTTCTGGCGTAGCGCTCGCAAATGCGGGCGCACGGTGTCAGTCGGTAACGATGCCGGTTATGAAGGCACGCTTGGAGAGAAGCTTCGTCGCTCACCGGGTTGATGGCAGTTGTGGCTGCGCTGGCCCACGCCGCCTGGCGATGGGACGCCGCGCTACCCCGCCTCGTACCCCAAATTGGGCGACAACCAGCGCTCGATCTCGGCCACGCTCATCTGCTTACGTCGAGCGTAGTCTTCGACCTGATCGCGGGTGATGCGGTCGACGGAAAAATATCGCGACTCGGGATGGGCAAAGTACAGCCCGCTCACGCTCGCTCCCGGATGCATGGCAAAATTCTCGGTCAACTGGATGCCGGTGGCCTGCTCCGCGTCGAGCAAATCGAACAAGATGCGCTTTTCCGTGTGATCGGGGCAGGCCGGGTAGCCAGGCGCGGGACGAATGCCGCGATATTTTTCATCAATCAAATCCTCATTCGTCAGCGATTCGTCGCGGCCATAGCCCCAATCGCGCCGGGCGATTTCGTGCAGCCGTTCGGCGAACGCCTCCGCCAGCCGGTCGGCCAGCGCCTTGGACATGATGGCGTTGTAATCGTCGTGGTCGGCCTCGAACTTTTTCGCCAACTCGTCGGCGCCATGCCCGGCGGTCACCGCAAATGCGCCCAAGTAATCGCGCCGCCCGCTGGAGGCCGGCGCGATGAAGTCGGCTAGAGCATAATAGACCTCGGTGCCCTTGCGTTGCCATTGTTGCCGCAACGTGTGAAACGTCGCTAACTCGCGCTGGCGGCTTTCGTCGGCGTAGACCACAATGTCGTCGCCTTGCGAGGCCGCCGGCCAAAAGCCATACGCTCCACTCGCCCGCAGCAGCCGATTCGCCACCATCTCGTCAAGCAGTCGCCGAGCATCGTCGAACAGTTTTCGCGCCTCAGTCCCCACCGCTGGGTCGTCAAAAATCTTAGGGTATTTGCCTCGCAGCTCCCAAGCCATGAAAAGCGGCGACCAGTCGATGTAGGGCAGCAGCTCTTCAAGCGCAAAATCAGCGAGCACGCGCACTCCCAGAAATGCCGGCGTGTCGATCGTCGCCGTGGCCCAGTCGGTCGTGAATCGCTGGCCCACCGCCTGCGCATAGCTCACCAGGTTCACCGACTGCCGCTGCTGATAGGCCTCGACCAACCGCGCTTGTTCCTTCCGGTTCGCGCGGTCGAAATCGGCCTTTAGCTTGGGATTGAGCAATTGTTCGACTACGCCCACCGAGCGCGACGCATCGAGCACGTGCACGGTCTGTTGGCTATAGGCCGGCGCGATCTTGACCGCCGTGTGTTTGGCGCTGGTCGTCGCGCCGCCGATCAACAGCGGCGTTTGATATCCCTGGCGCTGCATCTCTTTGGCCACGTGAACCATTTCGTCGAGGCTGGGCGTAATCAGCCCGCTCAGCCCGATCAGGTCGACGCCCTCCTTCGTGGCCGTCTCCAAAATCCGCTCGCAGGGCACCATCACGCCCAAGTCAATCACGCGATAGTTGTTGCAGCCCAGCACCACGCCGACGATGTTTTTGCCGATGTCGTGAACGTCGCCTTTGACAGTGGCCAGCAGAACCGTGCCGCGCGGGGCGTCAGTCTGGCCGCTCTTGGCCTTCTCGGCCTCCATGAACGGCAGCAGATACGCCACCGCCTTTTTCATCACGCGGGCGCTTTTGACCACCTGCGGCAGAAACATCTTGCCGGCCCCAAACAAATCGCCCACCACCGACATGCCCGCCATCAGCGGACCTTCGATGATCGACAAGCCGGTGGGATATCGCTGTCGGGCCTCCTCGACGTCGGCCTCGATGTAGTCAACGATGCCGCGGACCAAGGCGTGCGAGAGCCGCTCTTCGACCGGCGCAGATCGCCAGGCCAGTTCGGTCCCGGCCTGCTTGCCGCCCTGTTTTTTGACCGTCTCGGCAAAATCGACCAGCCGCTCGGTGGCGTCGGGCCGGCGATCGAAGAGCACATCCTCGACCCGTTCGAGCAACTCGGGCGGAATGTCTTCATACACCGCAAGCTGGCCGGCGTTGACAATTCCCATGTCCAGCCCGGCTCGGATGGCGTGATAGAGAAACGCGGCGTGCATCGCCTCGCGCACCACGTCGTTGCCGCGGAACGAGAAGGAAATGTTGCTCACGCCGCCGGAAGTTTTCGCCCCCGGGCAGCGCTGCTTGATCTGCCGCACGGCTTCGATGAAGTTGATCGCATAACGGTTGTGCTCTTCGATGCCGGTGGCGACGGTGAGAATATTGGGGTCGAAAATAACGTCGGTCGGCGGCATGCCCACCTCTTCGGTGAGCAGCTTATAAGCCCGCCGGCAGATGCGCACCTTGTCTTCAGTGCTGGTGGCCTGGCCTTGCTCATCGAATGCCATGACGACCGCCGCGGCCCCATACCGCCGAACCAGCCGGGCGTAGTACAAGAACTGCTCTTCGCCTTCTTTCAGACTGATCGAGTTGACGATGGCCTTGCCCTGCACGCAGCGCAGGCCGGCCTCGATGATCGACCATTTCGAACTGTCGATCATGATTGGCACGCGGCAGATATCGCTTTCGGCGGCCAGCAGGTTCAAGAACCGCGTCATGGCGGCCTCGCCGTCGAGCATGCCTTCGTCCATGTTGACGTCGAGAATGTTGGCCCCGCCGTCGATTTGCCCGCGAGCTATGCCGATGGCCTCTTCAAACTGGTTGTTTAAAATCAGCTTGGCGAACTTTTTCGAGCCGGTGACGTTGGTCCGCTCGCCAATCATCGTAAAGTTGCTGTCGGGCCGCAGCACCAGCGGCTCCAGGCCGCTCAGCCGAGTGAGCGGCTCGATCGTGGGCCGCACGCGGGGCGATTTGCCCTCAACCGCCGCGGCGATGGCAGCAATGTGGGCGGGCGTGGTGCCGCAACAGCCGCCCACCATGTTCAGCCAACCGTTTTCGGCATACTCGCCCAACACGCGGGCCATTTTTTCCGGCGTTTCGTCGAATCCGCCAAAGGCGTTGGGCAGCCCCGCATTGGGATAGCAGCTTACGAACACCGGCGCAATCCGCGACAGCTCTTCCACATAAGGCCGCATGTGTTCCGGCCCCAGCGCGCAGTTCATGCCAACACTGAGCAGGTCGGCATGCGCGATCGAAGTCCAGCAGGCTTCAACCGTCTGGGCCGACAGTGTTCGTCCGCCTTGAAAGATGGTGAACGACGCCATCACCGGCAGCCGCACGTTGTGCTCATCAAAATACTTGTCAATGGCGAACAGGCAGGCTTTCAGCACCAGTGTATCGAAGGCCGTCTCGGGCAACAGCAGATCGACACCGCCTTCGATCAGCGCTGCAACTTGTTCGTAATACGTTTCGACCATCTGATCGAACGTGATCGCTCGATAGCCGGGGTCGTTGACATTGCCGGCGATCGAGAGCTGCCGATTGGTCGGACCGATCGAGCCGGCCACGAACCGCGGCTTCTCAGGCGTTCGCAGATTGAAATTGTCGGCCGCCCGCCGCGCGACTTGCACGGCCGCCAGGTTGATTTCGCGCACCTCGGCAGCCAGATCGTAGTCGCCCAACGCCACCGACGTTGCGCCAAACGTGTTGGTTTCAATGATGTCTGCCCCGGCCGCCAGGTACTGCCGATGGATGTCTTCGATCGCCTCGGGCTGAGTGATCGAGAGTACATCGATCAGGTTTTTCAGATCTTTGGTATGTCGGCTGAAGCGAGTTCCCCGGAAGTCGGCCTCGGTGAACTTCAAGGCGTGGACCATGGTGCCCACGGCGCCGTCGAGCACCAGCACACGCGCGGCCAGCAGATCTTCGAGCACTTGGCGGGTTTCTTTTTGGTTGGCGATGGCCATTCGTGGTAATGATCGAAATTGCGCCGAGTGTTCATATATAACAATGCCGCGAACCACGCCTTCGGCGGTCCTGGAGGAAGCGGACCCGGGATCGTTTGTTCGGTTGCTTCACAGCAGAACCAAACGCCGATGCTCCGGGCAAAGTTAGTATACCGGCGCAAGGCCTAAAGAACAAAAGCCTCTCGCACCTGCTTCAGGGCGCTGCATCAAGGGGCGCTAAGACGTCGCCCATACCTCGCGGAACGGCACGGAGTCCGTTCCCGGCAGCCTCCGAACATTCGCCCCTGATCAGTGGCCGCCGGCCTCTGGCCCGTGCGTTAGGAGCGGACGAGAAATAACTTCGCCAGTTTTGTTGGCCCTCACCTAGCCTCTCCCGGAGGGAGAGGGAACTTGTAGGACGAAGTTATTTTTCGTCCGCTCCTTACTCAACGGTCACGCTCTTGGCCAGGTTGCGCGGCTTGTCGACATCGCAGCCGCGTAACACGGCAATGTGATACGCCAACAACTGCATCGGAATCACCGAGACAATCGGCTGCAAAAACTCTTCGGCTGTCGGCACCAGGATGACGTCGTCGGCCAGCTCCGCGGCCCGCGTGCCCGATTGGCAGGTCACGGCGATCACCGGCCCACCACGGGCTTTGATCTCTTCCATGTTCGAGATCACTTTGTCGTACACCGGTCCTTGCGGGATGAGGAATACGCTGGGTGTGTGTTCGTCGACCAGCGCGATCGGCCCGTGCTTCATCTCGGCCGCCGGGTAGCCTTCGGCGTGGATGTAGCTGATCTCTTTGAGCTTGAGTGCCCCTTCCAGCGCGGTAGGAAAATTGAACTGCCGGCCCAAGTATAAAAAGTTGTCGCACTGGTAATACTTGGCCGCGATCCGCCGCACTTCGGCGTCGGCGGCCAACGCCTGCCGCACCAGGTCGGGCAGCCGCTGCAATTGCTCGATGATGTGCATGCCCTGGGCATGGCTTAAGTGCCGCAGCCGCCCGAAATACAAGGCCAGCATGGCCAAGGCCACGCACTGCGACGTAAATGCCTTGGTCGAGGCCACGCCGATCTCCGGTCCCGCGTGCAAATAAATGCCGCCGTCCGATTCTTTGGCGATGCTGCTGCCCACCACGTTGCAGATGGCCAGCGTCGGATGTCCCTGCCGCTTCATCTCGCGCAAGGCCGCCAGCGTGTCGGCCGTCTCGCCGCTCTGCGTGATGGCAAACACCAGCGTGTGGTTGTCGATCGGCGGATTGCGATAGCGCAGCTCGCTGCCATACTCCACCTCGACCGGCAGCCGGGCGAACTGCTCCAACAGATATTCGCCCACCAGTGCCGCGTGCCAGCTTGTGCCGCAGGCGGTCAGCAACAGGCGATTAACGCTGCGAAGTTGTTGCGGCGAAAAATTCAGCCCGCCGAAATGCGCCGTGGCGTCGTCGACGCTTAGGCGGCCCCGCATCGTGTTTTGAAGCGTTTCCGGCTGCTCGAAAATCTCTTTGAGCATGAAGTGCTCGTAACCGCCGCGATCGACGTCGCCCGGCATCATGTCGAGCACCTGCACGTCGTGTTGCACTTCGCCCTGATCGCGGTGAATCACACGCAGCGAATTGGCGGTGACGATGGCCAGCTCGTGATCGGCCAGATAGACGATCTTGTCGGTGCGGCCCACCAGGGGCGACGCGTCGCTTGCGATGAAGTGCTCGCCCGCGCCGACGCCCACCACCAAGGGACTGCCCAGCCGCGCGGCGAACAGCACTTCCGGAAAATCGCGGAAGACGATCGCCAGTCCGTAAGTGCCGCGGAGCTTCGAGAGCGCCTTGGTGATGGCGGCGATCAGCGGCGCGTATCCACTCTGGACAATCTCAGCGCGATCAAGGGCCGGTTTTTTTTCGAGTTGACGCTCCCAATAGCTGGCCACCAGGTGGGCGATCACTTCGCTGTCAGTGGCCGAGCGGAAGCGATAGCCTTGGCTTTCGAGCCGTTCCTTGAGCGGCAAGTAGTTCTCGATGACGCCGTTGTGAACGATGGCCAGCACGTCGTTGCCGCCGACGTGTGGGTGGGCGTTGTCGTCGGTGGCGGCGCCATGCGTGGCCCAACGCGTGTGCCCCAGGCCAATGCTGCCGGCCAGCGGTTCGTCGCTCAGCCGCGCCGACAGCCGATCGAGCCGGCCGGCGGCCTTGCGGACGACCAAGCGGCCATGCGGCGTGATGGTCACCAGGCCGGAACTATCGTAGCCGCGGTATTCCAGCCGCCGCAGTCCGCGCAACAAAAAATCAGCCGCCTCTTGGGGGCCGATGTAACCAACGATGCCACACATACGTTCCTCCTTGCACGAAAACAATAAAATAGCCGGGCGCCCATTGTCGCCTTTCGTTCCGCGAAAGTAGCGCGACTTTCGCCGAGCGAAAGGCGACACTGGTAGCGGCGTAGGG
>JAICLL010000046.1 GCA_025927475.1 Pirellulales bacterium
AACAGATTATTCCGCTGGGCCTGTCAGGACAGGGAAGCAAAAAAATCAAGCAGATTCTCGACCAAGTACTCCAACTTGCGGCATAATGACGCTACGGCGTCGTTCATCTGCTAGCAAAAACTGCGAAACTTGAACTTAGCGATGGCCTTTGACTTCCATCTCAGCCCGGTATAACGACGTGCGGGCGGTAATATACAGCGTCTTAAAATCTTTGCCGCCGAACGTGACGTTGGCCGGCGGTTCGGGCACCTCGATAATGCCCAGATGCTTGCCGTCGCGGTCGATCACCTGCAGCCCCAGGCCCGTGGCAATGTAGAGATTGCCCTTGCTGTCGATCGTCAAGCCATCTCCGCCGCGATTTTCTTGCCCCGCGGGTTGCTTCAAGCGGCAGAAAACCTTGGGTTTGCCGAGCTTGCCGGGCGACTCGACCGAATAGGCCATCACCTCGGCTTGCATGCTCGGCACCACATACAGCGTCTTTTCGTCCACCGACAAAATGACGCCGTTGGGCGCCTTCAGATCGTCGATCAGCCGTTTGACCAGCCCACCGCCGCCAACGTAATAGACCGCCGTCACGCCTTGGGGCAATGGCTCGGGAGCGCGGAAGTGCGGATCGGTAAAGTAAACGCCGTCGGCGCGATCGACCACCAGGTCGTTCGGTGCGTTGAAGCGTTTGCCTTCGTACATGGCCGCCAACGGCCGCACCTGCTTGCCATCGGTAGAGACTACGACCACCTGCCCGTCCATTTCGCAACTCACCAACTCGCCCTCGGCGTTGAACATGCTGCCGTTGGTGTGGTTCGATGGCTCACGAAAGACGGAAACTTTGTCGTCGGCTTCGAGGCGATAAACCTTCGAGGCGGGAATGTCGCTGAAGTAAATGACGCCGTTTTTATCGGCGGCCGGGCCTTCGGTGAACTCAAAGCCCCCGTGCACCTTGGTCACCTTGCCTTTGGGGCCGAGGCCCGCAATTGAGTGGCTCTCATCCGCGGCCAACGCCGGCACGGTCAGCGCAAACGCCAAGGCGGCGGTCAACAGAAGTCGCAGCGTCATTGTTGTCATCCTCTTAAGAAGCAGGTTCGTTGCTTGCCTGGAAGAAGACCATCGTAAGATGGCGTTTCGCGGTCGTCCAGCCGGTGGACAACTGGTGATCTGTCAGTCCTGTCTTCGTTCACGCTCGACATGGCATCAGCCCAAATGCTTGCGGCGCAGGGCGGCCAGCACGGCGACGCCAGGCTTGGGCGAGCCCGCCGCATCGAACAGCCCCGCCAACGGCAATTCAGCGCCCTCGGCATCGGACAATTGATTCCAAAAAATCGCCTGCACCGTCGGCTTGGCCAGCAGCATTGGCAGGTAATGCTTGATCCAGCCGGCCTGGTTTTCGGGCGACCAACCGCCGGGAACGACGCCGGCCATAGGCGCAGGCCGGGCGCGACCCGTCGCCTCCGCTCGTTCACCGCTGGGCACGCTTAGCGTCAAATGCAGCGGCAGGCCCAAATAACTCCACAGATCGACCAGCCGGCTGAATTCCAGCCGGTCGCGCGGATAGCTGCCGCCGGGCTGATAGCCCATGTTGATCTCGATGCCCACCGCCGAGATGTTCAAGTGGGCGCGCACCAACGCATCGGCAAAGTGCAGCGGCGAGAAATCGGGCGCCGAGCGGCCCATGTATTCGGCCCAGGGCTGATCGAACCGCACCACCAGCGGCGTGTGCGGGTCGATGCTGCGAGTGATTTCGATGGCCCGCACCGCCAGCCGCAATTTCTGCTCTTCGCTGAGCGAAACGCCGCTGCCCACGTTCAGCCGAGCCGCGCATTGCCAGACGTGCACCTTGCCTCGATAGCGTGTGACCGCCTTCTCGACAAAATCGCTGATAAACGACTGCAGCGTAGAAAAATCGCCTTCCCACAGATAAATCCAATCGGGCAGGGCCGCCGCGTCGAGCCGCACCAACGGTCCCGCGCAGACCGCGAGTCCATGAGAACGACAAGCCGCGAATTGCGCATCGGGCAGGTCCCACCGGTAGGTGCCTTCGTTGCTTTCGATGGTCCGCCAACTCAGCGGCACCTGCGCCGCGTTGAACGCCTTCAGGTAATACGCCGCCAGTGGCATGTCCAGCCGCTCTTGGCCGAGATTTGCTCCCAAAAGCGTCTTCAGTTTGGTGTCGTGACGATGGCGGACGGCCAGGGCCTGATCGGCGTAGGTCGAGACGAGCAAGTCGGCGGCGTCGTGAGCCAACACAATCGCCCGATCGGCCAGTTCGGTGGCCCGCGCCAAATCGTGCTGCGAGGTGGCCGCCCGGGCCAGGGTTTCGACGGCCTTGCCGGTGGCCGCCTCAACCTTGGGCGACACCGCCAGCCCGATCGTCTGCCAATCGGCAATTTGGTTGCGCACCTGGTTGACCTTGCCACGCGCCAGCTCGACCAGAAGCTGATAGGGCCGGTCGCGCTCCATGAGCGTGGCGGTCGAGAGCATCAGTTCGCCGTGCCCCTCGACCGGCCAAGGCATATGGAACTTGCCCGAATCGGCCACGCCGCGCTCGACAACCACTTCGCCGCCATTGAGCCGCGTCCGGCAGGGCCACGGCACCTGGTCGGGACCGGCCATATACGCCTGCTCGACCAGCCGAGGCGTAAACCGGGCGGAAGGCGGAATGACCAAGCGCAGTGAACCAGTCGGCATCAGTCTTGTTACATCGTGGGCAAAGCTGTCGTGTCGGCTCAACACTCGTTATACTCCTTCGGGCCGATACTGGCAGCGCTTGACACGCAAAAATGCTCGCGTCAGGCGTCGCCCAGCCGGCCACGATGGTTAAGAATCTGCAATCTCGCCCCACGACGCACTGAGCACCCCTCCATGTCCTCGACCGCCGCGGTTGTGTTGGAAACGCATCTTGCCGGGCTGCCGGTTCGCCGCGGTAAAGTGCGCGACGTTTACGATCTGAGCGACTCGCTGTTGCTGGTAGCCACCGATCGGATCAGCGCGTTCGACTGGGTGTTGCCCAACGGCATTCCCGACAAGGGCCAGATTCTCTCGCGATTGAGCGCCTTCTGGTTCAGATTGCTGGGCGAACCGAATCATCTGCTCACTTGCGACGTGGCGGCCATGCCGCTGCCGCCCGCCGCCGACCGGGCCCGGCTCGCGGGTCGCACGATGCTGGTCAAAAAAACGCAGGTGGCGCCCATCGAATGCGTGGTGCGCGGGTATCTGGCCGGCTCGGGCTGGAAAGAGTATTGCCAGCGAGGCACGGTTTGCGGGTTGCCGTTGCCCGCCGGATTGCGCGAAAGCGACCGGCTGGCCGAGCCGATCTTCACGCCGGCGACCAAGGCCGAAACCGGGCACGACGAAAACATTTCGTTCGAGGTCATGTGCCAGCAAGTGGGCGCCGACGTGGCCGACGAACTACGGCGGCGCAGCCTGGCGGTCTATCAGCGCGGAGTCGAGCACGCCCGCCAGCGGGGAATCATCATTGCCGACACCAAGTTTGAATGGGGCTTGATCGACGAAGGCGGCCAGCGCCGTTTGATTCTGATCGACGAAGTCTTGACGCCCGACAGCTCGCGTTTCTGGCCTGCCGAGAGTTACCAACCCGGCCGCGGGCAGCCTTCGTTCGACAAGCAATTTGTGCGCGACTGGCTGGAGCAGTCGGGTTGGGACAAACAGAGCCCCCCGCCCGCACTGCCCGACGACATTATCGCCAAGACCCGCGCCAAATACGTCGAGGCCTACGAACTGCTGACGGGCGAGCGGTTCGCGCCCGCGGTTTAATGCCTCCTCATCGGCGAAAACTCACGCCAACCCGAAGCGTCAGAGCGTCAGCGAGGCCCTCTGTGATACCTCATACGTCATGTTCGTCCCCAACTGGGCGCGCCTTTTGAGCGGTTTCTACGATGGCGTCGAGAACCCGCACTACCTCAGGATCAACTTCTTCCCGGGAAATAAATTTCGCCAAGACATGATAATTGCTCTTCTGCATCAAGTTCGGCAGTCCGCGGCGCTCGAAGAACATCTGAAACAGCGGGTTGAGGAAATCATCAGTCACCTTAGTGTCTGGGGACCAGGGTGACGGCTTGCCCAAAGTGCGCATGGCGTTTTCGACTTCGTCGATGCACTGCTCAAGTAGGGTCGACCATTGTTCTGCAAACAGCGGACCGGCCCCTGCTCCGCGGCCTCCGCCTTGGCCCAGGCGAGCAGGACATTTTTTTTACAAAAATAATTCTCGATTTCTCGTCGCCCCCACATGATTTCGCGGAGGGCCGGCCCTTGCGCGAGATTACGGTCGAGACGATCGAAAACCGCGATTCCCTGCAGATCCCCCATGGCTTCGCGAAGGCCGTAGAAATGGTCGCGCGCTTTTATCGGTTGATTCATCACATGGTGTACAAAAGGACGTTCCAGATACTCCCTGGCTGGATGCGCGAGAACGTCTGCAAAGGTGCGGAGGATCGATAGATCGGTCGAACCCTCGAGATACAACACCCAGCCGACTTGTTCGGCCTGGTAATATTGGTCGAAGCCCAGCACTTTCAGTGACTTGAGTACCTGGCTTCCTCCGCGGTCATCGATTCGATGAGGCTTTCCGACGAAGGCGATAACCATGTCGCGGTCCGCGGCTTCGTTGAGGACCACTTCGGAGTGGCTTGCCGCGATTATTTGGCAGCCATGCTCACGAGCCAGTTCCGACATGAGCAAATAAACCTCTCGCTGCCGCAGTATCTCTAGATGAGCATCTGGCTCGTCGATCAAGACCACCGACTTGGGATTCACAGCGAGATGAGCTAGAACAAGCAACGTCTGTTGCAACCCGCGGCCGGCGCACGAGAGATCAAGGCGTGCGTTTCCTGGAGTAAGGTAGGTCATCGTGATCTCGCCACGCTCAGAAATGTATTTGGGCGGTTCCAGCCTAACACCGAACAGCCGATGGATACGCTCTTGTAGATGGTCCCATCGCTTGCTTCCCTCGGCGCCGGTATTGAGCTGATAACACAAGTTTCGCAGAACTTCGGCGGTGCGTCCTTCACCAAGTCGCACGTTGACCGCACCGGGGTCAAGTCTCGTCTCGTTAGCAGCCAAGCCAGACATCGGCGGCAAAAATGCAATATCGATCGCGGAGGCATCGTCGGGCACGCTCATACGCTGTGGTTCCGTACCTTCCGTTAGACGTAGCGGCCGGCAATAAAACGATTCTTCGTTGGCGTAGTCAAATTCGAGTCCGCACTGCCAGGCGCGATCGCTCGTAACCGCCTCCACGATGATATCCATACGGATGTTCTGGGTCCGTTGCGCCCCATTCGAGCGGCGGACATCGCGTACGTGCAGATCCCGCCAAAGCAGATTGGCATCTGGGACCGGGACCGCAAACAGGTCGCGCCGGTTGATCGTGACGCCGGACCGCTTTTCAGGCGCCTTTTTGCCGCCCCTTTTTTCGTTCCACTTCTTCACGCCGACGTTCCAAAGCGTGAGGGCCTGTAACGCGGTCGTCTTGCCCGAGTTATTGGGGCCAATAAAAACCACTGGGTTGCCGAGTTCGATTTCGACGGATTCAAATCGCTTGAAATTACGGATGGCTAACTTGGTGAGCATGGCGGTAGTGGTTCATGACGAACGATGTGGGCCGGTCGCGGGCCTCTGTGCAGCCATCGACAATATATGGTGCCAAGCTCGTCCGAGATAGCGGTGGCTGGCCTGATAGCCGCGCTCTGGCTCTTTGTTTCTTAGTGGGGGGCTGGCTAATGCTGCCAAGCTGGCGTTGACGGCCAGCCGGCGGGGGCTTCGAGCCGATTGCCAAATGAGGCGTCGGCGCGCAACGCCGCGGCGAGCCGCGATAAATATTCGCGGCGCGTGATCTCGCGGGCGCCCAGCCGCTCGGTGTGCGGCGTCAATTGTTGAATGTCGAGCAACGGATAGCCGCGCGCCCGCAGGTGCCCGATCAATGCCACCAGGGCGATCTTCGAAGCGTCGGTCACTTGGTAGAACATCGATTCGGCGGCAAACAAGCCGGCGATCGCCAGCCCGTACACGCCTCCGGCCAACTGCCCTTCGTGCCAGACCTCGATGCTATGTGCGTGGCCTCGCTCGTGCAATGCGCCATACGCTCGGCGCATGTCGGGCGTGATCCAGGTGTGGCCGCGGCGGCCCTGGGCGGTGGCGCAGCCATGCATCACACCGGAGAAATCGCGGTCGCACGTCGCCTGAAACCGCCCGTTGCGGCAAGTTCGCCGCAGGCTACGAGAAACATGGAATCCGTTCAGCTCGAAGATGGCGCGGGGGTCGGGCGACCACCAAGCCAACTGTCCGTCGTCGAACGGCCAGGGAAAGATGCCGTGGCGGTAGGCGTCGAGCAGCCAGGCTGTCGACAGTTTACCGCCCACGCCGATCAGTCCCATCGGCGAGGCCGCTTCGGCGGGCGGAAAAATGCGAGAAGCGGGCAATCGTGCGGTGTCGTTCGTCATGGTTGCGCGGAGCCGCCGGATACCCCGATCGTTCGCAATCTCCTATAATAACGCCGCCAGCAGGTTCGACCACCGATGCCCCAAGGCTTTGCCATGCAAGGACCAATTTATTCTCCGCCGCGCGATCTGCGGCTGGTGCGCTTGTTGTGGATTCTGGCGGTGCTATGTCTAGCGCTCGTATTGCCTCGTCTGGCCGAGCGGGTGCAATATTCGATGACTCGCGGACAATTGCGGGCCAAGGCCGAGGCCGCCGCCGAAGAACTTGCCAAGCTCGACCAAAACGCCGAGCTGGTCAAACTTTCCGACACCTCGAAGGCGTTTCGCCTGGTCGCCAGCCGTATTGAACCCAGCGTGGTACACATCGACACGGTGCAGTCGGTCGAAGTGCGCCAGGCCCGCTCGCCCGACGAGTGGGGCTTTCAGTTTCCGCCAGGCAAGCGGTTTTTTCGAGCGCAGGGGCAAGGTTCGGGCGTGATCGTCGATGCCGAGCAAGGCTATGTGCTGACGAATTATCACGTGGTACACAACGCCTTGCAGGTACAGGTCAACTTAAGCGATGGGCGGACGATCGGCGCCGACAACATTCAGATGGTCGGCTACGATGTGCTCACCGATCTGGCCGTGCTGCGGCTAGACGCGGCAAATCTCTCGGCCGCCCCCTGGGGAGACAGCGAAGAATTGGAAGTGGGCGACTGGGTGCTGGCGGTCGGTAACCCGTATGGGCTCGACCGTACGGTGACTTCGGGCATCGTCAGCGCCAAGCAACGCGGAGGGCTGAGCAGCGACAATGTCTATCAGACGTTTTTGCAGACCGACGCCGCGGTCAACCCCGGCAACAGCGGCGGCCCGCTGGTGAACATTCGCGGAGAATTGGTGGGCATTACCACGGCCATTGTCGGCGAAGCCTATCAAGGGATCAGTTTTGCCATTCCCACCGAAATCGTCCGCAAGGTGTACGACCGCTTGAAAGAGCACGGCAAGGTTTCGCGCGGCTGGCTCGGCGTGCAGTTGCAAGAGTTGAACCCGGAGCTGGTGAAGCGCCTGCAACTCAAAGAGCCGCGCGGCGCACTGGTGGCCGGAGTGCTGCCCAATTCGCCGGCCGCCGAGGCCGGGCTGGAGCCGCTCGATGTCATCATCACCTGGAATGGCCAGAAAGTGACCGATAGTAGCTCGCTGCCGTTGCAAGTGGCGGCCAGCGACGTGGGCACGACCGTGAAAGTGGTCGTCATTCGCAGTGGAGCCGAAGTGACGCTGAACGTCACGATTGGCGAGCGCCCGGACGAAAGTACGTTGCGCCGGCGCTAGTTTGCTGAGTTTTTGGTAATTTGCTGGATTTAGCAAGCCGTGCAAAGTAGGTTGAGGGCGTCGGGTGAACCAACCGGTGGTCGGCTGCGTCTAACCATTAGACAGTTTGCAGTAGCGCGATACAGCATTTTGCCCCAGCCGGCGAGATCGGCTGCGGAAGCGGTTTGCGAGCGGAAGCGGTGCAATATCAATGGGTTGCGTGCGATCTCGGCTGCATGGCGTAGATTGGCACCGGCTTTGCTCATTAAAAACCCGCATTACGGGCGGCGATGGAATGGCCGCCGGCGGCGAATTGGACGGCCGTCAACCTAAAGCTTCTTTGATTGAGGAGAACGAAAGCTATGAGAACGAGAATCTTTGCAGTCATGATTGGGCTGGTTGCGTTACTGGCCGCCACGAGTTCGGCGAATGCTCAATTCTTTGGCGTTCCGGTCGGCGGCGCCTGGGGCGGCTGGGGCGGTGGTCGCGGTGGCGGAGGAGGTTATGGCAGTGGTGTAGGCGTCGGGAACGGGAGTGTTTTCACGCCGTTTTATGCATCGACCGCCCAAGGTGATCCGCTCTATGGCACGGCTGCGGTAACCGCCGCGGCTGGGCAAGCGGCCCTCAACGCGTCGATTGGGTCGGAGTATGTTCAGAACGCCTACCAGCATTGGATCGAGAACCAGAAGCTGGGCGCGCAGACGTATCTTGACATCCGGCGGTTGAACGCCAGCTATCGCGCCGAGAACCGCGTGCCCGCGCCGACGCCCGAGCAACTTATCAGCTTCAACAAAGCGCGTCTGCCAGACCGGCTCACGCCCGATCAACTCGATCAGGAGCACGGCCAGATTAAGTGGCCCCATGTGCTGCTGCGCGACGAGTTCGCCACCGAGCGTGCCGCGTTGGAATATCTGTTCGCCGAGCGATCGGCCCGGCCTTACAGCACAGGGCTGGGTACGCAGAACTACCGCGAAATCCGCCGCGTGACTGACGATTTGCACGACGTGCTGCGACGGCTGCTCGATCAGATCACCCCCGATGAATTCATTGCGGGCAACAAGTTCATCAATAGCCTGGCTTATGAAGGGCGGTTTGAGCCCGACACAAGCCTGGTGAAGAACTAAGCGGGCGCAGCACGGCGTGTGGCTCCGGCGCCACGGCCAGCGGGCACTGATAATTTTCGTTCTCTGGAATGCGGCTGCATTAGGCAGCCGCATTCTTTCTTTCTGGGGGTGGCGGCGGCGGTTTTTGGTGTATGCTTGGTTATGCCCTGGCTGACCACGATTACCGATCTGGCTGACGCCGAACAAGCGATGCGCGTGCGGCGCAGCCGTTATGGGGTGATTGAGACCTGCGCGGGACAGTTCACGCGGTTAACGCTGCGGCCCTGGCCAAAGCTGGCGCTGCCCTGGGACGTGTTCTGGGGCGAATATCGGCACCGGTCTGCTGACGGCGACCGCTGTTGGCTGTTCTATAATCAACCGCGCGGACTGCCGACCTTTCTGGCGTTGAAATTTGTGGTTTCGTCGCGCGCGGCCACATTGGCCACGTTCCGCGGGGCACTGGGCGTGCTCGATCATGTCGCCCGGCTGAAGCAGACCGACGCCATTGTTTGCGACGCCATCAATTGGCGCATCTCCGATCGGTTGATGAGCCGTTGGGGTTGGCAGCCGCACAAGCCGCAACGATGGCACCGCAACTACATTAAACGCTTCTATGGCACGTTTCCGGCCTCGGCGGGGCCCTTGAGCGGCGTATGAACGTCGTGGTGCTCAGCATCGATCGGCTGCACGCCGGCTATCTGGGCTGTTATGGCAATACTTGGGTGGCCACGCCCCATTTCAATCGCCTGGCGGCCGAGAGCTTCTTGTTCGACCAGGCGACCACCGATCATCCCAGGCTGGAAGAGTTGCTTCGTTCCTGGTGGCTGGGTCGGCATGTACGGGAACATGCCGTCTTCGAGCAGCCGCCCACACTTGCACAGCGGCTGGCGGCGGCGGGCTTCGCGACTTGCTTGATCACTGACGAACCGCGTGTTGCCAATCATCCTTTGTCAGCGCGGTTTGCCGATTTGGTGAACATCGAGGGGGCCGCGCAGCGACCGGCCGATCGGCCCGCCGAAGACGCTTCAGCGACGCGGGCCGCCGCGCTGTTCGCCGCGGCTACCGAGCGATTAACCGAGGCGAAGCCGCCGTTTTTTTTGTGGATCCATAGCTCCGGAATGGAAACCGCGTGGGATGCGCCCGACGAGTTCCGCCAGCTTTACGCCGAGCCGGACGAGCCAGAGCCTCCGCGCGTTGAAGCTGTGCCTTCGCGTCGCTTGGGCCGCGATGAAGACCCCGACCAGGTCTGGGGCATTTGCCAAGCCTATGCAGGGCAAGTTTCGCTGCTCGACGCCTGCCTGGGCGGGCTGCTGGAATCTCTCCAGAGCGAAGCCCATGCCAGCGAGACTCTGTTGGCGGTGGTGGGCATGCGCGGCTTTCCCCTGGGGCGCAACGGGCGGATCGGTTCGCCCGATGAAGCCCTCTATACCGAATTGGTGCACATTCCCTGGCTGATGCGGTTGCCTGCTGCGGCTGGCGCTGCGGCACGCAGTCAGGCGCTGGTCCAGCCATGCGATTTGGCGCCCACCTTGGCCGCTGCGCTCGAGATCGCCGGCGCCGGCGCGGAGACCTACGCACGCAACCTGCTGCCGATCATCCGCGAAGAGGTCGACGCGGTGCGCGGCTGCGTCTCGCTGGTCGGCCGCGAGGGCGAACGGGCGATTCGCACGCCCGCCTGGTATCTGCGATTGGCCGAGGTGAATGACGGCGCCCAGACCACCGAGTTGTATGCCAAGCCTGACGATCGTTGGGACCAGAACGACGTGGCCGATCGCTGCCCGGAGATTGCCGAGGGACTGGCCGCGGCGCTCGGCGAGCTCGAGGCGAGCATTGCCGCCAAGGCCACCGACTCGTTTCCGCCGCTGAGCGAGGCGTTGGTCAGTGATCTACGGTGACCGCACGGGGCAACCATTGCATCGGCCCTTCACCACATGGGGGGTGATCGGCAGCGCGCTGCCGATGGCTTCCGGTCGCTCGACGAAGGGCACGCCGCAAGGCCCGAGCGGGCCGTTGATGATGGCGCGCGGGCTTTCTATAGTGAGCGCTGGTTTGGTCATCGAGAACAGAGACTCGCGGAGCTGGTGTCATGCGTGATCTATGGCTTCTTGGCGCGGCGATTGTTGGTTTAGCCGTTGGGTGCACCTCGCAAGCAGAGAACGAGGTGGTGGTCTACACCGCTCTCGATTCCGAGTTCTCGCAGCCTATCTTGCAGCGCTACGAGACCGAAACGGGCGTGCCGGTCCGTGCGAAGTTCGACGTCGAAGCCAACAAGACGCTAGGCCTGACGCAAGAAATTATCGCCGAGGCTGATCGTCCGCGGTGCGATGTGTTCTGGAACAACGAGATTCTCAATACGCTGCGTCTCGAAGAGCGGGGCCTGCTCGAAGCCTATCGGCCAAAAATGGCCGAAGCTTATCCACCGCTGTTTCGCTCATCGAAAGACACCTGGCATGGCTTCGCCGCTCGGGCGCGGGTGTTGCTGGTGAATACCGAGGCGGTGGGTGACGGCGAGCGGCCCGGCTCACTCTATGATCTGGCCGACGAAAAGTGGCGCGGAAAGGGCGGCCTGGCCAAGCCGCTGTTCGGCACGACGGCCACGCACGTCGCCTGCCTGTTCGCCTATCTGGGAGACGAGAAGGCCCGGCAGCTCTTGGACGAGATCAAGGCCAACGAAGTGCGGGTTTTCCCCGGCAACAAGCAAGTGGCTCAAGCCGTGTCGTCTGGGCAGGTCGTGTTTGGTCTGACTGACACCGACGATGCCATGGGCGAAATCGAGGCCGGGCATCCCGTCGAGGTCGTTTATCCCGATCAGCAAGACGACGGGTTGGGCACACTGTTCATTCCCAATACGCTGGCCATCATCAAAGGCTCTCCGCACGCGGAAGAGGCCCGCAAGCTGGTCGATCACCTGCTGACGCCCGAGATTGAGATCGAGCTCGCCAAGGGGCCGAGTGCGCAGATTCCGCTGAGCGGCGACGTCGACGTCGAGCTGCGTGTGGAAACGCCGCGTACGGTGCGGGCGATGGAAGTCGATTTCTACCGGGCGGCCGACAAGTGGGACGTGGCGGCGCGCGCGGCGCGCGATGTGTTCGCCCGGGCCGATTAGCGCCACATGCGTTTGTACCAGGGCTGGCTAGCGGCTGACGAGGGCATGCCCGGCTCGTCCAGCTCAGGCTCCAGTGGCGGAGCGTTGAAGTTGGGTGACGAATAGTAGGGGGGCGGCGCGGTCGGCGGCGTCAGATCGTCAATCGGCTCGGGTTCGGGAACACGTGAGGCGCGGTGAAACCGATCTCGCAGTGCGCCCGACCAACGCGTCAAAAAACTATGACGCACCACGCGGCGCGGTTGGCCGACGGGATCCACGGCGCCGTCTTCACCCAAATCGCCTGGGGAGACAGGCGGCAGCTCCGGCGCCGGCGGGTCGGGGTCCGCGATCTGACTTCCGCCAGCAGGCCCGCTGGGCACTTCGATTGGATCGGCGCCGACAAACAAATTGACCGGTCCGGGCAGCGCCGCCGGACGAACTGGCGCAGAATAGCGCGGGCCGGCTGGCAAGGTCGCCGCATAACTTACCGGCGGCAGCTCGCCCTGCACGCTGTCGTGAGACGCCAGCGAGGCGGTTGGCGATAAAACTTCGGCAGCCGAGTCGGGAGTTGATGTGCTGGGATATCTGGGCGATCTCATTTCACTGCGCTGGGCAGGGCTGGGCTGTGGCGGGCTGGCCAGGGTTACCGGCGGCGGCTGCTCCATCGGAGTGCGGGGCAAGGAATCTTCGTCCGAAAGTTGTGAGACGCCCGGCGAGCCCGGCTCGCTTTCATAAGCGGCCGTCTGCAAGACCTCGCTTCGCTGTTCACTCGGTTCCGCGAGCTGCTCGTCGAGTGCAAGCACCACATCCTGGGCGCCCGCGGCGCGTAATTGGTGTCTCACCTGCTCGACCAGCCTCGCGGCAGAGACGGTCAGCTTGGGAGCGGTCCACGAGCCGCCCAGCAGAGCGTCGATGCGCAGCCGATCGAGACGTGAAGCAATCTGCCGCCATTGGCGGTGATCGATGCCGGCAAATCGGCCGGGGCCTTCCATCGGCACGTCTTGCGGTTGCATCTCAATCTGCAACGGCAGTTCCAACCGGCGACGGCTCATCCAGCCTTCGCCCGTGACGCTGGTGGCGCCGCGATCGGCAGGCGGGCCGTCAGCGCCAGCGCTGGCGCCGGTCAGTTGGGCCAGGTTGAGTTCATAGGCGCTGCACTTAACGGTGTGCCGACGTTTTTCACCGCGCAATTGGAACTGCACCTGCAACTCGCCCGCGAAATGCGGCACGGTCAACCGCAGCGCGGTTTGCTGCTTGGTTGCGCGCGGATCGCTCGTCAGTTCGGTCAGTTCGACGAGCGATTTGCGGCCCAGCCGCCAGCTCGAGGCCAAGTCGGAGGCAGTGAGCTGATGGATGACGATGCGCGGCTGCCGGACGCCCAGCGCACTGCGAGCGGCAAGGCGGCCGCTGCCTGATGCTTCATCGGCATCCGCATCAGCCAGCCGTTCGACGCCCGAGAGGAGCCATTCCAACCAGGCGAGATTTCGCCGCACGGCCGCCCAATCTTGCAAATAGGCGTCGAGTTCGATCTGTCCCTCGTCGTGAGATTGCACAAGATCGAGCGACATCGCCTCGGCAACTTCCGGCGGATCGTCGCTGCCGCGGGCCAACTCGCGGCGCGAGACATCGGCGCGCACATGCTCGAGCGACACCTTCTCGACGTGCAGCCGCCCGCGAATGAGCTGTCCCGGCGAAAGCTGCCCTACGGCCCGCCCGATGCGCAGGCGGTCGCGATCGAGATGGGCCGGGTCGGCAATGCGCAGGTCGCGCACCGTAAATTTGCCATTCCACAGCGAGAGCTGCACATCAGCCGCCGAAACTTCGGCGGCGTTATATTGCGAGAATTGTCGCAGCAACTCATCGCGAGCCAAACGCGGGCCGAGCCACCACGGCGCGGCCATCACGGCGGCCGCCGTGACCAGCGCCACGGGCAGGCCACCCGGACGAAGCCAAGGCGAGACGACGCTGTCTGACTTGCGATTTCGGTGCGCCACGGCGCCGGCGGCCAAGCCGGCCGACGGCAAGCCCAGGGCCAGCGCGATTACCGCGCCACCCACGAGCGCATCATTGTCCCAACCGAGCAAGGCGATAACAGGTCCATCGCCCAGCGCGGCCACGGCGTGCCCCAACCCGCCTTGGTCAAGCACGGCGGCGCCAACCGATCGCGTCATGTCGTCAGCCAGCCAGGCGAAAGCTCCCCCCGCCAGCGACGCGGCGACCAAGAGGCGAGTCGGGAGGTTCAGGCAGATCGCCATCACCAACAGCAGGCCACACGACAAGTTCCAGCCACAGGTGACGCCCACCAAGAGTCCCAAGATGACGGCCATTGCGGCGTCGCGGGGTCGATGCCCGCCGCGAAGCCCAACCACGAGTGCTCCCCTGGATTTCAACATGGGTCTGCCTTTCGGATCGTGCCGAGAATGTCGGTCGTATCGAACGTATCGGCTTGAGCGCCGCGGCGGCTTAAGTTTTGCCGTTCAGGACGCCGAGAGGCTAAACTGCCTGCTATGCGAAACTTGTGGCCGATCGTCAAACAAACGTTCCTGGAGTGGCAAGAAGACCGGGTGCCGCGGCTGGGGGCCGCCCTGGCCTATTACTCGCTGTTTTCGCTGGCCCCGGTGCTGGTGATTGCGGTGTCGTTCGCCGCCTCGATCTACGGCGAAGAAGCCGCTCAGCACCGCCTGGCCGATGAACTCGATACCCTGGTCGGCCCGGAAGTGGCCCAGGCCATCCAAGAGGTGACCAACAACATCAACACCTCTCGCACCGGCAGCTTGGCCGCGTGGTTGAGCATGGCCATGGTGCTGGTCGGAGCCACCGGCGCGGTCGTGGCTTTAAAAGACGCTCTCAACACCGTGTGGGGCGTTGTCGACACCGCTAACGTCTGGTGGGTGCTCATCCGCGACCGGCTGCTTTCGCTGGTGGTTGTGCTCTTCGTCGGGTTTTTGCTGTTGGGGTCGGTTGCGTTAAGCACGTTTCTGTCGGGCATGAGCGACGCCGCCCAGCGCTGGCTGCCGGTTTCGTTTCACCTGGCGGTGGTCGTCAACTGGATCGTATCGCTCATGATCATCACCGCCTTATTTGCGGTCGTGTTTATGATTTTGCCCGACGTAAGGATCCATCTGCGCGACGTGTGGGTGGGGTCGATGGTCACGGCGATCCTTTTCCTGCTGGGCCGCGAGCTGATTGGAATCTATCTGGCGCGGGTAGGTCTTTCTTCGACCTTTGGCGCGGCGGGTTCGTTGGTGGCGGTGATGCTCTGGGTATACTACTCGGCCCAGATTTTCTTGCTCGGCGCCGAGTTTACGCAGGTCTACGCCTCGAACCGCGGCGCGAAGATCGCGGCTGGCCCGGACGCGAAAGTCATGAGTGAACCTGAGCGCCAGCAGCTCGCCGCGGCACGCAAGAGAAAGCCGTCTGCGTAGCGTAGCAGGGTTCGGAGTTCTGGATTCGGGGTACAGAGTTCAGCATTCCTCGACGAGGTTGATGAGCATCGCTTCCATGCGTGTGTTGCCGGTGATTGATCTGATGGGCGGGCTGGTGGTACGCGGGGTCGGCGGCCGGCGCGACGAATATCGACCCATCCACAGCCTGCTCTGCGACCAGCCAACTCCGAAAGCCGTCGGTCAGGCGTTCCGCCGGCTTGGGCTCAGCGAGGCATATCTGGCCGATCTCGACGCGATCGGCGGCGCGGAACCCGCCTGGCCGGTTTACCAAACCTTGATCGAGTGCGGACTGAATCTTTGGATCGATGCCGGCCTGGCATCGGCTGACGGCGCGCGGCAGCTGGCGGAGTTTTCCCATCAGGGGCGATCGCTGGCGGCCGTGGTGGTCGGCTCAGAAACATGGACTGATCGTAGCGCTCTGGCGGAAATAGCGGATGGCGTCCAAGGGCGGCTGGTTTTCAGCCTCGACCTGCGCGATGGCGCGCCGTTGGCGGCCGATCCCGCTTGGCGCGATTGCTCGCCCGAGCAAATCGCCGCCGAGGTCTACGAGCTGGGAATTCGCCGGTTCATCGTGCTCGACCTGCGAGCGGTCGGCATGGACCGCGGCGTTTCAACCGAGGCGCTTTGCCGGCATTTACGCCGGCTCGACGATTCGTTGGAAATCGTCTCAGGCGGGGGCGTGCGCGGCCCCGACGATTTGGCATCGCTGGCCGCCGCGGGTTGCGATGCCGCGCTCGTCGCCTCCGCGCTGCACGACGGGCGACTCGCCCATGCCGACTTACATGGAGTTTTGTAGGGAAGGCCCGCTGGGCTGCTCACGAATTGGCCTCTTGGTCAGTTCGTAGCTCTCGTCTGCCGCCAGGCCACCAGCCACCAGCTTACCAGCGCCAAGATGTTGAGAAGCCACATGCTGGCCAAGACGTCTCCGGGCCAGGGGCCGCCCCACCATAAGATGGCGCTGAGCGCCGCGCCAAACGAACTGAGCACCACCAGATCGCGGACCGCAGCGGGCCGCTCACGCAATAACATCGCCACGGCGTAAAACGCCGGCGCCAACAGCGGCACGAACCAGCGAATCGAACAACAGGGACCCGAGTAGTTGTTCGAGGCTGCCGCATACAGCAGCCACGTGCCGCCGATCAACGCCCCGACAAAGCCCACTTCAGGCCGGGCATCTTTTCGCAATCGCCAGAGCACGACGATACCGGGCAATGCCAGATACAGCGGCAGATTATAGTTCACCAAGCCGTGCTTGCCGATCAGCAGCGCCGCGGCATAGAGCAAGAAATGCCCGACGGAATGATGCGCCCAACCGCCGGTCATGTTCGCCGCGCTGAACGGCGAGCCGGGCCAGTTCAGATACTCGGGCCGTGCATTGGCCGGCGCCCACGTGCCGCCTACCGCGTAATTGAGCGCATGGTGGGCCGCCAGCCACGGCAGCGCCGCCATCGCCACACAAACCAAGGCTCCGACGCGCCGCGTGCGCAGCCAAGTCCATCCGCCCGTGCACAGCAACAGCACGGGTCCCACGCCCAAGTCGAAGGTGTAACCCAAGCCGGCCAGCGTGCCGATCTGGCTAAGCCGCCACCAAAGTTGCCGCCCATGAGCGCCGGCGGCCACGTGCAGCGCCAGCATCAACAGGCTGACGATGGCCAACAGCGCAATGTGATTGTTGACATGCCGAGCATAGGGCAGCGCCACCGTGGCCAGCCCGAGGCTTCCAGCGAGCAGCAACCGATGCCGAATCGCTAAACCCACTCCCGCGGCAATACGATAGACCGACCATACCGAGACCACGTAAGCCAAGCCCGACGAGCCAAGGGTCATCCAATAGCAGAACAGCCGCGGGCGTTCGCGGGCCGCCACCCCGGTGGTCGCTTGCAGCAGTTGATACCAGCCCGCCAACAGCACTGCGGGCAGCGGCGATTTGTCGGAGTAATAGTGCCCGTCGATGAAAAGCTTGTCTTTGGTGCCTTCGTTCCGCAAGGCGTCATTGCCCGGGTCGTAGGGATTCGGCGCGGCGTCGGCCGATTCCGGAGTGCGGATGAAAATCGTGCTGTCGATCGCCAGCGTGTGGTGATCGACCAGCGCCTCGACGGTAGCCAGCCGGCTGCCATCGTTCCATCCGCCGGCATAATCACGGGCGCTGAACGCGGCAATCACCGCCGCGGCCAGAACGACGCCGACGCTCGTGCATCGGTCGGTGTGCTTCGTTGCGGCGGATTGGCTCATTTATCCAACTCAAATGAGATTGGCCGATCGAAGATCACCTGCGACGGGTATTTTAGCCGGCAACGAAGACATCTCCTACTGGCAACTGTCCCAGGCTTGATCCGGCTCGGCCGTGACCGTCACCCGCTGGCCCGTATGAGGGTGCGTAAACTCCAGGGAACGCCCGTGGAGAGCGATTGCCCGCAATCGCTCGTCGTCGTGCTGCGGGCCGAACAGCACCGACCCGCCGTAAAAGGCGTCGCCCAACACGGCATGGCCTCGGGAAGCGGCTTGCACGCGAATCTGGTGGGTGCGGCCCGTCTCCAATTCAATCTCGAGCCACGAGCCCCAGCGCGTCATGCCCAGCGTGCGATAGCGCAGCACCGCGAGCTGCGCACCGGCGGCTTCCGGGTCCACGAGCTCGGCCCGCGGATGGCCGTAGATTTTTCGCAAATGATCGGTCCAGGTTCCCTCGGAGGGCTCTACCCGGCCCTCGACGCAGGCCCAGTAGATTTTTTTGATCTCACGCCGCTCGAACTGGCGCGAGATCTTAAAAGCCGCCCGGCGGCGTGTGGCAAACAGCATCGCTCCCGATACCGGCCGGTCGAGCCGGTGTGGCACCGCCAAGTAGACGTATTCGGCGCGTGGCTCGCGCTGCGCCAGCCAGGCCCGTAGCCGTTTCTCGAGACTATCGAATTGTGCGGGCGCTTGGGTGGCCAGCCCGGCGGGTTTCCGCACCACCAGGCAAGCGCCCGATTCATACAGCAATTCGATCTCGCTCACACTTGCCCAGCCGCCGGAACGACGAACGGCGCTCGATATTCGCGGGTCAACAGCGCGTCGGCGGCCGAATTGCCGACGAACGTTTCCGCCGCCGGATCGAACCGCAAAGCCGCGCCCAGCCGACCGAGGGTGGTGTCGGGCACACCGTTGGTCTTCAAGTGATCGGCGAATCGCTGGAAATCTTCCGACGCTTGCGCATAGCCGTTCAAGCGACCGGCCATTTCGGCCAGCGGCGTTTGCTCGCCCAGCCGATATGAGATGTTGCCCAAATGGCAAAGCGCGCTGGATAGATGTCCCTCTTCGATGTCCGCGTGCAGGTCTTCGGACCGGCGGCTGCGAACGGCACTCAGAAAATTGCCAAAGTGGTCTCCACCGGCGTGGAAAGTGGTCGTCAGCTTGCCGTCGCGGTCGAACGCCGCGCCGCCCTCGTAGCTGGTCAGCACCACGAAGCCCTCGGCGCCCTCGAAGATCACTCCCACCTTCGCGCCGCGGAGCGGTTCGGTGGGCAGGCCGCGCACTTCAAACACCAGCGTCTTGTCGCCGAAGTCGTGAACGATCATCTGCGTGTTGGCCGTCTCGCCCGCGTCTTCATAACCAAACCGCCCGCCGTAGCTCACCACGCGCTGCGAAAGAGTATTGAGACCCAGCCCCCAACGGGCGATGTCCATCTGGTGGATGCCCTGGTTGCCCAGGTCGCCGCAGCCATAGTCCCAGAACCAATGCCAGTCGTAATGAAACTGTCGCCGGGCGGGCGGCTTCATCGGGGCAGGGCCCAGCCACAAATTGTAGTCGACGGTCTTGGGTACTTCGTAGCTGCCCTTGGGGCCGATCGAACCACGCGACTTATAGCACAGCCCGCGAGCCAGCTTGACTTCGCCAATTTTTCCGGCCTTCACAAATTCGATGGCTTCGATGGTGCCGCCCATCGACCGGCATTGCGTGCCGGTCTGGCAGATGCGCTGATGACGGCGGGCCGTCTCGACGATCCGCCGCCCCTCGCTCACATTATGGCTGACGGGCTTTTCGACATAGACGTCTTTGCCCGCCTGCATGGCCCAGATGGCCACCAGCGCGTGCCAATGATTCGGGGTGGCCGTGCTGACGACATCGACCGAAGGATCGTCGAAGACCTGCCGCAGGTCTGGCACATATTTCGGTGCGCGTCCTTGCCGCTTGGCGGTTTCTTCGACACGCTTGCGGCCGATCGCTTCGTCGGCGTCGCAGATGTACGTGACTTCGGTGTTATGGCCGCTCTTGGGATTTGAGTAAGCGCCTAAATGACTGTTGCCTTGGCCGCGAACGCCCACCACGGCCACGCTCAGCCGTTCGTTGGCGCTTTTGGTGGGTCGGCGCTCTTCGGCCGCAAGCACCGCCGGCGCGCCTGCCGCCAAAGCGGCGGCCGTGGTGGCCAGCATCGAGTCTTCCAGAAACCGGCGTCGCGAATACAGGGTCATGGTCATCCTCGCGTGGGGTCAGGGCCGATGAGGTTTGTGTCTGCCAACTTAAGCAGCGTAATCAATGCCGGGCGAGTCCGCCAGACTCGGCGACGCGGCCAAGTTTCAGTGGCAAGGCGAACCCAGGGTGCAAAAGCCGACTGAGACTGCGGTATCATGGTACAGCAAGGTATAATGGGATAGCGATCCCGCACTAAGAGCAACGGACATCCACGTGGAGCACGGCGATCTCTTCGAGCGATCGTTTAAGACCGGCAAGGGCACGATTCGTCTATTGGCTGAAATTGATGTGCAGGGAACGCGGTTGCATCTCAAAGATGTTGTCGTCTTCGAGGAATCGGGGAAGCACGTGACTGGTTTGATGAAAGAAGCTCTTGCTGCGCGGACGCAACTTATCAATGCGGCGATTGCTTTGGGCTTCAAAGCGATTCGCATTACGGGCATTCGGACGGCGACGAGTTCGTCCGCCAATCCTGGGCACGCGGTGGATTTATTGATTGATCTCACACGGTACAAATCGCCATGAGCACATCTACGGAAGAATTGGAAGAAGCATTGCGGTCGGGAACATCGAGAACCGAACTCATCGGTCACATGAAAACTCGCGGCTTTTCAATTCTGGAAGCCATAAAAGCGACACGAAGTTTGTTCGGGGTGAGCTTGGGCGAGGCGAAACAGCTTGTCGCGAACCATGCTGCGTGGACTGACATCGCCAGCTCAGCCGCGCCGATGCATGAGGAGGTCATCCGCGCATTCGAAGATGCCGAATCGCAGGACCGCAACGAGGTATGAGCACCACCGCCACTCCCTTGACGATCGTACATCTCCGCCAGCAAATTGCCCGGCTGCCGCGCACGCCACTGGGGCACCTGCCGACGCCGCTGGAACCTTTGCCGCGCTTTTCGGCGGCGCTGGGCGGGCCAACCGTCTGGATCAAGCGAGACGACTGCACCGGGCTGGCCTTCGGCGGCAATAAAACGCGGCACAACGAATTCATCCTGGCTCACGCACTGCAGCTTGGCGCCGAGAAGCTGCTGTGGGGCGCGGGCGTGCAATCCAACAACTGCCGGCAGACCGCCGCCGCCTGCGCCAAGCTGGGGCTGGCTTGCCATTTGATGCTGGGCCGCGGCGGCCACTCCGACGAAATCCAGGGAAATCTGCTGCTCGATTATCTACTGGGCGCGACCGTCGAAATGGTCGACCTGCCGCTGGGACCTGAGCTGTACGAGCGCATCGCCCGGCGCGCCGAACAATGGCGGGCCGAAGGACAGCGCGTCTATTGCTGGGATAACGCGATCGTCAAGCCTCGCGCCGCGGTCAGCTATGCTCTCTGCCTGGCCGAGATCGTCGAGCAAAGCGCCCGCGCGGGCGAAAACCCCAGCGCGGTCTATGTGGCCTCGGCAGGCTCGACCGCTGCGGGGTTGCTTTTGGGCAAAGCGGCCTTGGCAGCCGAGATCGCTCTACGAATCGTGGCGCCCATTCGCTGGCCCTGGGATCATGCCGCCGATCTGGCAGCAACCGCCAATCAGGCCGCCGAGTTGATCGGCTTGCCGGCCATGGTTCAGCCCGGCGACGTGCAAACCACCGATCAGTATCTCGGCGATGGTTATGGCATACCTTCGGCCGCGGGTCAGGAAGCGCTCGATTTGCTTGCGCGGACTGAGGGCATCTTGGTCGAGCCGGTTTATACGGCCAAGGCCTTGGCGGCCTTGATCGACGATGTGCGTCAGGGCCGTTTGCCGAGCGACCGTCCGGTGGTGTTCTTACACACCGGCGGCACGCCGGCGCTGTTCGCTTATCGCGACGAGCTGCTGCGGCGCGGCGAACGCGGGCTGACGCATTAGCCGGAAGCCGGCAAAAGCTGGCCATATTCTCTCTCTTGCTGGCACGCCCGTTGCAACCGTCATTTTGACGAGGCTTACCCTAATCGGGTCATCCGCTAAATGCCGAAGAGTTTGGAAGCAAGGGGTGTCATGGGCCACAGTATTCCAGGCCAGGGGGGAAAGATCGGTGACCAAGCATTTTGTTTTTTGGGCGGCCTGCATCGCAGTTTCGGCCGCGTCTACTTTGCTGGCCCAGCAGCCGCGGGCGCCGCAGCGCGGGCAAAAATCATCGCTGCGAGTCAAGGCAGACCAAGACCAGCCGGCGCCGCCGATGTCGCTGTCGGAAATGACGCCCGAGATGTGGCTCTATCTGCAGGAGTTGCGGCGCAACGACGATCCCAAAATGGCGGTGCGCCGGAAAGCCGAATTCCGCGCCGATCAGCGCCGGCGGCGCATTGCCTCGCGCGAGTGGTTCGGGCTGTCGAACATGCGCCCACGTGCGAATCCCACTCCTTGGTTCGGCAACTATTCGCCGCAGTGGGGATCGAACGACGTGTTGCGCCCCGACCTCTGGACCGCCAACGGCAGCCTGCCCATTTATGGCGCCCGCCGCTAGAGGTGAGCGCCAGGACCTTTGACATGCCTGGCTTGCCCGCACATATTAAACGCGATGCCCTACCGGGCGCCGGCCCGCGCATCTCCGTTTCATCCCTCGTTGCGGAGCAATCGAATGTTGTCGAAGCAACCCGTCGTGTGGCGCTTGGCGTTGGCGGCCGTTTTTTGTAGCTGGCTGTCGCAAGCTTCGCGCGCCGCCGATCCGCTGCGCGAGTCGGTGGTCCACGTGCTCGTCACGCAGCGCGCGGCCAATCTGTTTCAGCCCTGGTCGAAAGCCACGCCCAGCGAAGTCACCGGCACCGGTTTTGTGATCGAGGGACGGCGGATTCTGACCAACGCCCACGTCGTCTCGCATTCGCATCAGATTTATATTCAGCCGCATCAATCGGCCGACCGGCTGGCCGCCACGGTCGCCGCGGTGGCGCCCGACATCGACCTGGCCATTTTGCAGTTGGAAGACGAGAGCTTTTTCGACAATCGAGCGGCGATTCTCTTTGGTGAGGGGCTGCCGCAAACCAAAAGCACGGTGAATGTCTATGGCTACCCGGTCGGCGGCGAGCAAATGTCGGTTACCGAGGGCATCGTCTCGCGCGTCGATTATGCCCCCTATCACTATGGCGCCGGTGGGCTGCGCGTGCAAATCGACGCCGCGCTGAATCCGGGCAACAGCGGCGGGCCGGCGGTCTCCGACGGCAAGCTGGTGGGCGTGGCCTTCAGCGGACTGAAACAGGCGGAAAACATCGGATACCTGATTCCGGTCGAAGAGGTCTCGACGTTTCTCGCCGACGCCGCCGACGGTCACTACGACGGCAAACCGCGGTTGCGCGACCAATATCAGACCGTCGAGAACGATGCCATTCGCGCCAAGCTCGGCTTGACCACCAGCATGGGCGGATGCATGGTCACTCGCCCTGGCGAAAAAAACGGCTCTTATCCGCTGCACGAAGGCGACGTCGTCATCAAGCTGGGCGATTATGCGCTGGACAACGCGGGCCGCGTGCAAGTCGACGGCGATCTGAAGCTGCCGTTTCAGTATCTGGTGCCGAAATTGGCGCGCGAGGGCAAGCTGCCGGTGACCATCTTCCGTGGCGGACAAACGATGGGTATTGAATTGCCCGTCAGCAACCGCGAATCGCTGCTGGTGCCGTACCTCAAGGGCGATTATCCGCGGTATTTTATTTATGGGCCGATTGTGTTTACGCCCGCCTATCGCGAGCTGGTGGTGATGCTGGGCGCCAAGTGGACGCCGTATTTGCTCGATCGCGGGCATCCGCTGGTGACGCGGCTGGGCGACGATCCGACGTGGGAAGGCGAAGAGTTGGTGATGATCGCGGCCCCGTTCTTCTCGCACCGGCTGACGCGCGGCTACAGCCAGGCGATGTTTAGCGTCGTGCAATCGATGAACGATATTCCGGTGCGCAGCCTGCGTCACCTGGCCGAGTTGCTGCGGTATAACCAGGCGGAGTATGTCGAGTTCAAGTTCGCCGGCAAATCGACCGAAACGCTTGTCTTCCGCCGCCAGGAAATTGCCGATGCCACCGAAGACATCTTGAACGACAACGGCATCCGCAAGCAGTGCTCGGACGATTTGGCGTCGCTGTGGAAGTAGAGGAAATGAACTCCGCCTGGCGATCTAGTTGATGCGTATTGTCTCTCTCTTGCCCGCTGCCACCGAAATCGCGTGCGCCCTCGGATTGCGCGAACGATTGGTGGGCGTCTCGCACGAATGCGATTTTCCGCCCGAGGCGCGACGGCTGCCCAAGGTCACCCGCTCGCTCATTCCCTCGGGCGCAGCCAGCGCCGAGATCGACGCGCTGGTGCGCGAGCGGATGGCCGACGGCGGCGCGCTCTACTCGCTCGACATGCCGCTGCTGGCCCAACTGCGGCCCGACCTGATTCTCACGCAGGCTCTTTGCGACGTCTGTGCGGTGGCCGAGGAAGAAGTGCGGCAAGCGGCCTGCACGCTGCCCGGCAACCCGCGTGTGGTGAATCTTGAGGCCAGCCGGCTGAGCGACGTGTTGGCAAGCGTGCGCCAGGTCGCCGAGGCGGCCGGCGTGCCAGAGCGCGGAACCGAGGTGGTCAAGGCGCTCGAGCAGCGAATCGGCGCTGTGTCCGAAAGGACCGCTTGCCTCAACGCGCGGCCGCGCGTGGTGGTGTTGGAATGGATCGACCCGCCGTTCTCCGCCGGACATTGGACGCCCGAATTGGTGGAACTGGCCGGAGGAATCGAAGTCGTGGGCCGCGCCGGCCTGCCCTCGCAGACCACCGCCTGGGAAACGATCATCGCCGGGCAACCGGAAGTCATGCTCATTGCCTGTTGCGGCTTTGACCTCGAGCGCACACGGCAAGACCTGCCAATCCTAAAAAGCCGGCCTGGCTGGAGCGACTTGCCGTGCGTGCGGCAGGGCCGTGTGTTCATGGTCGATGGTTCGGCTTATTTCAGCCGCCCCGGCCCGCGGCTGGTCGATAGCCTGGAGATTCTGGCCAACGCCGTTCATCCCGCCGTTCATCCATTGCCGCCGGGCTTGCCACCAGCGCAGCCGATCGCGTAGCGGCCGGAACCGCCCGTGGCGTCTGTAGGGCACGGACTCTGTGCCGTTCCGACGCGGGCGGCGCGACGTCAATTCGCCCTTTACAGAGCGCGAGCCAGCCGTAGTGGTAGGGTGGGACGAGCTTGCGAGTCCCACCATTGGCGTGGCGCGAAGCCATCATGCGTGATCGGGCCCACTACGGCCTTTCATCATTATTGTTCCGGCGATCGCGATGCCGGAGGATGGCCTTCCCAGGCCGTCCCGCCTATTACTGGACGGCCTGGGAAGGCCATCCTCCAGCCATATCTTGCCGCATAACACCGGTATAACAGTCAGGTGGCCGCAAGAGCAAGTTTTTAACGGCCCAGACTCTGCCCCAGCCACCGGGTTATTGCCGAACTTGACCGTCAAACCGTCGCCCGACAACCCGTTCCGCGCACCGCTGCAAATAATCGATGCTCTCGCGGGCCAGCCGCTCGGGGCCGGGCGTGTAATCGAACACCTCCACCGAAACCCAGCCGCGATAATCAATTTCGCCCAGCGCGGTCAGAATCGGCAAAAAGTCGAGCTCGCCCATGCCCGGTCCTTGGCGGTTCGGGTCGTTGGCGTGGAAGTGAACCAGCCAAGGGGCGCAGCGGCGAATGATTTCGGCGATCGGCGTCGATTCGCTCGACATCGCTTTGCAGTCGAGATGCAGCCGGCACCGCGGGGAGCCGATCATCTCGACCAGCCGCACACCGTCGGCGGCCGTCAGCAGAAAATTTCCCTCGGCCGGCGCCAACGGCTCGATCGCCAGCGTGACCTCCAGTTCTTCGAGGACGGGCATGGCCGCCTGAAACACTTCGGCAGCGTATTGCATGCCTTGCTCGTAGCTGACGCCGGGCAGCAGATTCCGCTGCATCGGCGAGCCAAACACCATGAGCGATCCGCCCAGTTCGCGGCAGAGGCGGGCCAGCTCGGCCACATAGTCGCTGGTTGACCGGCGGACGGCGGCCTCGGGGCTGGTGACGTAAAATCCCTCGGTTTTGGCCAGCAGCCAATGCAATCCGATGACGCTCAGACCGGCTTCTTCCGCCTGCCGCCGCACTTCGGCCCTTCGCGCCGACGAGATCTGCCGCGCGTCGGGATGGATGGTAAATGGCGCAATTTCAATGCCCGTATACCCGCACTCACGCGCAAACGCAAAGCCCTTTTCCAAGGGCCAATCGACGAAGGTCTCGTTGCAGATGGCGAATTTCATCGAGTCCTCGAACTGTAGTGCTCTGCCCGGCGTTCAATTTCTCCCGCTGGCGTGCGGAAAACAAGGCCCTTCTAGTTTTCGCTGAAGTCGGGAGGGAACTTTGCGTTCGCCTGCCCCGACTCCGATTGGCTTTGCATCGCTTCCAACAGCCGCCCCGCCCGGCGGTCGACGTTCGTTTCGCGCAGCAGTTGCTCTTTGGTCTCCAGATCGAGCTTGAGCGTGAATGCCAAGATGTCGGTAAGCATGCCCAGCGGCACGTCGTTGGCCAAAACTTCGTCGAGTTGCTGGTGCAACTCTTGTACGTTGGGCATCAGGTGGCGGAAATGGTCGATCAAACGCCGCTGCAAATCGGGCCGACGCCCGGCCGACTCGGCTGGATAAGAATCGTCGAGCACCAACACGTCCGCTTCGCGGAACGATCGCTCGGGCGGCAGTTCGCGCACCACTCCCAACCGCCGCAGGCCGACCAGCAGCAGATTCGAGCAGCCATCGGCCAACGCCTGATGGGTCACCACGCGGCACAAGCAGGCCACCGGGTGGATCGGCGGACGCTCTTCGTAGTCGGCTTCCCAGCCGGGCTTGAGCACCGCCATGGCAATCAACCGATCGCCGGCCAGCGCATCGGCCAGCAAATCGCGGTAGCGCGGCTCAAACACGTGCAGCGGCTGTAATACATGCGGAAACATCACCAGGTTCGGCAGCGGAAACAGCCGCGCCCGGCCCGAAAAATTATCAGGCCGAAAAACAAAATCGTCGGGCAGCCCGCTCATGGATGCGACGCTTCCGGGCTAGACGTTGGCGACGCCGGTGGATCGAGGTGGATCTCGGGGATCAAATCGGGCGTGATCTCGATCTGCGGAAACTCCTCTTGGCTGGCGATGACTTCGCCAAAGCAGGCTTCCATCTGCGACAGAAAGCGGTCGAGATCGATGCCCATGTGCTTGGGGCGATAAGGCTCGAGATATCCGCGACTGCCGTAGTAGAGCTTTTTGGCTCCGCGAATGTTGCCGTTGCCAAAATGATGCAACGCCACCGCGGCCTGAATCAGCCCTTGCAGAAACTTGCGCGACGGGCCGAAGTGCTCCGTCCACAGTTCTTCCCAGGCTTCGTGGCTCTCAAAAAAGTCGCACTTGTTAAAGTGCTCGACGCCCTCGAGAAAGTGCGGATCGTAGTCGGTGGCTTCGTTCATGATCTTGCCATTCTATTCGCGCGGCCCGGCGAGGGCTATGATGAAGAAACGGACTAACTAGCCGTGCGCGACTAGCGGACGAGCCCCAAAGTCGCCTTTCGCTCCGCGAAAGTAGCGCTCCTTTCGCGGAGCGAAAGGCGACAATGCAGCGCCCGGTACTCGCGCACAGCTACATGAGCCATGATTGCCGATGTGCTTCGACATTTCCGACCCCATCCGCTGCTGCGCGGCGGGCACGCACAGACGCTGGCCGGCGCGTATCTGCCGGGGCCGCGATTTGCTTATGCTGCGCGGCAGCACGTGGTCAGTTTGCCCGACGGCGATCAGATTGTGCTGCACGACGACCTGCCGCAGGGGTGGCAACCGGGCGGCCGGGCGGCATTGCTGATCCACGGACTGGGCGGCTGCCACCTGAGTCCGTATATGCAGCGCATCGCCGCCAAGCTGCAGCGGCGCGGCGTGCGCTCGTTTCGGATGGATCTGCGCGGCTGCGGCGCCGGCATCACGCTGGCCCGCTTGCCGTATCACAGCGGCCGTTCGGAAGATGCCGCGGCGGCGCTGGAAACCATTGCGGTGCTTTGCCCAGGTTCGCCGGTGGCCCTGGTGGGGTTTTCGCTGGGTGGCAATATCGCATTAAAACTGCTGGGCGAGCTGACCGACCAGCCTTGCGGCCATCTAGACCGCGCGGTGGCAGTTTGCCCGCCGGCGGATTTGACCGCCGCCATCGAACACATCAGCCGCCCGAGAAATCGCCTTTACGAGCGTCACTTTTTGCGGCGGCTCATCGGGCAGGTTCGGCACCGACGCAACCTGTTGCCCGACTTGCCGGGAACCGACTGGCCCCAGACTCCGCGGCGGCTCTGGGAGTTTGACGATGTCTACACGGCGCCGGTATCAGGATTTGGCCGAGCCGACGAGTATTACCGGCGGGCCAGCTCGCTGCCCCTCCGTCAAGGTATTCGCCGACCGGCACTGGTGATTGCCTCGCGAGACGATCCGCTCGTGCCCGTGAACTCGCTGGAGCCGCTGGCCGATTGTCCGGCGGCGCAGCTTGAAATTGTGGACAGCGGGGGGCATTTGGGTTTTGTGGGCCGCCGCCAGGGAGCCGACCGCCGCTGGCTCGACTGGCGAATCGTAGAATGGGTGGCCGATGAAGGAGTGTCCGGCCCGGCGCCGGGGGGGTCGGGTAATGTAACGGTGGGGCCGATCGCGGTTACTGTCACCTAAGCCGGGCGGCATTGACCCGGTTTTCCGCCGGACCGTAAAATCAGGGCTAACTCAAAGCCGGCAAAGACTTATCGAATAAAGGACGCAAGCCGATGCGCGAATTTCGGACCATCCTGGCCGTGGCGGCCTGCGCCGCTGCCCTATCGCTATTGCCGGCCCAAGCATGGGCACAGGCTGGCTTCTTGGGTTTGGACCTGGGCGGCGGAACGTCGGCGCCGGCGGATGACCCGGTGAGCGTCGAGGCGGTGTTCACCGCCGAACCCGATGGCCGCACGGGCACGCTTTACATCACGGCAACGATGGCCGACGGATGGCATATTTACTCGATTACGCAGGCGCCCGGCGGGCCGATCCGCACGAATCTCAAACTCGACCACAGCGACCGCTTCCGTCTGGCCGGCGACTTTAAGGCTGATCCCGCGCCGCGGAAGCATGTCGATGATCAGGCGTTTCCCGGCTTGACGCTCGAAGAACATGAGGGTGCCGTCACGTGGGCCGCGCCGCTCAAATTTGCCGCGGATGTCGATCCGCAGACGCTCAAAATCGCCGGCAAGGTCTACGTGCAGTCGTGCAATGCCGAGAATTGCAATCCGCCCAAGAACTATTCCTTTTCAGCCGCCTATGCTCAAGAAAAGCCCGCCTCGTCGGGTCGATCGGCGCTTGCCGCCGCGGATGCGGCTGACGACGCGCCGGCTGGCGAATTCCAAGGTCAGGATGTCAAGTTTCATGGCTCGGTTTCGCCGAAAGTCGCCACGCCGGGCGGCAGAGTGCAACTGTCGATCACCGCCGAACCGGCGGAAGGCTGGCACATCTATGCCTTACGCGATAAACCCGCCACGTCGGGCTCGAAGCCCACGTTGCTAATCTTGACGCAGACATCTGGACTGACCAGGGGGCCGGCGGTGGCGAGCGATCGTCCGATACAAGGCCCCGCGGTGGCGAGCGATCGTCCGACAGGCGAGCCGGCCAACCAGCTCGGCTATCACGATGGCAAGGTCACGTGGACGGTGGAACTCAAGGTGCCGCGCGATGCCAAGACCGACCTGATCGAGATCGAGGGATTGCTGGCCTACCAGGTCTGCAACGCCAAGCTATGCAATCAACCCGCCGCCTTGGCTTTTTCGGGCAAGCTGGCCATTGGCCCCAACGGCGTCAGCGGAGCAACGCCGCTGGAGATCACCGGGAAACGTAAATACCGCGAAGTGGAAGACGTTGTCAGAAAGCCGAATAGTGCGGCCAATAGTGCCTTGGGCGGAAAGCCAAGTGATGGCTCTTCCAACGGTGGTGGTGGCATTTTTGACGGCGGTGATTTTCAGCCCGTCGGGGTCGCGGGCGAAACAAATTCGCTGGCGTACTGGGTGGGCATGGGATTCCTCGTTGGCTTGATCCTCAACGTCATGCCGTGCGTCCTGCCTGTCATCGGTCTCAAGATCCTGTCATTCGTCGAACAGAGTGGGCACAATCGCGGCCGCGCATTTTTGCTGAACGTCTGGTATTCGCTAGGAATTCTGGCGGTGTTCATGGTGCTGGCCACGCTGCCAGTCATCGCTCGGCTCTGGTTCAACACACATTTCGCCTGGGGCCAGCAGTTTGCCTACGAGCCGTTCAGGATCGCATTGACTGCCATTGTCTTTGTCATGGCGCTCAGCTTTTTGGGGGTGTGGGAAATTCCGATACCTGGCTTTGTCGGCGGAAACAAGGCAGGTGAGCTAGCGGCCAAAGAGGGCTTCGCAGGCGCGTTTTCCAAAGGCATCATCACGACGATTCTTGCTACGCCCTGCGGCGGGCCCATGCTTGTACCTGTGCTGGGATATACCGTTACTCAACCCATAGTGGTTACGTACCTGATGTTCGCCAGCCTGGGGCTGGGAATGGCTAGCCCGTATCTGTTAATCGGGGCTTTCCCGAGCTTATTCCGCTTTCTGCCAAAGCCGGGCGCGTGGATGGACACATTTAAGGAGATCATGGGCTTTGTGCTGTTGGCAACGGTGGTGTTGCTCATGAGCTTCATTCGTTGGCCGCTAATGGTGCCGACGTTCGGTTTTCTGGTAGCTTTGTGGGCCGCGTGCTGGTGGATTGGCCGAACGCCGCTTTACGCTGAGTTTCCGGCCAAGGCCCGCGCGTGGGCGGCAGCCGTTGTGTTTGCATCAGTAATGGGCCTGGTGACATTCCGCTTCCTCGGTCACGAGATGGAGGCGCAATTCACGGAATATGTTTCGGGCATCGCCGGGCTGGACCCGCCGCAGGCGCGCCAGAATGAGGATGCGCCTTCGCCGGAAGAAGTGCCTGGCGATCGCTTGCCGTGGCGCCGGTTTTCGCGGAATGAATTGATACGCCTGACAGCGGAAGGCAAGACGGTGATGGTCGACTTCACCGCGCGGTGGTGCCTGACTTGCAAAGCGCTCGAGGCAACGGTGTTAAATACACATGACACGAAGGAACTGGTTGCGAAAAACGCGATCGTTCCCATGATCGCCGATATGAGCGAGTGGCCCGAGGAAGAAGGCGATCTCTTACAGAAATTGACTCGTGGCAGCTCGATACCCGTATTAGCGATTTTCCCCGCCGCGCGGCCCAACCAGCCGATTGTGCTGAGTGGCTTATACACCCAGGCCACACTCTTTGAAAAACTCAAAGAGGCGGGCGCGTCCAAGGACGCGCAGGCCGCCGGTGGTCTGACCGCGATGAAGTAGGCGCGACTAGCCCCAGCGCACTTGCCGCGGGCCGGCGGCCATTTGCCCAATGTGCCATGATTCCAGCCCGCAATCGGCCAGTTGGTGGCGGATGCTGTCGGCATAATAAGGACTGACCATCAACACCAGGCCAAGGCCCATGTTGAACACGCGGTCCATTTCTGCGTCGTCGATTTCGCCGAGCCGCTTCAGCCAGGTGAAGACCGGCGGCACGCGCCAACTGCCGCGCTCGACGACCGCCTCGACGCCCTCCGGCAAGATCCGCTCCAGGTTTTCGTGCAATCCGCCGCCGGTGATGTGGGCGATGCCGTGCACCACTCCTTTCACCTTATACGTGCTTTGCACGCGCCGCAGGGCGCGGACATAAATCCGCGTCGGCGTCAGCAACTCCTGGCCCACGGTGCGGCCCAGTTCATCGACCAGCGTGTCCGCCGACAGGCCGGCGATGTCGAACGCCACTTTGCGGGCCAGGCTGTAACCATTGGAATGCAGCCCGCTGGAGGCCACGCCGAGAATCGCGTCGCCCGCCGCGATCGCTTGCCCGTCGATCACGCGCCGCCGCTCGACCACGCCCACGCAGAAGCCGGCCAGATCGTAGTCGCCGCGGGCATACAGATCGGGCATGATGGCCGTCTCGCCGCCCAGCAGCGCGCAGTCGCTTTCGACGCAGCCGGCCGAGATGCCTTCGACAATCTGCTCCAGCAGCGCGGGATCGTCGTGCGACATGGCCACATAGTCGAGAAAAAACAGCGGCTCGGCCCCGCAGCAGAGGGCGTCGTTGACGCTCATGGCCACCAGGTCGATGCCCACGGTGTTGTGCACGCCCGCCATCTGGGCGACTTTGAGCTTGGTGCCCACGCCGTCGGTGCAGGAGACGAGCACCGGATCGACATAGTTTCGGGCAAACAGCGGGCTGGCAAAATCGAGCTGAAACAGCCCGGCAAATCCGCCCTCCAACGGCAACACGCGGGGGCTATGGGTCCGCTTGAGCAACCGCGGCAGGCGGGCCATGCTCTGGCGATACACGTCGAGATCGACGCCCGCGTCTTTATACGTCGCTTTGGCCACGGTGGTTTCTGAGGTCTCGTCGGGAGGCGCGGAAAGAGTAGGATTTTAGAGCAGACGCCGCCGTACTGGTAGTCCCGGCGCTGGTGGCCCGCGGAGATCAGGAGATTTAACAGCCACCGCTTACAAGGCGCTGAGTCGCCTCGCTTATCATAATAATTCAGATTGCGCGTCGCAGCCAAAACGAGTCGGCATTACCCCCAAACTCAAACATGCGAAGAAATGGCAAACCGACGAGCCCCTCAAAGTCGGGGTGGCTCTTTTTGGTGGCGCTCGCCAGGGCGTCACTGGCGTAACCAACGACTTTATGATCGATTTCGAATTCCGGCATGAAGAGTCGAAGCCAGCGGCCTTCGAGCAAACCAAAATTGCTGTTCACGCTGGGCGCGGCTCGTCGCTTAAGCCGACCGATCGTCGCCGGGCTGAGAACGATCGCGAAGGGATTGCCTGTGTCCGCCAACAACGTCACGTCAATTCGGTTGCCATTCGCGGCCATCAAACCAACGCGCACCAGCGGCCGATCGGGTGACCCTTGATACGCGTTTCGCTGCTCGAACGATCCAGTCACTTCATTCGCGGTCACGAGTCACTTCATTCGAGCCCCAAAATGGTGGCATTCTCGGGGTATTCGACGCCGGCTTCGATAATCAGCACACCTGGAGACTCGAGGCCAGACTGGTTGAGCGTAAGATCCAGTTCGTCAAAACTACTCGCGTCCGCAGCGATCTTGCCCCCCGCAATCGCGACAAACCTGCCCGGTGGGTAGTCTTTAGCGATGGTTTCACGCAGGCGACGATATGCAGCCTGATTTAAAGACTCTTCTGCAGAAAAATCCATAGGGCCTGCTCCTGTCGTGATAAGAGAATAGTATTATTCTACCCCGATTGTTACGGTTGGCCAACAGCGGCATCCATTACCCCGCCCCCTGTGCGCTTGACATCCGCTTCCGCCGCAAACCACACTAACATCGACCATCGAAACACTTGCAGACTCCAGATTCATGAGGAGGGCCAATCGTGATTTTCCGTATCCGCCTTCGTGCCGGGGCGTTGCTGCTGGTGGTGTGTGGCATCGGCGCCGCGTTGTCGGCCGGCGACCCGCCGTCTCCGCCCTCGCTGGCCGCGGTCGTACCCGCCGAGGACATGATCGCTCAAGTGCGGACCTTCGAAACCAGCATGAAAGGCATGCTGGCGGATGAAAAAACCTATCAAGACGAAGCTCACAAGTTGGCTCGAGAGGCTCATGCGCTGGCGGCCGTCGGATTGGCGTTGGGGCTGTACGACAGCGAGCATGAGTTGAAAGCCGCGGCGCCGGCTCTGGTCGAGTCCGCGCGCAAGCTGGCCGCGGCCAAAGACTACGCCGCCGCGCAAGCGGCGTTCGCCGAGGTCGACGCGGCGTTGGCCGGCAAGGCAAAGAATGAAGCGGCGCCCACCACAAAGCCGGAAAAGGTTGCCTCAATGGGTCAATTGATGAAACAGGTAACGTTTGTCAACAACCGGCTGAAGCGCGGCTTGCGGCGGCTGGGCGACAAAACCGACGAAAAAGCCCGTGATACCGCCTTGCTGGCCGCCATCGCCCAGGCCATCACCTACGACACGCACGAGGTGAAACACGACGAGCAGCGCGACCAGTGGTATCGGTTCTGCGGCGAAATGCGCGACGCAGCCGGGCAACTCAACGCGCAAATCAAGGCCGCCGATAAACAAGGGGCGGAACGCGCGGCCAAGCGGCTCGGACAAAGCTGCGAAGCCTGTCATCAGGTGTTCCGGCCTGAGCAAAAATAAACGACCGGCCAGCAGGAGAATGCGGAAGGATGAGCAGCACCAACTCGCGGGCAACTTCAGACTTCATCCTTCCCACTTTCCGACTGCCCACGATGCACACGACCTTTCCGGCCTGGCAATTCTCGCAACCGCTGCCCTATGGCGCGAATGTAAGCGAGGGCGGGGTGCAATTTGCCGTGTTCAGCCGCTCGGCCACCGCCATGCGGGTGCTGTTCTACGACGCGGTCGACGATCTCGAACCGTCGCACGTCGTCCACTTCCACCCCGAAATGGACCGCTGGGGCGACATCTGGAGCGTGTTCGTGCCCGGCGTCTCGGCGGGGCAGTTGTATCACATCCAGGCCGATGGCCCGTTCGAGCCGCAACGCGGACATCGCTTCGACGGCAAAGCGCGGCTGATCGACCCCTATGCGCGGGCGCTGGCGGGCGAGTTTTTGCCCGCGGCCGACGGCATTGTTCGTCCGCCCAAGTGCGTGGTGGTCGAAGACAGCTTCGATTGGCAAGGCGACCGGCCGCTCAATCGCCGGCTTTCGGAAACGATCATCTACGAGATGCATGTGCGCGGCTTCACCCGTTCGCCGTCGAGCAAAGCGAAACACCCCGGCACCTATCTCGGCGTGATCGAAAAGATTCCGTATCTGCAGTCGCTCGGCGTGACCGCGGTCGAACTGATGCCCGTACACGAGTTTTCGACCAACCATTGGCAAGGCCGCGCCGAGACACGGGCAAACTACTGGGGCTATGATCCCCTGGCGTTCTTTGCCCCGCACCGCGGCTATGCCTACAGCCGCGAGCCGGGCGCCCAGGTTCACGAGTTCAAGCAGATGGTGCGGGCGTTGCACCAGGCCGGCATCGAGGTGATTCTCGACGTGGTCTTCAACCACACCGCCGAAGGCAATCAGAACGGCCCCACGCTGAGCTTCAAGGGACTCGGCAATCGCATTTATTACATGCTCGCCAACGGCGGCAGCGAATACCGCAACTACACCGGCTGCGGCAACACCGTCAACGGCAACCACCCCATCGTGCGCGAGCTGATCTTCTTGTGCTTGCGGCACTGGGTTCACAATTACCATGTTGATGGCTTTCGCTTCGATCTGGCGTCGATCCTTAGCCGCGACCGCAACGGCGACCTGGTGCCCAATCCGCCGTTGGTCGAAGCCATCGGCGAAGACCCGCTCTTGGCCCGCACCAAGATCATCGCCGAGGCCTGGGACGCCGCCGGCGCCTATCAGGTCGGCTCGTTTTCCAACCGCCGCTGGGCCGAGTGGAACGGCCGATATCGTGACGACGTCCGCCGGTTTTGGCGGGGCGACGAAGGCATGGTCGGGCCGCTGGCCACGCGGTTGGCCGGCTCGAGCGATCTTTACGGCCCCAGCGGAAGACAGCCGTATCACAGCATCAACTTCATTACCTCGCACGACGGCTTCACGCTCAGCGACCTGACCAGCTACGCCGAAAAGCACAACGCGGCCAATGGCGAAGACAACCGCGATGGCGACAACAACAACTACAGCAGCAACTATGGCGTCGAGGGCCCGACGCGGCGGCAAGTGGTCGGCCGGCTGCGCGCTCGGCAGATTCGCAACTTTTTGGCCACGCTCTTCCTGAGCCAGGGCGTGCCCATGCTGCTCTCGGGCGATGAATGTCGCCGGACCCAGCAAGGCAACAACAACGCCTATTGCCAGGACAACCCCATCTCGTGGTTCGATTGGAATCTGGTGGAAAAGCACGCCGACATTGCCCGCTTTTGCCGCGGCTTGATCGCGTTCCGCCGCCGTCAGCCGACGGTGCGCCGGGCCAGCTTCCTGGTGGGCGAACCGGCGGCGCCGGGCCTGCTGCCCGACGTAAGCTGGTTCAACGCCGACGGAGGTCCGGTCGAATGGTCGGGCGACGAGCACAGCCTGGTGTGCCTGTTTGGCGCGTGGCCTACCACGGGACCAAGCTCACTGGCGGCGCGGCATGTCTTGATTCTGCTGAACGACGGTTCGGGACCAAAGACGTTTGTGTTGCCACCCTTGGCCCAGGGCATCGATTGGCGACTGTTTGTCAACACCGCCGCCGAATCGCCCGACGACATCTATCCCGACGCCGATGGTCCGCCCCCGGCGGGCAGCAAGCTCACGCTGATGGACCACTCGCTGGTGTGCTTTGTGGCAGCGTAGGGTTCAGAGCTCAGCGGCCGCGGGGTCACGGTTCAAGCGGTGGCTGGGGCAGAGCCTTGGCGATGCCCCGGTATGATTGCCCCTGAACCCCGAGTCCTGAATCCTGCCTTGCAGATAGAGTCGCACGGCCTGCCAGAAGTCGGCACGCTTTGCTTCCCCCATCCGACTGCTTTGATCGGTGCGGCCGCTTATCCGCCGTAGCTCACCGATAAAATAGCTCAAATCAGCCGGCTTGTATAATCTCTGTTCTCGCCGAGACATCGTTGTGATCAGCTTGCCCGATGGCGAGACGCGCGGGTCCGCGGCGAATCGCCCGTTTTCCAATCGCTCCCGAGAAAAACTCTGAAAACCATATCGGCTATCGCAGTCAAACGACTTGCACAGAAATTGCCGGCGCGCAGGGGCCGGCGAGCCAGCTAAACCGTCGCCAAACACATAGCTGGCAGGAAGCCCAGTCCCAAAGGCATTGTTGGCTTGCCGCCTGCCGCTTGCTTGCGTAAAACGAGGCGCTCTACCGAAAAGACGATTTCGCAACCCGCAGACCGGCAAGTGGTTATCGCACCGTCACAAGAAATCAATCGTTGTCGGATGCAAGCGCGGCCTTCGCGGAAGCAGCGGCGCGGCGCTTGAGGCGGATCGCCACAGTCCGCTCGCCGCCCCGGGTGCAGGAACGCGTCTGCGCCGCGAACCTTATGATGCTCTGTAGGCAGCGCCCTCCGTGGCGTTCCGCGAAGGAGAAGGTTCCCTCTCCCTGCCGAGCCGCCAAGCCTGCTCTGTAGGCAGCGCCCTCCGTGGCGTTCCGCGAGGGGCTACGCCCCTCCGCCTCGGACCATCGGCTTCGCCCCTCTCCCTGTAGTATGGCAGGAAACTGGCTTGGTCGGTTTTCACGCGATTTTGCGCCATCCACGCGATCCATTCTTGTGGATCTCTGCCGCTGATCGCGCCCGTGTCACGGCGCCGACGCGTCGACCCAAGTGAGGCGTTCTTGAGATCGCCCCAGCGACGGACGAATCGCCCTAAGTGCCAAAAACGCGCGCCCCCTGCGCACGGTGAGTGCAAATTTGCACAGACCGTGGAAACCCGATGAAATTGCGATCCACCCCCTTCTGTAGCGGGGTGTTTTGGGCGAACTCATTTTTTGGCACTTACGTCGATTCGACGATGCCTATTTCTGACCTGGCGAGGGCGACCGCGGCCCGTCGACCGATCCAATAATTCGTCGCCGGCTGGCGCGCGCGGAGCATCAAGCTCCGGCCTTAGACCCGGCCGCGACCATCGGCCCAGGCCTCTCCCTGTAGCATCCCAGGAATCTGGCTTGGTCGCTCGGCGAAGTCCAAAATCCGAGCCTCTCTCGGTTTCTATAAGACGGGTGGCTTCGGCGGCTCTGAGCGTTTTATGCCCGTTCTCAAATCCCAGAGGTTCCAAGCTGTGAGGGAGCCAGGATCAGAGAAACGCGCGGCGGACGTAGCGGGCCATGCAGTGATAGACACCCACGACGGACTCATCGACAATTTGACGGCGAGCATAAGCGGGCATGACAGCCTCCGGCGAACGAAGCCGCCCGAAGTATACGTGCGATCAGGTTTCTGTCAAGCGCCCCGCCAGTGCGGTTTTTCAAGAATGGCACCCTGCAAAGTATGGGTGTCTAGGATTGCCTTTCGGCCGGCGTCGGCAAAACGTCACTGATGCAGGAAGCGGTGGAGGCGATTCAGGCAGGCGGGACCAAGGTCACGGCCGTGGCGCCGTCAGCCAACGCCAGCCGGGGCGTGCTGCGCGAGGCGGGATTTAAGGAGGCCATACCGTGGCCCGCTTCTTGCTCGACGAGCGACTTCAACAACAGGCGACCGGCCAGTTGATTTGGATCGATGAAGCCGGGCTGGTGGGGACGAAAGCCATGAGCAACGTCTTTGCAGTGGCGGAACGCATCGGCGCCCGCGTGCTCCTTTCCGGCGACCGAAGGCAGCACGGCTCGGTTGAATAGAAAAAGGGACATTCTACTTTTTTGTATTGCGCGGACGACCTCTCGGGCGAAGCGTCGATTGCAAACCCAGCCGCTTCGCGATGCGACCCACCCAACGCTCCGAACCGAACGGAGCACCGCGCTCGATCGCGCGCTTTAGCGCATCCTCCTCGGCCTTCGATTGCGGCCGGTTGACCCGCGCCACCCAATCCGCCGGGCAGTCAATCGGCCAATTCGCCAGCAGTTC
>JAICLL010000313.1 GCA_025927475.1 Pirellulales bacterium
CCGGGCCGGCGGGCACCGGCAAAACCTACCTGGCCGTGGCCATGGCGGTGGCCGCACTCAAGCAAGAGCGCATTCGCAAGATGGTGCTGGTCCGCCCGGCGGTCGAGGCCGGCGAAAGCCTGGGCTTTCTGCCCGGCGACTTGCAGGCCAAAATCAACCCCTATCTGCGCCCGCTGCTCGACGCCCTGCGCGAGATGATGGACTACGACCAGGTGAAACGCTACACCGAGCAAGACCTGATCGAGGTCATTCCGCTGGCCTACATGCGCGGTCGCACACTCAACGAGGCGTTCATCATTCTCGATGAGGCTCAAAACACCACGATTTCGCAAATGAAAATGTTCCTGACCCGCATGGGTCGAAATTCCAAAATTGTGGTTTCGGGCGACACCACCCAGGTCGATTTGCCCAGCCACGCCACCAGCGGCCTGGTCGACGCCATGCGGCGACTGAAGGGCATCGAAGGGCTGACGCAAGTGCGGCTGACCGGCGCCGACATCGTGCGGCACCGGTTGGTGCGCGAAATCGTCCGCGCCTACGAAGACGAGCCCACCCGGCGGCGGACAAATTCATGACCAACAACGGCAATCGCAAGCGGGTCCGCACGGTCCGCGTTACCTCGTTCGATTCTCCGCCGGGCAGGCTGGCGAAGCTCTGGGCCGACGTGCGCCGATCTGAGGTGTTGCTGCGCTCGGGTTTGGCGCTGGTGGCCGTCGTCGCGGCTTGGGCGGTCACGCAGGCCTGGTGGCCGCCGTTTCCCTACCACGTGGGTTTTGTGCCGCAGCGCAACATTACCGCCCGCGTGGGATTCGACGTGATCGATCCTCGCGCCCTGGCCACCGAAACCCAAGAGCACTTGCACTACGAAAAAGGCGAAGCGCTGGCCTTGGCCGATGAACCGCTGCAAGTGAAGACCATCGACCTGCTCGAAGCCGAGTATCGCGCCTACCTGCGGACGAAGATCCCGCTCGACCGGCTGGTTGAACGCTCGGCATCGATGCTTGCGCTCATCGCCGGGCTGGTCGCTCTCTGCGGCTATTACGTCTATTCGCGGCATCGGCGGCTGATCCACAACGTCTACCGCCTGGCGACGCTGCTGACGCTGTCGGTCGTGGCGCTGCTGTTGGCCCGTTGGACCGCCGCCGATCCCTGGCGGGCCGAGCTGATTCCGCTGTTGTTGTTCGGCATGACGCTGGGCATCGCCTATGGCCGCGAGCTGGCGTTCGTCGTGTCGCTGGCCGTGGCGCTGCTGTTCGTGGTGGCCGACGGCGCCAGTCTGGGCCACCTGGCGATGATTTTGGGGGTGCTTGCCGCCGCCATCGTGCAACTCGATCGCATTCGCAGCCGCCGCAAACTCATCTGGGTCGGCTTCTTCGCCGCCTTGGCGGCTCCGTTGCTTACGCTGGGCAGCGGACTGATCGACGGGCAGCCACTTGGCGCGCCGCTTTGGGACCAGGCCGCCCACAACGCCGGCTGGACGCTGCTCTCCGGCTTCTTGATCACCGGCCTGCTGCCGTTCATCGAAGGCGTCTTCGGCGTCTTGACCGAGATCAGCCTGTTGGAGCTGGGCGACGTGGCCCATCCGCTGTTGCAAGAACTGGTGCGGCGGGCGCCGGGCACCTACAACCACTCGATCAACGTGGCTTCCATCGCCGAGGCCGCCGCCGAAAGCGTGGGCGCCCGCGGGCTGCTGGTGCGCGTGGGGGCGTATTTTCACGACATCGGCAAGATGCTCAAGCCGCACTACTTTGTCGAGAACCAGGGCATCGAAGGCAGCCGCCACGACTCGCTGCTGCCCGCCATGAGCACGCTGATCATCATCGCCCACATCAAGGACGGCGCCGACCTGGCCCGGCAGCACCACCTGCCCGAGCCGATTATCGACCTGATCGAACAGCATCACGGCACGACGTTGGTCGAGTATTTCTATCGTCGGGCCAGCGAACGATCGGAGACCGATCCCGACGCCGCCAAGGTGCCCGAAAGCTCGTTCCGCTATCCCGGCCCCAAGCCGCAGTCGGTGGAAGCCGCGGTGCTGATGCTGGCCGACACGGTCGAAAGCGCCAGCCGGGCCTTGGTCGAGCCGACCCCCGCCCGCATCGAGAGCCTGGTCGAAGAGATCGCCATGAAAAAGCTGCTCGACGGGCAATTCGACGAATGCGGATTGACGCTGCAAAAGTTGCGGCAGATTGAAGAGAGCCTGATCAAATCGCTCACCGCGGTATATCATGGCCGCGTGAAGTATCCGGATCAGCGCACCGCGTGATGAATTTCTACGTGTGGACGGACGAGATCATCGCGCACTTGGCCGAGCACGATGTCACGCCCGAGGACTTTGAATTTGTTCTTGATCATCCCA
>JAICLL010000209.1 GCA_025927475.1 Pirellulales bacterium
ACCAGCACCACCTCGACCACACAAAGCGCTTCCACCGCGTCGAGCACTTCGGGCAGTGGTGGTGGTGGTGGCGGTGGTGGTGGCGGTGGTGGTGGCGGAGGAGGCGGAGGAGGCGGAGGGCAAGCGGGGTCTGCAAGTGTGACCACCACGCAGAATCTAGCCCAGGCCGCAATGCTTTATCCACAGCCGATGCTGCCGATGTTTGTCGGCGGTCAGAACTGGCTGCAGGTGGATGTCAGCGCGCCGTTGCGCGGCGATCAATTGGCGATGGCTCAGATGACGCCGTCCATGCCCAGCGGCGGCAACGTGATGAGCGACACCAAGACCATCACCTATTTCATGGCGGCCGCCGACGGTCTGCCCGCCGCGGTGGCCACGCCTCTGGCCGACGGCAGCCGCGGCACGGGTTTGCTGCGGCGTGAAGTGCCGCGGGCCATGAACGGCACCGCTACCACGGCCACAACCACAACCACAACCACAACCACCTCGCTCAACTCGGCGTCGCCCGAACCCTTGGCGCCGGAGGTCGTAGGAATCCAATTTGAGTATTTCGACGGCATGAACCGCTATCCCACATGGGACTCGCGACAACACAATAGTCTGCCCAAGGCGGTGATCGTCAAGGTCAGCTTTTTGGCGGGCAAGCTGGATGCTTCGCCCGACGACATGCCGTCCAGCTCGAACCCCAAACAAACGGTGACCTATCAGCTCGTCGTTTCGCCGGCCGCCTGGCGGCCCGTGCCCGCCTGGCTGAGCGCCATGATGAACGGGAATAGCGGCGGCATGACGAGTCCCACGGGCACGACGCCGGGGATGGGAACAGGCATGCAAGGGATGGGGAGTTACTGAGATGGTTGCATCGTTCTGCCAAATTACTGACAAGGGAAGCGTAGGTTCTTCCTCTTCTCCTTGTCCCCTTGTCCCCTTGTCCCGTTGTCATCCTGAACCGCCGGGTCGCGCCGAGTTTTATCGAGCATCGCGTACCGGAATGGTTCTGATCGTGGTCCTCGTGGCGATCATGATGCTGACGCTCGCGGCGCTGACCTTCGCGCAGCTCATGCAGGCCGAACGTGAGGCCGCTTGGGCGCACGGCCGTACGGTGCAGTCGCGGGCATTGGTCGATTCGGGCGTTGCCTGGATCGAGCAGCAGGTGGCCCAGCCCGGTGCCATCGAGCAGGCGGGCGGCTATTACAACAATGCCGCGATGTTCGGCCCCCAGATTGTCGTTCAAGACACGGTTGAGCGCGATCGCGGCCGATTTTGCGTCGTCGCACCCGCCATGCAGGCCGGCGCGATCAACGGCGTGCGCTACGGCCTTGAAGACGAATCGGCGCGCCTCAATCTGAATACACTCCTACTCGCGGATCCAACCTGGCAGTCGATGGCCTCCCAGACCGTTGCCGGCACGACGCAATCGTCCACCGCCAGCGGCGGCCAAACGGCATCGACGGCGCAGACGGCCAGCTCCGCTTCGACTGCTTCCAGCGCGTCGGGCGCGCAAGGCGCCGGCACGGCCAGTTCTGGTTCTTCGTCGACGCCGGGAGCGTCGTCTTCAACGTCCAGCACGCAGGTGACCGCACAGCAGGCCCTGATGGGGCTGCCGGGCATGACCTTACAAATCGCCGATTCCATTCTCGACTGGCTCGATCCCGACGATGTGCCGCGCACCAACGGGGCCGAGCGCGATGTCTACACCAGCCGCGGCTACGCTCCCAAAAACGGCCCTTTCGAAACCGTCGAAGAGTTGCTGCTGGTCAACGGCGTGACGCCGCAACTGCTCTTCGGCCAGGACATCGATCGCAACGGCAACATCGACGTCAACGAAGCGAAGATCAACATATCCATGCCGATGTCCACCGGCTCATCGATGACCGGCGCCTCCGGCTCGTCGTCGTCGTCAACTTCAGGTTCATCTTCCTCTTCGTCCAACAGCGCGGGCAGCATGCTTTCCGCAGCCAGCATGACGCAGGGCTGGGCGGCCTATCTTACGGTTTACAGTCACGAGTCGAACCTGCGGCCCGACGGCCAGCCCAAAATCAATGTCAACGCCGTCGATCTACAGCAGCTCTATCAGGCGGTTTCCGCTGTGCTCGGCAACGACGCCGCCACATTTGTGATTGGCTATCGTCAGGGCAAAGCTGTCACGGGTAGCCAGACCACCGTCGGCACGTCGGGAAAGACGCCCGACTTCACCAAACCGGGCAATACGCTGCTGGCCTCGCCGCTCGATCTCGTGGGCTGCAAGGTGCAGGTCTCTTTTCAGGGAGATCAGCAGCCGAGCGTGATCAATAGCCCTTACGATCCGACGCCGCAGGCCATGCTTAGTTACATTCCCACGTTGCTCGAAAACCTGACGATTGTGCCCTCGACCACGGTGCCCGGCCGCATCAACATCAACCATGCTCCCTTGACCGTGTTGATGACCATTCCCGGCATGGATCCGAACACCGCCAGCATGATTTTAAGCGCTCAGCAAGTGGCCTCGGGCATGCTTGGCAGCAACCGCAATTATCCGACGTGGCTCTATACCGAAGGGCTCGTCACGCTCGACACGATGAAAAAGCTGATGCCGTTCATCACTTGCGCCGGCCGTGTTTATCGCGCCCAGGTGGTCGGTTATTTCGAGTCGGGCGGCCCGATAAGCCGGGCGGAAGTGGTCATTGACGCTACCACGACGGCGCCGCGGCTATTACTCTGGAGAGAGCTGAGCCACTTGGGGCCGGGGTACAGCAGTAGCATATTGGGTAGACGGCAGACGGTAGACGGCAGACGGTAGACGGGGGAGAAAATGCAAATTGCAAATCGCAAATCGCAAATTGTGCGCAAGCGGAAGCGATGTCTTTGTGGCCCCTCCCATCTACCGTCTACCGTCTACCTCGGCAACCACCTGGCATAAAACTGTGAATTGCCCGAAAGCATGAGAGAACGATGCCTCGTTTATTAGCGCTGGAATGGGACAATCACGAAGTGCGTGTGGCCGTGGCGACGGCGCGCGCGGGCGAGGCCGTCGTTGAAGACGCCTTTGTGATTGCACTTCCCCCGGCGGCCAGCGGCGGCAAAACCGAACAGTCGGTTGGCGAGACAATCGCCGCAGCGCTCGCCGAACGGCACATCGGACGAGTCATGACGCTGGCGGCCGTGGGCCGGGCGAGCATCGAGCTCAAGTCGCTCTCACTGCCGCCGGCGCCTGACGATGAGTTGCCGGACCTGGTGCGCTTTCAAGCCATGCGCGAGTTTCATTCGCTCGGCGATGATTGGCCGCTCGACTTTATCCCCATGGCGGCGCCGGCCGACGGCCCGCGCAAGGTACTGGCGGCCGCGGTTTCGCCTGATTTGGTGGAGCAGATCCGTCAAACTTGCCTGAGGGCAAAGCTCACGCCCGAGCGGCTGGTACTGCGGCCATGCGCCGCGGCCTCGCTTTTGGCACGTGCGCGTTGGGAAGCGGTGGCCCGCGTCAAATTGCTCGTCGATCTGCTCGCAGAGGAGGCCGACTTGACGGTGTTGGTCGATAACGACGTGGTCTTTCTGCGCACGGTGCGTCTCTCTGGCGACCAGTCCGCGACGCTAATTGGTGAAATTCGCCGCACCATTGCGGCCGCGCGAAACCAGGTCGGCGGCCTGGCGATCGAAGGCATCTATCTTTGCGGCGGCGCCGAGCACGGCGAGCTGGCTGCACAGATCGAAACGCAGGTGGGCATCGTCACGCACCGCTTTGATCCCTTTTCGGGCTTAACGCTCGCGGGCCCGCTGAAGCGCGCCTTGCCTGCCTCGCCGGGACGCTTTGCGCCGCTGTTGGGCATGCTGGCTGACGAGGCGCAGCGCCGCAAGCATACGATCGACTTTCTCAATCCGCGCCGCCGTCCGCCGCCGCCCAGCCGCAGTCGGCGGCTCATCTGGTCGGCGACGGCGGCCTGCGTGGTCTTGGTCGCCGGCTACACTTGGCTGCATAGCTCGTTGGTGGCGAAGGACGAGCAAGTCGCCAAATTGCATACGCGGTCGAAGGATCTCGACAAGACCGTTGATAAGTTCAAGCAACTGGAAGCGGCCGCCAAGGAAATTGGCGCCTGGGCGGATGCCGACGTCAACTGGCTCGATGAGCTGCGCGAACTGGCCATCGATATGCCGCCCTCACGAGATGTCTTGCTGACGCGGCTGAATATGGGCTCAGCGGTACTATCTGCCGTCGGCCGGCCGGCGGGCAGCACGGCGCAGATCGACCTGGAAGGGCTGCTGCGCGGGGCCGACACCGCCGCTGAGCTCGAAGCCGCCTTGCGCGACGACTACCACACGGTGCAAGGCCGCAGCTTGCAGCAAGATTCCAACCGGCAAGGTTACCAGTGGAAGTTCACCGCCGTCGTGGCGGCCAAACCCGAGCCGGGCGAAAGCTATCGCAACCATGCGGAAGCGGCCCTCAAGCGTCAGGCCGCCGCCAAAGAGGCTGACGAAGCGCGCGGTAGCCGCTTCTTCGGCGGCAGGGGCGGCTTTGGTGGTTTCCCGCCCAATGGTTTTGACGCGGGAGGCTGGCCCGAATCGGATGGCCGGATGGACAATACCGCGCAGCCGCCGACGGCCCCAAACACAAGTCCCGCCGGTGGCAAACCAGCGACTGCTGAGCCACGGGCTTCGGAGGGCGCCGGTGGCTCTTAATCAACGCGAACGTGTGTTGGCCTGGGGTGCTGGAACACTGGTGGCGATTGCCGCGGTGCAGTTCGGCTACAACTACGTGCAATCGCTCTTCGACGAGCGGCAGACACAGGTGGACGCCTTCAACCGCGAGATCAGCGACAAGAACGCGGCCGTGCTGCGCGGCAAGAAGGCAGGCAAGAAGATTGAAGAGTGGCGGAAGCGCAGCTTGCCCAGCGACGTCGTTTTGGCCCGATCGCTCTACAAAAACTGGCTGGCCCGGCTCGTTGAACGCACGCGCCTGGCGAGGTCCGACGTAACGCTCGGCGCCGATGTTCCCAAGCCGGGCATTTACGTGAAGATACCAGTCAACGTGCGCGGCCAGGGCACAATCGAGCAGGTCGTGCAGTTTCTCTATGAGTTTTACCAGGCGAACCATTTGCACTACATTCGGCAACTAACCATCACGCCGCTGGCACCGTCGGCGGCGGATGCACCGATCGGCGAGGGCACCGCACCAGGCGGAACCCAAGCCGCGGCTACGCCCGGCGCCGCCATGCCAAACTCGCCGCCCATCGGGCAGGGCGGCTTCAGTCGCGGCCGATTTGGCGGCTTTGGCGGGCGCGGCTTTGGTTCGCCGGGTGGTTTTTCCGGTTTCGCCCGCGGCGGATCGACTCGCGAGGGACCAAAGTACGAGATCGTCATGGCGATCGAAGCCTTGTCGCTGCCTGACGGCGAGAACAAGGACCAGCTCAGCGCCGCGCAGGCCGAGCGGCTGGCCTACAAGGAACTCGATGACTATCGCAAGACAATCGCCGAGCGAGGATTCTTTTCTCCTTATTCCCCGCCGGTGGAAAGCGATCCCGCGGCCGATACTTTTGTGACTGCGGTGGTTAAAAAAGAAGGCAAGTACCAGGCCTGGATCAATCAGCGCAGCAGCGGTAAAACGTTCAAGCTTCACGAGGGAGACACGTTCGATGTGGGCAAAGAAACCGCGACCGTGTCGAAGATTGAACCGCACTCCGTTGAAATCCAATTGGGCGAACGCCGCCGGCAGGTCGCCTTGGGCAAGAGCCTGGCGGAAGATCGCGGCCGGCGCGGCGGCTTTCGTGCGCGGGGGCCTGCAATGCCTATGGAGCCGCCGCTGCAATAGTAGGTTGGGCATTTCCCTCTATCGCTTGGCACGCCAGGCTTCAACCTGCTTGATGACCGCTTCCAGCGCCAGCGAGGGCGCGCTCTCGATGGCATCGAAGTGACGCGTGGCCCGACCGCTCGGGCTGAACGGCACGTTGCATTTACAGCGGTAAAAGGCCCCCTCGCCACCCCACGGCTCAAGCCGATAATACTTGACGCCCAACGCGTTGAGCCGCCGCTGTCCGTCTGCAAGCGCGCCATCGTTCGATACACGCTCGACCGGCAGCAATCGTTGGTTGCCGGGCGGATTATCGCTCTGGTTAAGTGGCGGATCATCCTCGTCGGGCGGAGAGTACACGGTTTTTCGCAACGAATCGTCGCGCCGACTTGGTTGACGGGCACCGTAGGACGGCTGCGGGTCGCCGGCACCGGGTTGTCGTCGCTGCCAGTCGTCGCCCTCAAGCGGACTGGCGGGAACAAAATGCGTGCTCGTTTCTCCGCCTCGCGCGGTGCTCGCCGTGCGCGGCGAGGGGTTCCACAAGGGCGCTGTTTCAATGGGCGGTTGGTCGGCAACACTCTCCAGGGCGGCCGGTGGCGCATCATCCGCGAGCCGCACGCCCGTAATATGCGCTTCAGGTAACGCAGCCGCTTGCGTGGCGTGGGGTGACTCGCCTTCAGCCACCAGCGGCGCCATTTCGTGCGCTTCGGCCTCCGCGGCGGGCAGGCCGCGATCATCTGCGTGAGCGGCGGAGATCGGCTCAGTCACCTTGCCCGGCTGCTGCGTCTCGCGGTGTCCAAAGGCCGATTTGACGACCTTGGGCAAGGTTGTACCGAGAACGGCCGCCAGCGGGACCGCCACCAGGCACACGATCATGGTCATCGTGCGCAACGCCACCATGGCCGACGATTGCATGGCCGGTTCGACTCCCTTCGTTAAGCGCATTTCAGGCGGCTTCCTGCCGTCTGTTGGAGGCTGATTGCCGCGTTTGCATGCCGCGCGCACAGCACCCATCGTTTGAAAATGATCGCGGATCATAGCGAGAGTTGCCTGCAGGGGCAAGGGCGGCCACACACTGCATAGCCGAATGAGGGTTCAGGGTTCAGGGCAGGGCTTTGTGCTAGCACGCCAAATATGCGTTGGGCAATGCTCGAAAACGCCCGATTATTAAATCGCTCATGTCGCGAAGTCCATTGGGGTGTGCCAGGAGAGAGTCAAAATGCAAAATACAAAAGTCAAAACCGGCCAAGTTGCCCGGTGCGTGCGCCAGCGGTCGATTTGAATTTTTACTTTTGTATTTTGCATTTTGACTTTTCCGCCCAATCAGGCGACGGACTCCCGGCACCTCGAGACCGCGAGCCCTCTCCTTGTCCCCCCGTCTACCGTCTACCGTCTACCGTCCGCTATACTGCTTTCTGCCTTACGCAGTACAGCCTGCGAAAGTCCGGCCGGCAAACATGCGCATGATCGACACACTCTCTCGCTACTTCACCAGCACGCTCTCGCCGCTTGAGTGGGCACTGCTGGCGCTCGTGCCGCCAGCCATCGTGGCGCTCTATTTCCTCAAGCTCAAGCGACAGCCGCTGGAAGTGCCAAGCACCTACCTCTGGCACAAGTCGATTGAAGATCTGCATGTGAACAGCATCTGGCAGCGGCTGCGGCAAAGCCTGCTCTTGTTCTTGCAACTGCTGCTAATCGCCTTGTTGATCTTCACGCTGATGAAGCCGAGCTGGCAAAGCTCGCGGCTCGTCGGCGGGCGGTACATCTTTTTGATCGATAACTCCGCCAGCATGGGCGCCACCGATATCGAGCCTACCCGACTCGACGCCGCGAAACAGCGGGCGCTCTCGCTGATCGACGAGATGAAGTCAGGCGATGCCGCCATGGTCATTAGCTTTGCCGATAGTGCCCGCGTCGAACAATCGTATACCGACAACCGCAATGAACTGCGGCGGCACGTGCAAGAGATCAAGCTGACCGACCGACCGACTTCGCTCATGGATGCACTGCGGGTTGCGTCGGGCCTGGCCAATCCGGGACGCTCGCAATTCGACGATCCGGACGTTCCCGTCGCCGATCCGAAACCGGCCAAGCTCTACATTTTCAGCGACGGCAAGTTCCCCGACGTAACAGGCTTTTCCCTCGGCAACCTGGAGCCGATCTACGAACCAATCGGCACCGAGACAGCCAAGAACATCGCCGTGGCCGCCTTCACCACCGCTCGCCATGAGGTCAACGCGGATCATTTCCAGGCTTTCGGCCGCGTCGAGAATTTCGGGCAGGAGGCCGTGACCGCCGAAGTGGAATTGCACGTTGACGATGAGTTGCTCGACGCTCAGCGCGTGACCATCGAACCGGGCGACTCTCAGGGCATCGCCTTTCCGCTGGAAGGCGTGCAGTCGGGCGTGCTGAAGCTGAAAGCCGCCGTCGATGATCACCTGGCGATCGACAACGTCGCCTGGACGACGATCAATCCGCCGCAGCCAATGAAAGTGTTGCTGATTACGCCCGACAACCGAGCGCTGGCCTACGCCCTGGCAACCGAGAAGGTGCGGGCCTTGGCCGACGTGGTCGAACACGGCCCCGACTACTTAAAAAAGCCGGAATATGAGAAGCAGGCCGCCTCCGGCAATTACGATTTGATCATCTACGACCGTTGCCGGCCCGAGGCCATGCCGCAAGCCGACACGATGTTCATCAACCAACTTCCGGTCGGCGATGCCTGGAAGGCCGGCCAGCCCGTGGCCGCCCCACAGATCATCGACGTCAATCGGTCGCATCCGCTGATGCAGATCGTGGAAATGGGCGACGTGGTGTTCGTTGAGGCCAAGCCGCTCTTTCCGCCGGTCGGCAGCACCGTGCTGCTGGATACCAACGCCGGTCCGATCTGCGTCATCGGCCCACGCGAAGGTTATGAAGATCTGGTGCTGGGCTTCGCGGTCTACGATCCCGAGCACATGCACACGAATTGGGTGTTCAAGGCCAGCTTCCCCGTCTTCGTGCTAAACTTGTTGGAGTATCTGGGCGGCACGCGTGCGACCTTGATCTCGGGCAGCGTTGTGCCGGGGCAGACGGTTGCCTGGCGGAGCGATACGGCGGGCGACAGCATTCAGGTGGTGCTGCCCGACAAAGATTCGGTGGCCATCGGCCGCGGCAAGCTCAACGCCTTTCATTTTTCGGCGACGTCGGCGGTGGGCGTGTACGACGTCGTTGAAAAAGGTAAGGTCACCGGGCATTTTGCGGTTAACTTATTCAGCCCCTTGGAGAGCAACCTGCCGCCGAGGCAAGAGCTGAAGATCGGCGATACGCAGGTGGCAGGAAAAGCCGAACGGACCCCGGCGCGCTATAACGCCTGGAAGCTGATCTTGTTGGCGGCACTGGCGGTTTTGCTGGCGGAGTGGTATATCTACAATCGTCGCGTCTACGTCTAGTGCTTTGTTCAGACTAAAACTTGGGGTGGATAGTGACGGTAGGGTGGGCATTGCCCACCCTACATGCTCGCTAACCCGAAAATTAAGTCTGGACAAAGCACTAGGGTGCGTTGCACGAAGCGTCTTCGCGACCGGCTCAGTCGTAGGGTGGGCATTGCCCATCATGAAGTCACGGTGGGCAGCGCCCACCCTGCAACTTGCCAACCGTATGAAAAGCAAGCCATTACCGCGTAAAACCAAAAAGCACGCAGCCGACAAGCGCTCCAAGCGGAAGGTCATCAACCAGATCGTCGAGAACGATCTCATCCGTCGCGTCAGCTTCGAGGAATACCGCGACCGGGTGCGCCACGTCTACGACGGCCCACAGGGGGCCATTCTGGCGACGTGCAGCCTGCTCTCACTGCATCTGACGTTTGGCGAACGCCTGATCCGCGAACGCAAGTTTGACGTGGGCGGTGCGCGACAAATTCTCGATGTCGGCAGCGGCGCGGGGCAGATCGCCAAGCACTTGCTTAAATACGCCGATCCGGGTGCTCGGCTGACCTGCTTCGATCTTTCGTTGCCGATGGTGCGGCGAGGGAGAAACCGCTTGAAAAACGGCTTGCCGGACCATCTGGTGGCCGATGTCACGCGGTTGCCGTTTGACGATGGCACCTTCGACTGCGTGACCTGCGGCTACGTCATCGAGCACTTGCCCGATGCTCGGCTGGGGCTGGCGGAGTTGGCCCGTGTGATGCAGCGTGGCGGGCGATTGCTATTACTGACGAGCGAAGATACTTTCGGCGGCGCTTGGACAAGCCGCTTCTGGTGCTGCCGCACCTACAATCGCCGCGAGCTGCGCGAGATCTGCCACAGCCTGGGGCTGGTCTGGAAAGAAGAGCTATGGTTCACGCGCATGCACAAGGCGCTTCGCGCCGGCGGCATCTGCGTCGAAATTGTCAGAACCTAGTGCTGTCCAGGATGCCGGCGGCTTGCCCGCGTGAGGTTCACGTTGGCTGTCTAACGACGCTCGCCCTGCGCCATTCTTTCCCGTCGGGGGGGGGGGCCGCCCGCCCCCCCCCGGCGGGGGGGCCCCCCCCCCGCCGCCCGGGGCCAGGGCGTCCGCGGCGCGGACGGCGGTGAAGAGCAGCCGCAGGTCGGCGACGTCGACG